>DASRCS010000215.1:0-19037 GCA_035652995.1 Pyrinomonadaceae bacterium
GGGCGCGTGGTGCTGCGCCGGGAAAGGCGCGGCGACCTGTCGCGCGAGCGGCGCGCCCGAGCGAACCGTGTGGCACTCGGCGCAGGAGAGACCTTTGCGCGTGTGCGATGCGTGGCTGAAAGGTGTCGTCGTGTAGGCGCTCGACCAGGCGGGCGCGAGCGGCGTGCGCCCGAGGCGGTGGCAGTTGCCGCACGAGGAGATGTCGTGGCCGTCGCGCGCGACCGCGTCCGGCGTGTGACACTTGAAGCAGGTCGCGTGCGCCGCCCCGCCCGACGGGATCGAGAGCGCCGCGAGGCCGCGGCCCGAAGGCCGGTGGCACGTCGCGCAGTTCGCGCGTCCCGCGGTGTGGCTCGCGTGGTCGAAGGCGACGCCGAAAGTCTGTAGCTTCGGGAAAGGTTTGAGCGGCGGCTTCGCCGAGTCCGTGTTCGTGTGACAGATCGTGCAGATGGGGCTGTGCGAGTCGCTGAACTGCTGCGCGTGGCAGCCCGCGCACGGCGTGTGACCGAGCGAGCGCACGGGCGTCGTCGAGTTAGTCTCGCGCCGGTGGCAGAGCAGGCACGGCAGACGCGCGTGCATCGGGTTCGTGTGCGAGAACTTCGAGAAGTCGTTCGCGGCTTGCGACTCCGGCTCGAAAGGGATGTTGAAGTCTGCGCCGGGAACTTTAGCCCTCAACGGCGGGAGTTCATTCCTCTTTGACGACGCGAGCGAGCCGAGCGTGACGACTGCGACGGCGACGAGAGAGACGGCGAGCGTCGAGAGTTTCAAGGCGAGCCGCGCGCGCGCGCGTTGCGTCCGGCCTTCGCGCGGTGCTAACGATTCGTCCCGGCTCGGCGCTTCGCCGTCCGTCGGCGCTTGCGCGTCGCGCGGCTCGTCTTCGCGCGTGAGTTGCGTCTGGACTTCGTGCTTCTCGTTCATCGCTCTCAGTCCTTCTTCGCGGTGGGCGTGGGGCCGGGGAGCGCCTCGACGTGCGATTCGGGCAGCGCCCTCGCGCCGTTCAGCGTGTGACACTTCGCGCAGACGAACGCGGGGTCGGCCCTTTTCTTCGAGACCAGCTCGTTGAGGATGCCTTCGTTCGTCTGCTCGACGTGGCAGCCCGTGCCTCCGCCGCCGCACGACTTGACCGCGACCCTCAACGTCGAGCGGTCGAGCGTGTTCATCTTGTTCACGTCGTGGCAGGCCGTGCAGCTCAAGCCCTGGTGCGGCAGCCACTCGTGGCGGAAGCGCGCGACGCCGCGGCGGCTCCAACGCTCCAACGTGTACTTGTCGGCGACGCCCATGCGCGCGGCGAGCGCCGGGTCGTAGTCGTCGTGCGCGCGCGCGATGTCGAGCCGCTCGGACGGCGGAATCAGTTTGTGGCAGGCGTTGCAGTCCGATTGCGCCGGCGTGATGCCGGCGTCCGCGTTGTGACAACTGAAGCAGGTCGAATGGCCGGGCGAAGTCTTGAACGTTCCCTTCTTCAACCAGAAGGCGTCGTCCGGCAGATTCTTCGGCGGTCGCGTAACGAACTCGTCCTCGGCGTCGCCCTGCGGCATGTAGGTCTGGTGGCAGACGGCGCAGCTCTTCGGGTCGCTCGTCTCCTTCGGCTCTTCTTTCTTCGCCTCTTCCTTCTTCTGCTCTTTCTGCTCGCCTTCGGGGCGGTACGCAGCCGTGACGAAGCGCACGCGCTCGCGCTCCCGTTCGCGTCGCAGTTGGCCGACGAGGTCAACGTGCTTGTCGTGCGCGAAGTTGATGCCGAACTCGGAGGTGACGGTGCTGCCGAACGGCGAGGCGTCGAAGGTCTCGCGCGGATTCGGGTAGGGCTTGCGCGCGGTGAAGGACGGCGTGACGCCGACGTGGCAGTTCGAGCAGATCGAGGGCGCGGGCCGCTCGCGCGCGAAGAACTGCTGCTTGTGACAGCCGATGCAAGAGGCGTGCTCCGGGTACTCGGTAACGTCGGGGAAAGCGTCCTTGCCCTTGCGAACGTCCTTCCAGTTCGCGGAGGGGAACTTGTGGCACGCGTCGCACTTCTGCTTGGCGTGTTCGGGGACGGAGTGTGAGAAGTGCGAGTAGTCGCGCCGCGCCGTCTGCTGCGGCTGTCGAGTTTGTCCCGACTGCGCGCGGCGTTGCGGGTCGCCAGTCGGTTCGGGCGCGGCGCTCGATGCGAGCCGCCCGTGCGCGAATGTCAGCGCGGCGAGCGCGAGGAAGACTGCGGTCGTGACCGCCTTGCGTCTCATCTTTTCACCGTGGAGTGTTGCCGCTTGCGAAAAGAGGCCCGGAGCCGCGCCGTGGCGTCAGCGCCGGGCCTCGTATCATTTTCCGTTACACGGAGGGCGTGAGCCGTCACGCCCCGCTGTCAAAGCCTATCAGTGCTCGCCGCCGAAGTAGATGCGCAGCGAGACGTAGGGGAGGTGGGCGTGATAGTTCTGCGCCCTCACGCTCAGGCCGAGGCGAACGAGATCGCTCTCGTTGTAAGCGTAATACTGGTAGCCGGCGTTCCACTCAAGCCTGCGGTTGAAGCGGAACGACAGGCGTGCTTCGGGCGACTGGTAGCTCATCGGGTAAGAACTGATGACCTGCGCGACGCCCAGCGCGGGGTTCGAGAGTTGGTTGCCCTGTCCCGTGTCCTTGTTGATGCGGTAGGCCGCGTAAAGCGTCCAACGCGGGAAGAGGTGGGCCACGGTGTCGAAGTAGAAGAAATTATTTCTCACGAAGTAGAGACTGTGGCCGGTGACTGACGCCTGGGCCGTGCCCGGCGCGCCGGTGGCGAAGGGCGGGACGGCATAAGCGTAGTTGATGATCGCGTCGCCGTTCACCCAGTTGTAATTGTAGCCGCCGCTGAAGGAGAGCCGCGCGTTCGGCGAGTAGTCCACCGAGGAGGTGAACACCCTCGACTTGAAACTCACGCCGAAGTCGGCGATGGAGACGCCGTCAACGATTGACGGGTCGGAGTTGTCCTTCGTGACGAGCGTGAAGTTGAGCGCGAGCCGGCGGGTCGGCGTCCAGCGGCTGCGCGCGCGGAAGTTCGTGTAGTTGTACTCGCCGACGCGCGTGAAGATGTTGTCGGCGGTCCCGCGCTCGGCGTCGAAGAAGACCGTCCAGTTGTTGACGGGCCGAATCCTGAAGCCGCCGAAGAAGACGTTGGTGTGGTTCTCTTCGGTGTCGGCGGTGGCCGCGAGGACGGTCGGCGTGTAGGAGCGCGTGTCGTAGCCGCCCCGGAAGGCGGTCTCGCGGCGCGTGCCGTAGCGGTAGCCGAAGTGCACGGCGTAGCGGTCATTGAACTGGTAGTCGCCCTCGACCGTGTCCGTGATCTTGCGGAACGAGCTGACGTTGCTCTGGCCCAGCAGGCTGTTGCCGGTGGTGAGCAGGAAGGGCGAGCCGTTCTTGTTCGTCAGGTTGAAGACCGAGCTGTAGTCGAGCAGGCCGTTGATGTGGAAGCTCTCGAAGCGGACGGTGTTCGACAGGCGCAGCTTCTCGGTCGCCAGGAACGTGACGCCGAAGTCGCCGACGACGTTCGGTCTCTTGGTGTTGTCCACGAAGGTGAGCGCGCCGTTGGCCGCGCCGGTCGAAGGCGCGCCGGTGACGCGGGTGTTGATGTTCGCGCCCGCGACGGTCTCAAGGTAGTTGACCGTCGTGTTCGAGTTGCTGTAGATGAAACGGCCCGTGATGTCGAGCTTCTTGGCGAGGAACGTGTGCGCGCTGAAGCGCGTGTAGTCGGTGCTGCCGTTGACGGGCTGCTGCTTGACGAAGCCGTTGACGGTCGTGAGGTTGGTCGTCGTCGTCGCGAGGTAGCTCGTCTGCGCGCCCGTGAAGTCGATGACCGACTCGTCGTGCGAGCGGCGGAAGCCCTGCAACAGCGAGAAGCTGACGGGGCCGAGCTTCCAGTCCACGCCGACGCGGAAGTCGTTGGCGCGCGAGGTGGTGTTGGCCGGGAAGAACAGCTCCGCGCCGTAGGCGTGGTAGGTCGTGAACGTCAGGCCGCTGTAGCGCTCCGGCGAGTAGCCGAAGTTGAAGCTGACGCGGTCGTTCTTCGGCAGGATGGTGACGTTGAAGTCGCCCATCTGCTGCCGCACGTCGTAGCCGTGCTTGCCCGTCACGGGGTTCGGGAGAACCACGACCGTGCCGGTCTGGTTCGCCGTCTTCGGGTTCGCGAGGTCGTCGAGGAAGTTGTAATACCTGAAGCGGCGGAACTGGCCGTCGAAGCGGAACCACTTCGAGTTCTCGGCGCTGAAGCGCACGTGGCCGTAGGGGTCGCCGCCCCAGCCCGTCGAGGTCAGGAGGAGCGAGTCGAGGAACTGGCCCTTCGCGCCCGGCTTCGACTGCATCAGGAAGCTGCTGTCGAAGAGGCGCGGGCCGGTCTTGTAGTTCAAATCGCTCTGGTACTTGTTCAGGTCCCCGCCCACGCGGAGTCCGCGGTAGCCAATCTCGATGCTGGAGGTGACGTTGTAGTCACCGCCGGCTTCTCCAGCTTTGGGGGTGGAGGTCTGAGACTTGGCTTCGGCGGACTTCTTCTGTGGGCTAGGTGATGGCGTGGCCGTCGGCTGCTGCGCCCAGGTGGCCGTCGCGGCCAGCGCTAGAAGTAGCGCCGCCCCCGACAGCCCGCGCAGCACGTGTGTAACTTTTTTCATGTCGTCCATCCTCTCGCTCAAGAAAGTTTGAGCCTTCATGCCTGTTCTCTCCACGCCCCTACCGCAGGAACGCGGGCTGGGTGTGCGAACCGTGAATCTTGACGTGGCAGATCGTGCAGTCCCTGTACTGGAGGGCGATGTTCTTCGCCGGGCCGCCGATGGCCGCGCCGACTCCGTGACTCTGGCTGTGGCACTCGAGGCAGAGCTGCGCGACGCTGCTCGTGCGGAGCATGCGCGGGTTGGCCGAGCCGTGCGGCGTGTGGCACGACGCGCACCCCTCGGTCTTGACGGGGTTGTGCTCGTAGGCGAACGGCCCCTGCTTGTCTGTGTGACACTTCACGCAGGCCGCGTCCGCGCCGGTCGAGAGCCGCGTCTGCTTCTGCTCGAAGCCGCCGTGCGCGTTGTGGCAGTCGCTGCAATTCATCGCGCCTTCCAGAACCTTGTGGTGGAACGGCTCGTTGAACTGGTGCTTCTGCTCGGCGTGGCACTTCAGGCAGAGCTGAGGCTCGCTCTCGCGGAGCATCTTCAGGTTGGCGTCGCCGGGCTTCTCGGCGTTCGCCGGCGAGACGAAGACGTTGGAGGCCGCGTCGTTCCCGCCCTTCGGGCCGCCGCCGTGCGCCGAGTGGCAGTCGGTGCAGCCCACGTCGTTGCGCCAGTGCTCGCCGCGGATGTAGTTGCTGTGCTCGTCACGCCCGGCGTGGCATGCGAGGCAGGTCTGCGAAGCCTCCTTCGGGCTGTCGCCCGCGAAGGAGTGAATCTTTTTGTCGGCGATGGTCTTCGGGTCGGTGCCGTTGCCGACGGCCTCCGACATCAACTCGACGTGGGCCTTGCCCGGCCCGTGGCACGACTCGCAGCCCGTAACCTTGCCCTTCCAGCTCTTGTCGTTGGCGAGCTTGGCGTGTGCCGTGTGCGAGAAGTTCTTGGTCTGATCCTCGTGGCAGGTCGAACAGGTGTCGGCGCCGACGTAGTCCGCGGGGTTGTTGCTCTGCGCGACGGGCACCGACGCCTTCTGGGGCGCGTGGTGCTTGTCGGGCGCGGCTGAAGACTCGAAGGCGTATCCCGCGCCGACGAGCAAAAGCCCGCCCAAAAGCCACGCGCCGATGAGCGCCGCTTTGACGGTCTTCAATTTTTTCATGGCTGTTTCTCCAGTGCTATCGGAGCCGCGCCGCGTTAAGCCTTACCGCTTGTGATGAGAACCCGCTTTTGAATGAACTGACTCAGCCGCGCGGGCGGTCGGGAGTTATTCCCGCCCTGCGGGCTGCAACGCCCGTTCCGCGCCGCGCGCCGCTCAGCCGCGCCCGCGTCCGCCGCGGACGACCCGCGCCCGGCGTCGTTCAAATCGCGACGTAGAACCGAGGTTTTTCTTGAGCAATAAAAATTAAGGAGAGTCGAAGACCAGCGCGCCGCGCCGGTCGTCTCGCGGGCGCGTGCTGAGGATTCTCACCCAACGTTGCGGGAAATGCCCCTCGAAGCCCGGCCACTCGCGCCGCGAGTTAAGTGCGGGTTAAGTTGAAAAATCCGCGCCCGCGGGCGCTGGCATAACGCTTGCCGAACTCGGAGCGCGCGCGCCCCCAGCGCCGCAACAGCAAATCAGGCCCAACGACGGGAAGAGGGAAGAGTAAAGAAGATGTCTGCCGCAACGAACCCCCGGACGAAAATCATGAGCGAGCCGGTCGCCGCGCCGCGCACCTCGCCCTCGCTCGTCACGCGCGGGATGGACTTGCTCAGCTCCGTCCGCTTCGGCGTCGTGCTGCTCGTCCTGCTCGCCGCGGCCTGCATGGTGGGGATGCTCATCGAGCAGGTGAACGTCGAAGGCTTCGACAAATACTACTTCGAGCTGACGCCCTCGCAGCAAATTCTCTACGGCAACCTCGGCTTCTTCGACATCTATCATTCGTGGTACTTCAACGCGCTGCTGATGGTTCTGTCGCTCAACATCATCCTCTCCTCGATTGACTTCTTCCCGAAGGCGTGGACTTTCATCTCGCGCAAGAAGCTCGACGCCTCGGCGCACTGGCTCCGCGGACAGGAGTGCAGCAAAGACCTGACGCTCGCGGGCGAGTCCGAGCAGGCGGTCGCCGAGCAGGTCGCGACCGCCGCGCGCGGCTTCGGCTACAAGGCGCGCGTCACCGAGAAGAACGGCAAGACCTTCGTCTTCGCCGAGCGCGGCGCTTGGAACCGGCTCGGCGCATACGCCGTCCACGTCGCGCTCCTCACGATCTTCGTCGGTGGCTTCCTGACCGCACAGTACGGCCACACCGGGCAGATGGCGCTCGCGCCCGGCGAGACCTCGTCGGAGATGTCCGAGACCTTCTTCAAACTCGACCAGCCGATCAAGCAGACCGTCTCTCTCCCCTTCGAGGTCGAGTGCACAGACATCCAGCAGAAGCTGATTGACAAGAACGGCTCGACCGAGGGGATGAACACGCTCGACTGGCTGACGCGCATCAAGATCAAAGACCCCGCGCGCGGCACGACCGAGGCGCTCGTCCAACTCAACAAGCCTTACGACTACCGCGGCTACCGCTTCTTCCAGGCGAGCTTCGTCCCCGACGGCAAGGCCCGAAGCATCCGCTTGCGCGTGACGCCCGAAGGCAGCGCGCAAGCAGAAGAGATAACCATCATGCGCGACCAGACGGCGACGCTCGCCGACGGCACGCGCATTAAGTTCGCCGACTTCTTCTCCGACTTCGCGCTCGAAGGCGGGCAGGCCGATTCAAAATCTCCCGACTACAACAACCCGGCGGCGGCCCTGATGATCTCGAAGAGTTCGGGCGAGGCGGCGCGCGGCTACGCGTTTCCGGCGGCGGCTGCTTCAAGTGGGCCGATGGTCGGTCGCGCAATCGCCGGCTACAAGTTCGAGCTGGTTGACTTCGAGAAGGTGGGCGCGGCGCACATCCTCTCGATCCAGAAAGACCCCGGAACGAACGTCGTCTATTTCGGCTTCGTGCTGCTGGCGGCGACGCTCGGCGCGGTCTTCTTCTTCGCGCACCAGCGCGTCTGGGCAATCGTCGAGCGCGACGGCGCGAACAACTTTCAAATCATTTTAGGCGGCAACACCAACCGCAACAGGCTCGGCTTTGAGGACCGCTTCAAGCGGCTCGTCAAGGCGATTACGGGCGGGCAGGACGAAGAGGTTCAAGAGTAATGAGTCAAGCAATCAAACACCCGGCGGTCGTCAGCGCGCCGAGGATCGAATCGAGAATCGGATTCATACCGTCGTCGTTAATTTCATTCCTCCCCACGATCATCGCGGTGGGCGGCGCTGCGCTCCTGACTTTCCTGCGCGTGCGGGCGGGCGGCGAGCAGCACTTCGTCTCCGACGGCGCGCTGATGATGCTGGCGCTGGCCTGCTACCTGACGGCGGCGGTCTTCCACCTGACAGACCTGTACGCGCCCTCGCGCCTCTTCCAGCGGCTCGGACTCTGGGCGGCGACGGGCGGCGTCTTCTTCAACCTCGCGAGCTGGCTCGTGCGCTGGGTCACTGCGTATGAGCGCGAGCTTGCGGTCTTCACGCGGCAGGGCGGCCAGACGCCGTGGTTCTTCCGCTACATCCCGTTCGCGAATTTGTATGACCTGTCGCTCGCCTTCGCGTTCGGCGCGGGACTCGCCACGCTCCTCATCGCACACCGGAAGAGCTTCCGTTTCCTCGGCGCGCTCTCGCTCCCGCTCGCCGCGATAATTTTAATCCTCGCACGCTTCATCGGCGGCGAGATCGTCAACCTCCCGCCGGTGCTTGATTCTTACTGGCGACCGATTCACGTCGGCACGGCTTCGTTGAGTTACGGCGTCGCGCTCGTCTGCTTCGCGGCGGCGGTCGTCTATCTCTTGAAGGACGGCGTGAAGACCGAGGCGATGGCAATCTGGTCGAGCCTGTTCGCGCTCGCGGTCATCGCGTCGGTCAGCCGTTTCTCGGTCTTCTCGCCCGCGACCTTCGGGACCTACGGCGCGTCGGCCTTCATCGGAACGGACGCGGCGCGCGGCATGAGCCTGCCGCTCAGAGTTGACCTACCTTACGTCGGCTGGCTGCTCGCCGCAAGCGGCGCGCTGCTCGTCGGCACGGTCATCCTCTTCGGCAGATACCTCGCGCGCGAGAGCGAGCCGGCGCGCGCTTGGGGCCACCGACTTCTAAAACTCTCGCTCGTCGCGCAAGGGGCTGCAATCGCGACGCTCGTGTGGCAGGTGAAGACTCTGACGAGCGTCGTCGAGCACATTGACCCGCGGCAGTACGCGAAGTTCGGACAGTACCTCGCAGAACAGCAGGGACTCGCGCCGCAGCAGGTCGCCGCGCTCGGACAAGCACGGCTCGAAAGCGCCGCGGCGCAGTTCATACAGACGCGCGGCGGCGAGCTTTTCCTGAGCCTCAAGTCGAACCCGGTCGAACTCTCCGCGCTCATCGCGGCGTTCACGGCGACGCTCTTCGTCATCATCTTCAGCTTCAAGACGGAACGCTTGCGCGCGGCGCTGCCCGACAAGGAGAAGATTGACTCGCTCATGTACAAGACGGGCGGCGTCACCTTCGCCGGACTCGCGCTGCTTTTGATGACGGGCGCGATCTGGGCGAACGAAAGTTGGGGCCGCTACTGGGGCTGGGACTCGAAGGAGACGGGCGCGTTCGTCGCTTGGCTCACCTACGGCGGCTTCCTCCACGTCCGCATCTCGCGCGGCTGGACGGGACGCGCCTCGGCCTACTTCGCCATCGTCGCGTTCCTGCTCATCGTCTTCACGTACCTCGGCGTCAGCTATCTCCTTCCCGGTCTGCACTCCTACGCGTGAGGAGTGCGGATGCGGCGCACGACGGGCCGGGGGAAGCGAGGCTCTCGGCCCGTCGTGCGCCGCTCGCAACGCATCGCAACGGCCTCCGGCACACGGGCTTCAACTGTTGAAGATTAGAAGCGCGATTTCGGTGAATGATAATGAATAAAGAGAACATCCTTTTTTCGCTCGTCGGCGTGCTGCTCGGCTTCATCGTCGGCTTCGTCTTCGCGAACACGGCGAACCGCGCGGGCGCTCCCGCGCAGACGGCGGTGGCAGCCGCGCCCGGCCAGCAGAGCGCGGCGCTCCCGCCCGGCCACCCGCCGATCCAAAACTCCGCGACGCAGCCGGGCGTTGACATGGTGGCGGTGCGCGAGGCGGCGAAGCTCGCCGACGACAAGGCCGACAACTTCGACGCGCAAACCGCAGCCGCGAGCCTCGCCGCGCAGGCCGAGCGCTACGACGACGCGGTCAAATATTTCGAGCGCGCGAACAAGCTCCGGCCCGACGACTACGGCACGCTCGTCTCGCTCGGCAACACGTACTTCGACGCCGAGAAGTTCTCGGACGCCGAGCGTTGGTACGCGGCGGCGCTCGCGAAGAAGCCCGACGAGGTCAACGTCCGCACCGACTACGGACTCACCTTCATGCTCCGCGAGCCGGCGCAACTCGACCGCGCCATCGCCGAGTTCAAACACTCTCTGGAGATTAATCCGCAGCACCCGCAGACGCTCCAGAACCTCGCCATCGCCTACACGCGCAAGGGCGACGCGGCGCAGGCCCGCGCCGCAATCGCCAAGCTCGAAGCCGTCAGCCCGAACAGCGAGGCGCTCGCGCAACTCCGCGCGAAGGTGGACGAGATGAGTTCGTCTTCGCCCGCGTCGCAGCCGGCGGAAGTCTCCTCGGCAAAAGCAAGATCAGGGAACAAGTAACGTCAACTCGGTGTAACCACAACGAGGGATGGGACTGCCCCGCGAGGGGCACAAAGAAGGTAGCCGGGGGCAGCGAGCGCGAGCGAGCGTAGCCCCGGCTACCATGTGCCGCGCCTCCGGCGTTTCCCTCGACCATTCGCCGCGCCGGCGCTCCGAAGTGCCGGGGCGTTCATCCGTGTTCGCCGCGGGCCTTACCTGTGGGCGTGTGCAGCCGCGGACTTCGATTCCCTGTCGAGGACGAGTTCGGGGTGTTCGAGGCGGAAGCTCTCGGCGACGTGGCAGTTCCAGCAGACGGGCAGGTGCGTGGCGAGAGCTTCGGGCAGAGACTCCGGCGCGATCTCCTGCCACTCGAACGTGCGATGGTCTTCGAGTCGGAGCAGCGCGGGCTTGTGGTCGTGCCAGTGAATCTCGCCGACCTCGTGACCGCAGAGCGCGCACGTCCTGCCTTCGTAGAAGTCCGCGAGCATCGCGCGCACGGCGCAGCCGTCGGGCGCGTTCTCGATCTGGTGGACGCAGTCCTGATCGCAGTCCCTTCGTTCGGGCCAGCGCGTGCAGGCTCGCAGCCGGAGTTCCGGCCCGCCCTCTTCGCCCGCGGTCGCGGCGGCGTGCGCGGCGTCCAGTTCGACGGCGACGTACCTGCGCGTTTCGGGGCAGACGACGACGCGCGTCCCGCGCGAACGCCAGTAAGCCCTGACGCCGTTCCACGCCGCGGAGAAGACGGTGACGGCGAGGACGTAAAGCACCGTCAGCGCGAGAGCGCCGAGGAAGAAGTAAACGAGAACCCTGTTCATGGCTCACCCCCTTCCGTTTCGAGTCCGGCCCCGGCCCCTGGCCGAGAGCCGAAGGGCGTGCGACCTTTCGACCGCACGCCCCCGTCCGTGTTCATTCTTAACGACGCGCCGCTTGTCGCGCGCCGCAGCACGAGCAGCCGGCGCAGCAACTCGCGCCGTCGCCTTTGCCGCCGCCCGCCGACTCGTGCGCCGCGTGCGACTTGTGCGCGCCGCAGCAGTCGCAAGTTTGGCAGCAGTCGCCCGAAGCGTCGCAGCTCATCGCCTGCGCGCCGCTCGCGTTCATCGTGCCGGCTTGCGCGCCCTTCTTGTCGTGAGCGCAGCAGCCGGAGTCGCAGCAAGAGCAGCCGCCTTCGTCCGAAGCCTTCGCCGCCTGCTTCGTCGCCGAGTGCGACTTGCAGCAGCAGTCGCCACCCGCCATGTCGCACGAGTCGCCTGCGGCCTGTTTGTCGCTCGCCTTGTGAGCCTTGCAGCAGGCGGGCTTGTCGCCGCTTGCGCGTCCGACGCCCGCGCCCTGCACGCGCGCGGCGGCGTGGAGCGCGCCCGCGACCGCGATCAAGAGTGCGACGGAGAGAAGTTTGATGCGTTTCATTTTTCGTGTCTCCTGATGTCTTGAAAAATTTGAAGACGACCGACGCGGACGCGCGCCGGCGACACCAGACACACGACTAAATCAGCAGCACGCAGAGCCGCGCGTGCGTCCCGCTGCGGTTCAAAAGAAGTCGTTGACTGCCTCGCGCCGCTTCGGCGACGAACCTCGGAAGGCCGTGCGACGGTCGGCAGTCCGACGCGCCCGCCGGGGCGGACGGCAGGCGCGTGCGCCGCGCAGAGTTGGCGACCTGGCGCGAGCAACGGACGCAAGGCTCGCCGCCCTGCGACGCCAGTCGCCCGGCGCGCGCACTCGACGCGTCAACGCTCGCGTCGCTCCCGATTGTTGTGTCATGCCCGGCGCTTCCGACGCTCGCGTCCTGCGCGACGCTTCCGACGGGCGTGTCGCCCGCGACGTTCTTATCCTGATGTTGAAGATGCGCGCGGCAGCAGTCGTCTCCGTGCGCGGCGGCCTGTGTCGCGGCGGAGTCGGCGCGGGCGGTGTGCGCGGCGTGCGCGTTCGTCACGTCGCCGCAGCAGAAGAGGCAGCTCGCGCCGAGCCACACGCCGACGAGCGCGGCGGCCATGCGTCGCGTGAAGCTCGGACGTGATTCGCAATTCACCCGCATGATTCTTCGCGCCGACAGTGCGGCGCGGCAACTATGTCACTCCGGCGCGGTTACTTCGCCGCGGCGCGCTCGGCTTCGAGCTTCGCGATCTTCTCGCGCAGCCAGCGCTTGACCGTCTCCTCGGTGAGCTGCTGGTTGTCCTTCAGCTCAAGCGTCTCGACGGTCTCGCCCTCTTCGTTGAGCGGGATGTGGTGGCAGGGGACGACCTCGGAGCGCCTGTCCTTCGGGACGAGTGCGTCGAGGAAGCACTCGTCGCAGGGGTGCGCGCGGTACGGGTATCCGTAGTTCAGGCACGTCAGCGAATCCTGAAAGACCGAGGTCGGCTTCCAGGGCGTCCGCACCGAGCGCCCGTAGCCGCCCTTCTCGATCATGTCGAGTTCCGCCCGCAGCACTTCGAGTATGTCGCGTTCGTCTTTCTTCATGGCACACGCTCCTAACTTAAGTCATCCGGTCGCCCCCTTGATTGTTGATGTCAGTGCCGCGGCCTGTACGAGGCCAGCATCTTCATGTAGTTCGCGCGCTCGAAGGCCGAAGGGTCGGCGACGTTCGTGCGGCTCATGCTCCCGATCATCTGTTTGACCGAGACGTACTCGCGCTCCGCCATCCAAAGCTCCAACTCTTCGAGTATCTGCCCGGCGCGGCCCACGCCGTTCTGCAAAAGCTCCGACGCCATCATCGCGACCTTCGCGCCCGCCATCAGCGACTTCAGAACGTCGCCGCACGAATGCACGCCGGTCGTGACGGCGAAGTCCGTCAGAAGCTCCCCGTAGAGAATTGCGACCCAGCACAGCGGCAGGCGCAGCTCGTGCGACTGGCTGAAGGCGAGGCGCGGCGTGACTTCGAGGTTGTCGATGTCAATGTCGGGCTGGTAGAAGCGGTTGAAGAGGACGAGCGCGTCCGCGCCCTCGTCAACGAGACGGCGGGCCACGTCGCCGACGCTCGAAAAATACGGGCTGAGCTTCATCGCCACGGGGATCGAGACGGCGCGCTTCACGGCGCGCAGGATTTCAATGTAGCGCCGCTCGACCGCCTCGCCCGTCACGTGCGGGTTCGCGGGGATGAAATAGACGTTGAGTTCGAGTGCGTCCGCGCCCGCCTGTTCGATGAGGCGCGCGTACTCGACCCAGCCGCCTTGCGTCGCGCCGTTGAGGCTCCCGATGACGGGGATGTTCACCGCGGCCTTCGCGTCGCGGATGAGTTGCAGGTAGTCGTCGGGGCCGACGTTGTAGTCGCGCATTTCCGGGAAGTAGCTCTGCGACTCGGCGTAGCTGTCAACGCCGTGGCTCAGGCAGTAGTCGATGTAGAAGCTCTGGAAGTAAATCTGCTCCTCGAAGAGCGAGTACATGACGACGGCGCTGACGCCCGCGTCTTCCAGACGGCGTATGCCGTCGAGCGTGTTCGACAGCGGCGAGGCCGAAGCCACCACGGGGTTCTTCAGCCGCAGGCCCATGTATGAAGTTGTCAGGTCAGCCATGATCGTTTAGTGATGAGCGATGAGTGATAAGTGATAAGAGAAAACAAGGCTTTGTCTTATCACTTATCACTCATCACTCATCACTTCCTTTCCGCCATCTGCTTGTACTGCCGCCAGCGCTCCGCGACCGCGGCCTGCGCCTGCGCGAGCAGGAGCTTGGCCGAAGCGGGGTCGCTCTGTTGAAGCATCTGGTAGCGCGCCTCGGTGTAGATGTAGTCCTGCAAAGGTATCTTCGGGTCGCCCGAATCGAGCTGGAACGGGTTTTTGCCTTCGTCGGCGCGCGCGGGGTTGTAGCGGTAGAGCGGCCAGTGGCCCGACTCGACGGCGAGCTTCTGCTGGTGCATCCCCTTCGCGATGTCAATGCCGTGCGCGATGCAGTGGCTGTAGGCGATGATGAGTGAAGGCCCGTCGTGCGCCTCGGCTTCGAGAAACGCCTTCATCGTCTGCGAATCCGACGCGCCCATCGCGACCTGCGCGACATAGACGCCTCCGTACTTCGCGGCCATCATGCCGAGGTCTTTCTTCGCCGTCGGCTTGCCCCCGGCGGCAAACTTCGCGACCGCGCCGAGCGGCGTCGCCTTGGAAGCCTGCCCGCCGGTGTTCGAGTAAACCTCTGTGTCGAGGACGAGGATTCGGACGTTCGCGCCGGAAGCGAGCACGTGGTCGAGACCGCCGAAGCCGATGTCGTAGGCCCAGCCGTCGCCGCCGACGATCCAGACGCTCTTGCGGACGAGCGAGTCGGCGATTGAAAGCAGGTCGCGCGCCTGCGGGTCGAAGTTGTCCTTGAGCTTCGCCTTGAGCGCGGCCACGAGTTCGCGTTGCGCGTTGATGCCGCAGTCGTCCGACTGATCCTGCGCGAGCAGGCCGTCGGCGAGCGCGCCGCCGACGAGCGGTCGCAATCGGCTCACAAGCTCGCGCGCGTACTCGCCCTGTTGGTCGAGCGCCATCCTCATCCCCAAACCGAACTCCGCGTTGTCCTCAAAGAGCGAGTTCGACCACGCGGGGCCGCGCCCCTCGGCGTTAATCGTGTAGGGCGTCGTCGGCAGGTTGCCGCCGTAGATCGAGGAGCAGCCCGTCGCGTTCGCGATGATCGCGCGGTCGCCGAACAGACGCGTGAGCAGAGCGATGTACGGCGTCTCGCCGCAGCCCGCGCACGCGCCGGAGAACTCGAAGAGCGGCTGCAAGAGTTGCGCGTTCTTCACGGAGTCGAACTTCATCCAGCCGTTGCGGCGCGCTTCGGGGAGCTTCAGGAAGAAGTCCCAGTTCACCCGCTCGCGCTCGCGGATCGGAAGCTGCGGCTTCATGTTGAGCGACTTGCGCGAGATATTTGATTTGTCCTTCGCGGGGCAGACTTCGACGCAGAGGCGGCAGCCCGTGCAGTCCTCGACCGCGACCTGAATCGTGTAGCGCTTGTCGGGCACTTCGCGCCACTTTGCAGGGATGTGCTTGAACCCTTCGGGCGCGGCGGCCAGGTCACTTTCGTCGCAGACCTTCGCCCGGATCGAAGAGTGCGGGCAGACGAAGACGCACTTGCCGCACTCGATACACAGGTCAGGTTCCCACACGGGCACGTCGAGGGCGACGTTGCGCTTCTCCCATTGAGCGGTGGCAGTGGGGTACGTGCCGTCCGCGGGGAAGGCGCTCACCGGCAACAGGTCGCCGCGCCCGGCGAGTATTTCGGCAGTGACGTTCTGCACGAAAGAAGGCGCGGCGGGGGAAACAGCCGGCGGTCGCTCGCGCTCGCTGTCGGCCCGCGCGGGAACCTGAACTTCGTACAGATGCTCGATGGCCGCGTCCACGGCGGCGTAGTTCTGCCGCACGACCGGCTCGCCGCGCTTCCCGTACGTCTTCTTGATTGACTCCTTGATCTTCGCAATCGCCTCCTCGCGCGGCAGCACTCCGCTGATGGCGAAGAAGCAGGTCTGCATGATCGTGTTGATGCGCGTGCCGAGGCTCGCCTGCTTCGCCACGTCGTAGGCGTTGATGACGAAGAAGCGCAAACGCTTGTCTATGATCTGCTGCTGCACTGGGCGGGGCAGGTTGTCCCAGACTTCATCAACGGGGAACGGGCTGTTCAAAAGAAACGTCGCGCCCTCTTCGGCGGCTTCGAGCACGTCGTACTTCTCGACGAAGTTGAACTGGTGCACGCCGACGAAGCTCGCGCGGTTGATGAGGTACGTGCTGCCTATCGGTCGCGGGCCGAAGCGCAGGTGCGAGACGGTCATCGCGCCCGACTTCTTCGAGTCGTAAACGAAATAGCCTTGCGCGTAATTCTCCGTCCCCTCGCCGATGATCTTGATGGAGTTCTTGTTCGCGCTCACCGTCCCGTCCGCGCCCAAGCCCCAGAAGAGCGCGCGCACGGTGTCTTCCGGCTCGGTCGAGAACGCCGGGTCGAAGTCGAGCGAGGTGTGCGTCAGGTCGTCGTTGATGCCGACGGTGAAATGATTTTTCGGCGTCGCCTTCTTCAACTCGTCGAAGACGGCCTTCGCCATCGCGGGCGTGAACTCCTTGGAGCCGAGGCCGTAGCGCCCGCCCACCACGCGCGGAATCTGCGCGAAGGGCGACGTGCCCGCGATGATGCTCTCGCCGAGCGCCGTCAGCACGTCCTGGTAAAGCGGCTCGCCCGCCGCGCCCGGCTCTTTCGTCCGGTCGAGCACGGCGATGGCCTTTGTCGTGACGGGAAACGCGGCGAGCAGATGCTCGGCTGAGAACGGGCGGAAGAGTCGGACTTTGACGAGGCCGACGCGCTCGCCGCGCTCGACGAGAACACGGACGGTCTCCTCGGCGGTCTCGCAGCCCGAACCCATCAACACGACGACGCGCTCGGCGTCCGGCGCTCCGACGTAATCGAAGAGACGATACTGTCTGCCCGCGACCGCGGCGAGCTTGTCGAAAGTCTCCTGCACGACGGCGGGCGTGGCGGCATAGAAACTGTTGGAGCGCTCGCGCGACTGGAAGAACACGTCCGGGTTCTGCGCCGTGCCGCGCATCACGGGGCGGTCGGGCGTGAGCGCGCGTGCGCGGTGCGCGCGGACGAGTTCGTCGTCAATGACGGCGCGCATGTCGTCTTCCGAGAGGCGCTCGATCTTCGCGACCTCGTGCGAGGTGCGGAAGCCGTCGAAGGCGTGGACGAACGGGACGCGCGACTTGAGGGTGGCGGCCTGCGCGACGAGCGCGAAGTCCATCACCTCCTGCACCGAGTTCGAGAACAGGGTCGCCCAGCCGCACGAGCGCGCGGCCATCACGTCCGAGTGGTCGCCGAAGATGGAGAGCGCGTGCGTGGCGACGGAGCGCGCGGCGATGTGGAAGACAGTCGGCGTCTGCTCGCCCGCGATCTTGAACATGTTGGGGATCATCAGCAGCAGGCCCTGGCTCGCCGTGAAGGTGCACGAGAGCGAGCCGGTCTGGAGTGTTCCGTGGACAGCGCCCGCCGCGCCGCCTTCGGACTGCATCTCGCGCACTTTGGGCGTGTAGCCCCAGATGTTGCGCTCGCCCGCGGCGGCCCACGCGTCGGCGTTCTCGCCCATGTTCGACGAGGGCGTGATCGGATAGATGGCGATGACCTCGTTCGTCTTGAAGGCGACGTAGGAGGCCGCTTCGTTCCCGTCAATCGTTACGCGCTGGCGTGTCATGGCTGTGGATTCTTACTCAGTCGTGATGTGCGGCGCTGTGTAATCTCACCCAAATCGTCGCGACTTCTTCTTCAAACGCCGCCGTGCATCATTCGCTGCAAGACTCATACCCGTGACGGCGACGTTACACCCGAAGCCGTTTCCGCAGCTTTCGACGGGAACCCGCGCCGGGCCGGTCGCGCGGCGGCAACTCGAGGGCGCGAGTCAACTGATTTTGCGGGTTCAGGCGGCACACACGTTGCTCCGTCGAGGTCGGAGACGTGGAAGTTTGGAGGGACGTGATGAACCAAAGGGACAGTTGGAGAGAGCGGTATCACGAGAAGTTGGTTGACGCCGCGACCGCCGTGCGCTCGATCAGGCGCGGGCAGCGAGTCTTCGTCGGCTCCGGCGCGGCGGAGCCGCAGGCGCTCGTCAATGCGCTCGGCGAGCGGGCCGAAGAGTTGGCCGACACGGAGATTTATCACATCATGACGCTGGGCGTCGCGCCCTACGCCGAGGCGAGGTTTGCGCGCAACTTCCGGCACAACGCCTTCTTCATCGGCTCGAACGTGCGCCCGGCGATTCACGAGGGCCGCGCCGACTACACGCCGATTTTTCTCTCCGAGATTCCGCGCCTCTTCCGCTCGCGCCGCGTGCCTCTGGACGTTGCGCTCATCCAACTCAGCCCGCCCGACGAGCACGGCTTTTGCAGCTTCGGCGTCTCGGTTGACATCGTGAAGGCCGCCGCCGAGAGCGCCTCGCACGTCATCGCCGAGGTCAACCCCTGCATGCCGCGCACGCTCGGCGACAGCTTCATCCACGTCAGCCGCCTCGACCTCCTCGTCGAAAACTACTCGGAGATTCCCGAACCCGAACAGGCGGAGATTGACGAGGCGGCAATCGAAATAGGAAGGAACGTCGCGCGGCTCGTTGACGACGGCTCGACCTTGCAGATGGGCATCGGCGTCATCCCGAACGCGGTGCTGGCGCAGCTCGGCGGCAAGAAGGATTTGGGCGTCCACACCGAGATGTTCTCCGACGGCCTGCTCGACCTGATCGAGTCGGGCGTCGTCAACTGCTCGAAGAAAGGTTTTCTCGACGGCAAGATCGTCGCGAGCTTCTGCATGGGCACGCGCCGCCTTTACGACTTCGTTGACAACAACCCGCTCTTCGAGTTCCGCCCCGTCGAGTTCACGAACGACCCCGTCCAGATCGCGCGCAACCGGAAGATGGTCGCCGTCAACGCCGCGCTCGAAGTTGATTTGACGGGGCAGGTCGCGGCGGACTCAATCGGGAGTCGTTTTTACAGCGGCATCGGCGGCCAGGTTGACTTCATCCGCGGCGCGGCCCGCAGCGAAGGCGGCAAACCCATCATCGCGCTGCGCTCGACGGCGAAGAACGACACGGTGAGCCGCATCGTCCCGCAACTCAAAGAGGGCGCGGGCGTCGTCACCACGCGCGGCGACGTTCACTACGTCGTCACCGAGTACGGCATCGCGGACTTGTGGGGCCGCAACGTCCGCGAGCGCGCGATGGCGCTCATCAACATCGCACACCCGAAGTTCAGGGAAGAACTGCTCGCGGAGGCCAAGCGCCACCACCTCGTTTACGAAGACCAGATACTGCTCGCGTCGGCGCACTACCCCGAACAGTGGG
>DASRCS010000216.1:0-37433 GCA_035652995.1 Pyrinomonadaceae bacterium
CGCCCGCCGAGAAGATCATGTTGCGGAGACGTTCGAGCATCTCGGCCATCGTGACCTCCTCGCGCTCGATCTCCATCAACACTTCCTCTTTGCGCCGCGCGAGAATCTGCTGGAAGACACGCAGCAGGTCGAACGCGCCCGCCGCGACCTCCGGGTTCTCCTTGTCCGTCTCGATGGGCGCGCGCGTATAAACCGCCTGCTCGACCGTCGCGCGCGACCAGAGCATCTCCGCCGCGGCCTTGAACTTCTGGTGTTCGAGCAGCCGCTCGACGAGTTCGCGGCGCGGGTCGAGTTCTTCAAGCTCCTCCTCGCTGATCGCCGGGTCGCGCGGCAGGAGCATCCGCGACTTGATCTCGATGAGCGTCGCGGCCATGACGAGGAAGTCGCTCGCGACCGTGATGTCCATGTCCTGCATCAAGCGCAGGTATTTCAGGTAAGTGTCCGTGATGCGCGCGATGGGGATGTCGTAGATGCTGACCTGCTCCTGGCGGATGAGGTAGAGCAGGAGGTCGAGCGGGCCGGCGAACTCGCCGAGGACGAGTTTCAGCTCCTCGCCGCTGCTGGCGGCGGAGATTTCCGGCGTCGCGCCCGCGACGTTGATCGGCTGGCCTTCCGCCGCGCTCGCGACCGTGCCCTGTTCGGTCGGCTTCGTCTCTTGCTGCTGCTCGCTCGACAAAGTTTACGCTCCCACGATTCCCATGCGCTCGCGCACTTCGCGCATCGTCACCGACGCGATTGCGCGCGCCTTCCCCGCGCCTTCCGAAAGTATTGCGTGCAACTCGTCGTCGCTGATGGCGCGCACACGCTCCTGAAACGGTCGCAGGAATTCAATCGTCGCGTCGGCCAAATCCGACTTCAACTGCGCGTAGCCCTTGCCCTCGAAGTGCGCTTCGATTTCCTCGACGCTCTTGCCCGTCAGCAGTTGATAGATGGTAAGCAGGTTCGTGATTGCGGGCCGCGACTCGTCAAACTTGATTTCAGTTCCCGAATCCGTGACGGCGCGCTTGAACTTGCGGCGGATGGTGTCGGCGTCGTCCATGAGCATGATGCTGCCGTTGACGTTCTCGTCGGACTTCGACATCTTCTTCGACGGGTCGTCGAGCGCCTGAATCTTCGCGCCGACCTTCGGGATGAAGGCGTCGGGCAGGCGGAACGTCTCGCCGAAGTCGCGGTTGAAGCGCTCGGCGATGTCGCGCGTCAGCTCAAGGTGCTGGCGCTGATCCTGTCCGACCGGCACGAGGTCTGTCTGGTAGAGCAGGATGTCTGCGGCCATCAGCGCCGGGTAAGTCAGGAGTCCGGCCAGCACGTTCTCGCGCTGCTTCTTCGCCTTGTCCTTGAACTGCGTCATGCGCTCAAGCTCGCTGATGCGGACGACGCAGTTGAGAATCCACGCCAACTCCGAATGCTCGGCCACGTCCGACTGCACGAAGATGGTCGAGACGTTCGGGTCAATGCCCGCGGCGAGGTAGATGCGCGCGACCTCCTTGGTCTTCGCGGCGAGGTGCTTCGGGTCTTGCGGGATGGTGATGGCGTGCAGGTCAACGACGCAGTAGAAGCTGTCGTACTCGTGCTGCAACGCGACCCAGTTGCGGAGCGCGCCGAGGTAGTTGCCGATGTGGAGGTTTCCGGTCGGCTGTGCGCCGCTGAAAATTCGTTTAGCCATACAGACTCGCGAGGTCAAAGATAATTGTGCTTTAAAGTATGAGTAGCTGGCTGATCATGAAATCAACCGGCGCGAAGATGACGCCGAAGAAACCGAAGTACATGGCTATTATCAAAATCCAGAAGCCGTACCGCTCAAGGAAATCGAGCATCGGCTCGGCGCTGCTCGGCAGTATCGAGTAGAGAATCTTGCTCCCGTCGAGCGGCGGGAACGGGAGCAGATTGAAGACGGCGAGCGACGCGTTCAGGAACAGCATCATCAAAAGGATCATCGCCACCGGCTCGGAGAAATTTGGCGACATCGCCCCTCGCATCAGATGACCTACCGTCGCCCCTTTCCCGAACTGCCCCGTCGCTTGTAGAACCTTGATGATTACAAGCGCGCCGAGCGCGATTGACGTGTTCGCGAGGATGCCCGCGATTGACACCATCACGTTCGCCAAATCCTTGTTGCGCCACCGAAGCGGGTTGACCGGCGTCGGCTTCCCCCAGCCGATGAGCAGACCTGCGTGCGCGCCGCCCATCGCCCCGTAGATGAACCCGACAATCGGAATCAGAAGCGTGCCGATGGGGTCCGTGTGTTTGACCGGGTTGAGGGTGACGCGACCGAGCAGGTAGGCCGTGTCGTCGCCGAACTTGTGGGACATCCAAGCGTGCGCGGCCTCGTGCGCCGAGATGGCGAGAAGCAGCACGACGATGTAGATGATTAGCTGGCCTACAATATCGGATGGCATTTCAAAGCACCCAAACCGCACCGACTCGAAGTCAGGGAAAGTAGCACGCGAGGTCGCGAAAGAGCAATCGGGCGAAAGGCTACTTCAGCAGCGCGCCTCTGATGCCGAGCGGGAGGCTGTAAACGGCGTCGTTCGTGGCGACGATCATGTCGCCCGCGGCTGTGAACGCGAGGCCCACGACGTTCATCCCGGCGACGGCGAGCCGCGCGTCTTGGCCGTCGCGCGAGATTCGCACGACGCCGCGGCGGCCCCTGTACGAAGCGGCGACGTAGAGATTGCCTTCGCCGTCGAACGCGAGTCCGTTCGGCCTGCCCAGGCCCTTGAAGAAGACCGACACGCGACCGTCGCGGTCAATGCGTTGCACAGACTCGCTGCTAGAGACGGTCGGCCCCGTGACGTACAGGTAATCGTCCGGCCCGAACGCAAGATGGAAGGCCGCGACCGACTGCTCGACGAGCGCCCACACCTCAGACTCGCCCCGACCGTTGACTCTGTGAATCGTGCCCGTGCGGTCGCCGACGTACATCCGCCCCACCGAGTCGAACGCGATTCCGGTCGCGATGCCGAGGTTGCGCGCGAACGGCTCGACCTCGTGGAACGGGGTCACGCGATAGACCGTCCCGTCCATGCGGCTCGTCACGAACATCTGGCCGAGGCTGTCGAAGGCTATCCCCGTCGGATTCGTGATCTCGCCCGTCACGCCCGTCAACTCACCGTCGGCGGTGACGCGCATGAGCGACATCGGGATGCGCTGGCCGCGCGAGCCGGAGCGCGTCACGTAGAGCGAGCCGTCGTCCGGGTCAATCGCCGGGTTCGCGACGAGGTGCAGGTCTTCGGCTAGTTTGCGACCGACGACCATGCGCGCGGCTTCGGTTCGCTCTCCGTCGCCGGCTTCGAGCAGGACATCCGTTTCGCCGCCCTCTTCAATCGTTTCGGGCACGGTCGCCATCACGCGCCACGGCGCGGCCCCGACCATGCGCGCCGGCTCGCCCCCAATCGAAGCGCGGCACACGCGTACGTTGCTCGTGTCGAAGTCCTCGCACTCGACCGACACCTCGCCGCCCGGTATCGCCGCCGCCGGATCAACACGCACGATCTGTCCCTTCGACATCCGTCACACCCCGCGGACTTTCCGCGCCGCACCCGCGCCCGCCGAAATCCGTCAGACTTCAGCCCCGAACGCGACTCGATACGACCTCGGACAAATAGTTGAACTTCATCATACGACGCCCGCGCGGAGACTGTCTAACGATTGCGGAGCGGCGGATTTCGGATTGCGGATTTGAAGAGCAGGGCTTGCCGTCATCGCGGGTTGAGCTAATGCGCGGAGACAAAAGACGACAGACAGCGTTCACTTTCAGCACCAATCCGCAATCCGAAATCCGCATTCCGCAATCGGTTTGGTTGTGCTATACTCCGCGAAAGTTAAGGAGACACGCGCTGCGGCCTCAAAATCGCGGCTTCTTTTTTGTCGCGAAAGTTTTTGAATCAGACGTGGGTCGCGCGCCGCTCACACGACGAGCCGAAGTGTTCGCGCACTGGCTAACATCGAAGGGTTCTAAACGGCGTCCGTTTCTTTCCGCTCGCTTCACTCAACCTCTAACTTGAGGCCGAACCGAAACGCACCGAGGGCTAAAGTCTCCGGTGCGTGCCACGCTTGCGGAAACTTTCTGTCGCCGCCGGAGGGATTGAACAATCAGTAACGTACAGGGCAACACGCAGGGGCTGAAGCCGAACCAACTCCGGCGCATCGAAAAACTCTACTCGCGCCGCATCTCGCCGCAGCAGGTCGTGACGCCGGAGTTCGCGCGCCAACTCTCCGAGCTTTCACACGAGACGCGCCGCCAGATCGGCGCGCTGATTGACCGCAAGGGTTACGTCTCGGCGGTCGTCGTCGGCGACGCGCGCCGCATCGAGTGGCCCGACTTGAAGCGAACGCGCGTCGGCACCGAACGCTTCCGCGGCCTGCGCGCCGTCCACACGCACCTGCGCGGCGAGGAGTTGACGCAGGACGACCTGAACGACCTCGCGCTGCTCCGACTCGACCTCATGGTCGCGCTCGAAGTTGACGAGCGCACGGGCCTGCCCGGCAGAGTCCGCGGCGCGCACCTTCTGCCCGTCACGCCGGAACAGGTCGAAGACGGGGGCGCGGACGACGGCGCCTACACCTTCTTTGAAGCGCCCGCCGCGTCGCAGCTCGACGTTGACTTCCTCGAACTCATCGACTCGCTCGAAGAGGAGATGGCGCGCAACCGCCGCGCGGTGCGCCGCGCCGCCGCGCGCGACCGCGCGATCCTCGTCGGCGTGACCACCGGCTCGACGACGGAAGCCGAAGAGTCAATGGCCGAACTCCGCGAGCTTGCGGCGTCCGCAGGCATCGTCGTCCTCAACGAAATCATCCAGCGGCGTCCGAACGTTGACCCGCGCACAGTCCTCGGTCGCGGCAAGCTTGACGAGCTGCTCGTCCGCGCGCTCCGCCTGGGCGCAGACCTCATCGTCTTCGATCAGGAGTTGAGTCCGGCGCAGGTGCGCTCGATTTCGGAAGCGACCGACCTGAAAGTGATTGACCGCGCGCAGCTCATCCTCGACATCTTCGCGCAGCGCGCGCAGACGCGCGAGGGCAAGATTCAGGTCGAGCTTGCGCAGTTGCGTTACATCCTGCCGCGACTCATCGCCGGACACGACTCGGCGTTCTCGCGGCTCGCGGGCGGCATCGGCGGGCGCGGCCCCGGCGAAACGAAACTCGAAACCGACCGCCGCCGCGTGCGCGACCGCATCAACCGTCTTGAAAAAGAGATCGAGCACCAGCGCCTCCGCCGACAGCAGCGGCGCAAGGAGCGCACGCGCCGCGGCCTCCCCGTGATTTCAATCGTCGGCTACACGAACGCGGGCAAGTCAACGCTCCTGAACGCGCTCACCTCGTCCGAAGTCCTCGCCGAGCAGCGGATGTTCGCGACGCTCGACCCGACATCGCGCCGCCTCAGACTCCCGCGCGAGCAGGAGGTCATCGTCAACGACACGGTCGGCTTCATACGCGACCTGCCGCCCGACCTGATCGCCGCCTTCCGCGCGACGCTCGAAGAGATCGACGACAGCGACCTTCTCATCCACCTCGTTGACGCCTCGAATCCGCGCTGGCAGCAGCAGCTCGAATCGGTCGAGAGGATTTTGAACGAACTCGGCCACACGGACATCCCTCGCGTCGTCGCCTTCAACAAGTCAGACCTTCTGCCGCCGGACGAACTCGAAGCGATTCTGCGCCATGTCTGCGGGGCCGGCGCGCGCGACTGCATCGCCGTCTCGGCGCTCAAGCCCGACAGCTTGCGACCGCTCCTCGAACGCGCGGGCGCGATACTCGCGCGCGACCTGACGCACGAAGAGAAGCGCGCGCGGCTCCCCGACGAAGCCGCGCGTGATGAGTCGGAGGAAGTTGACGAACCGGACGAGACAGACGAAGGACAGGAGACGGGCGACGCAGAGCGCGCGGAACGTTTGGCCGCGCGTTAGAACCCGACGCCATGACGAGACAAGGAAGACGCCCCCGCTTCACAAGCCCGTTCGCCGACGCGCGCAACCGCCTGCTGCACTCGGCGCTCCGGCCCTTACGCTGGTTCAGGCCGACGACGCGCTTCGTTTTGGGATTCTTCGCGCTCGCCATCCTGAGCACGCTCCTGCTCGCGCGCACGCGCTCCGCGCTGACCTCTGCGGAAGTCTATCAGGAGGGCGACATCGTCCGCGCCGACGTGGTCTCCCCCGCCGACATCGCCTCGGAAGACGCGCGCGCGACGAACGCGCGGCGCGAGGGCGCGCGGCGCGATACGCCAGCCGTCTGGGACTACGACCCCGCGCAGATCGAGAGCGCCGTGCTCAGCTTCCGCTCTTCATGGGTCGTGCTCAAACAACAGTCCGACGCACGCGCGCAGTCGAACGCGAACAGCCTGAACGCGAACGCGCAGCGCGAACTCGTCTGGCCCGGCGCGGGCGCTGACCGCGCGGCAATCGCGCGCGCCGTCGCGGCGCACAACTTCGACCCGGGCGCGCTCGAAATGCTGACGCACCTGATGCGCGACGCGGGCGGCGGCTACGTCTTCGACCCGCGCGACGCCGACGAGGTCGGCCCGCAGGCGCGCGTCGTGGGCGTGCGCGACGGCTCGCAGGAGACGGTCGCCACCGCGGGCGGGCGCTTCGTCTCGCTCGACGCGGCGCGCGATTCTTTGCGCTCGCGCGTCTCGGAGCTTGCGGGCTGGAAGCCTTCGGAGCGCGAGTTGATCGCGTCTGCGCTGACGCCGCTGCTCAAACCCACCGTCACATTCAACCGCGACGCGACCGAATCGGCGCGCGAGGCGGCGGCGAAGGCGGCGCCGCCCGCGGTCGTCTCGCTCAAGCGCAACCAGACGGTCGCGCGCGAGGGCGACACGGTCACGCCGCTGATGCTCGCGCAGTTCGCGTCCATACGCGAGTACAGCCACACCGAGCGGCGACCGCAACTCTTCATCGGCCTCTTCCTCTTCGCCTGCGCGCTCTACTGGGGTGCTTGGCGGTTCACAGAGTACCGCGCGACGGTGACGGCGCTCCCGCTCTCGACGATGCGCGCCTTCGCGCTCGTCGGACTCTCGGCGCTGATCGGACTCGCGATGATTCGCGCCGGCCTCGCCATCGCCGAGGGCATCGCCTCGCAGTCAATGCGCGCGCCGACGAACGACGCCGGAATCTGGACGTTCGCGATTCCCTTCGCGGCCTCGGCGCTGCTCGTGACGATGCTCGTTGACACACAGCTCGCGCTCATCACGGCAGTCCTGACGGCGCTCTTCGCCGGACTGCTCGCGCCGGGCGGGACGCTCGCCGCTTGCTACGCGCTCGTCTCCTCGTCCGCGGCGATCTACGGCATCAGCCGCTACCGCGAGCGGCAGTCGGTGACGAAGGCCGGACTCGTCGTCGGCGGCGCGAACGTCGTCCTCGCGCTCGCCGTCTTGCTCTCTTCGCAGAAGCCTCTGACGCTGAACGCGATCCTCCTCGCGGTCGCGTGCGGGATGGCGGGCGGGCTTTTGACGGCCATCTTCACGGCGGGGATGCTGCCCGTCGGCGAGTCCCTGTTCGGCATCCTGACCGACGTGCGCCTGCTCGAACTCTCGAACGCAGACCTTCCCGTGCTGGGACAGTTGGCCTTGCGCGCGCCGGGCACGAACCAGCACTCGCACGCGGTCGGCCAGCTCGCCGAAGAGGCCGCGCGCGCGGTCGGCGCGAACAACCTGCTCACGCGCATCGGCGCGCTCTACCACGACATCGGCAAGCTCGCCGCGCCCGAAATGTTCGTCGAGAACCAGACGGGCGCGAACCCGCACGACCGCCTGCGCCCGTCGCAGAGCGCGCGCATCATCACGAGCCACGTCACGTATGGATTGAAGCTCGCGCGAGAGATCGGCCTGCCGAAACAGATCGCCGACTTCATCCCGCAGCACCACGGCACGCGCACGCTCCACTTCTTTTTAAGAAAGGCTCAGGCCGAAGCGCCCGACGGCGTCAGCGTTGACGAGCGCGAGTTCCGCTACCCCGGCCCGAAGCCGCAGTTCAAAGAGGCGGCCATCATGATGCTCGCCGACAGTTGCGAGGCCGCCGCGCGCTCGCTCGCGCGCCCCGACCCGGAAAACATCCAGACCATCGTCAACAAAATCTTCGACGCCATCGTCAGCGACGGCCAACTAGACGAGTGCGACCTCTCTCTGCGCGAGCTGACGAAGATACGCGAGACGATGACCGCCTCGCTGACGGCCATCTACCACGCGCGCATTGACTACCCCGGCTTCAACCCGCCCTCGCTCGACCCCGCCCAGCCGCCGCTGCCTTCCGCCGACATTGACAGCGAGGAGCGCGGCATCGGCTACCGGCGTCCGATTGAAGTCCCGATCAGCAAAGGCGGCGAGGTCGAGGACGAGGCGCTGACGGGCAAGGGGAAGGGTTAACAGTGCGGATAGCTTTGGGAATTACTGCGTGCTAAAAGCGCGGGGCGGATGAAGTCGCCCGCCCACGCGTGGGAACTCCCGGGCGGTTTTCTAGTCGAAGTCGAGCGGGTTCTTGTAGGGCGTGTCCTTGTCCTTCTCGGCGCGCTTCATGGCCTCGCGGAACTTTTCTTCGAGCAGGCGCTCGCGGTCTTTCATCGAGCCTAACTCCTGCGAGAAGACCTGCTCGCGAACCTTCTTGCGGTTCTCCAACTCCTTCGCCATCTCCTCGAACGAGGCGAGCGGCTTCGCCTTCTCTTGGTGAGAGATGATCGCGCCCGTCTGCGCGTCAACGACGATGGTCGCCTCGCAGCACGGGCAGATGACTGTCCAACTCTTCGCCTCGGCCACGTCCTTGCACCTCCGAAGAACTCTCCGCCGCGTTCGCAACCGAATCAACGAGGCGACCGGCGGCTTCGCGTGCGAGTATAACACCCGCGCGCGAAGAGAGGGCAGTCGCCGTTTCGAGGAAGAAAGGGCAGCCGACGAATCCGCGGCTGCCCCCTGCGAATTAGTTTCAGCTAATGCGCGACCGTTAAAGCGCCCGCGCTCGTGCTAAGGCGTGACGGCGTTCTTCACGGCGCTGCCGACCTTCTTCGCGCCCTTCGCCGTCTTCTCACCGACCTTCTTCGCGCCTTCCGCGGTCTTGTCGCCGACGGTCTCAGCCGTGTTCGCCGTCGCCTGCCCCGCAGTCTTCGCGCCCTCCACAGTCTTGGTGGCCGCCTCGCCCGTCTTGTCCGCCACCGTGCCGCCCACGTCCTTCGACACGTCAACGACCTTGCCGCCCGCCGAGACGAGCGCGTCGCCCGTCGAGTCCAACGCGCTCTCGACCTTGTTGTCCGGCAGTTCGCGCACCGACTTGTCGCGGTAGTAAACGCGCGCCGTCTTCTTGCCGTCGCGCGTCGTGACGACCACGCGCTCGACGCGACTGTTCGGGTCTTTGAACGTCCGCGTCTCGGTCGTGACGCCGTCCGCCGTCTCGGTCGTTATCTCCGAATTGTCCGGTCCGCTGCGCGCCGCCGGATTGGCCGTCGTCGTCGCTGTCGTGGCCGTCGAGTTGACGTTCGTCGCGGCGACGCTGTTCGTCGTCGTCGTCGAAGCATTGCCGTTGTCACTGCTCTGGCTGCACCCGGCCAGGGCCGCGAGCGCGAACACGCAAGCGCCAGCAAAAAGTTTCTTCAACACTTTCGTTTCTCCTCCGCAAGCTAAAAGTTTTTTTCGACCCGCGCACAACATTCAGCGCAACGAACGTGCCACGATGACGAAGCCTCGACGGACGTATGTTCGCCGCAATATCACGCGGGCCAAAGCCGATACGCCGCCGGCGTGTACCAACGAAGTGCGGCGTGTCTCTAATTGGTACTACGCTGTCGAGTGAAATTTAAGAGGAAGAAAAAAGCGCGAGACGGGGCTTGAACCCGCGACCCTCTGGTTGGGAACCAGATGCTCTACCACTGAGCTACTCGCGCGAAAATCAGTTCGTATTTTTTAGCGGAGTCAGAAGGTAATCAACTGCCCAGTTGATCTTTTGAATCTGTCCGTTCACCGTCGGCGTCAACCTTAAAGTGACGCCGGTCGTCCCGAAACCTTCGACCGGGACTAAATATACATCGCCGCTCTCAGGATTCAAAACGGCGAACACATCCGCCAGACCGTGATAGCCTTGCTTTGTCGCGCCGTTGCCCGACTGGCTGTAGCTGTTAAATAGCAAGACTCCCCTTTTGACCCTGCCGGTTTTGCATTGGACTCGGCGGAGGCCTACCGAATCGTCAATGACGAAATCGTATTTATGCCCTTCGCCGAACGGCACGGAAACCAAGTAGCCCGCGGCGACCAGGGCAGCGAGGATTTTGGCTTCGGTTAAATTGCCCTTCTCGCGAGTCTGCATAGAAGCGTCAACGCTGCGTCGCTTCCGCCTAATCTCATTTGCCCGCCATGACGCGGGAAACATACTCAAGGCCGCTCGTGCTGTCAAATGAGTTTCACACGGCGCGGCGCGAGAGCGTCTGGCCGCATGAAGGGCAGGTGTGGAACTCTTCGACGACGCCTCCGAGTTCAGGGTCAACGGCTTCGGGTTCGGCGAGTCCGGCGGCGTAATCAACCTTCTCGGCGTGCCGGTTCATCTCGACTCCGCACCTGGGGCAAATCATCTTTTCGCTCTCCGCCATGCGTCTCTCCTTCCTAAAAAACTCTTCAACTATGGTGTGAGTTCGGCGGGCTTACTCGTCTTCGATGCCGACGTTCTCGCGCCCGTGGCGGAGGACTTTCGCCATCCAGATAAGCTCTTTGAAAAACTTGTCGAGGCGGCGGACGTAGGCCGTCTCTGTCAGTTCGCCCGAAGCGTCGAAGGCGTTTTGCACGGACGAGAAATTGCCGTCCCAGAAGATCGTCACGAGTCCGAGTTCGCGCATCACGGGCAGGAGGTTCTGGATGACGCGCGTCCCGCCGAACGGCCCGGCGGAGACGCCGCAGATGCCGACCGCCTTGTGTATGTACTCGGCGAGGTTCGTGTCGAGCGCGTGCTTGAGGAGGCCGGGGTATCCGTGATTGTATTCCGGCACGACGAGCAGGAAGCCGTCGGCGCGCATCGCGGTCTCGGAGAATTTCGCGTTCTTGATCGTGGAGCCTTCGTCGCCCGTCGGGAAGTCCAACTCGCGGATGTCAATCAACTCGGTCTCGACGCCGCCGCGCTTGCTCAACTCGCCGAAGACGAAGCGCGCGACGTGCTCGCTCATGCGCCCCTGCCGCGACGTGCCGAGGATGACGGGGATGAAGAGTGGACGTGTGCCTGCCATGCTGATCCTCCTCAGATTTACGAGCAACAGCCTTCGTGCCCTTTGTGGATACCTTTGTGACCTTTGTGGTTAAGTTCGTCTCCCTTTACCACAGAGGTCACAAAGCATTTCACGAAGGTCACAGAGACGTTTACCCTCGCAGTTCTTCGAGCGCGGAGACGAGTCGGGCGATGTCCGACACGTCGTTGAAGAAGTGCGTGGCCGCGCGGAAGCCTTCGGGCTTGATCGAGACGGCGACTTTGCTTCGCGTGAGGTGCTTGAAGACGCGCTGCGGGTCTTCGGCCTCGACGAGCGTCTCGGCGGAGCGCGTCGCCTCGTCACTTAGCGGCGAGAGGACTTTCCAGCCCGCAGCCGAGAGGCTGTCGGTCAGTTGACGGTTGACGGCGAGCGCGCGACGCTCGATCTCTCCAACGCCGATCTCAAGAGCCTGCCGCGCCGCCTCGCCGAGCGCGAAGATGTTGGCGAAGTGCGGACAGCCGATCTCGGCGCGCGCGGCTGCGTCGCCGCGCACGTCATAAGAGTCGTTACGCATCTCGAACGGGTCTTCGCCGCTCATCCAACTGATCGCCCGCGGGCGGGAGCGCTCCAACAGTTCGCGCGAGAGATAGACGAAGCCCGCGCCGTAGCCCGCGAGCATCCACTTGTGCCCGTTCGAGCAGAGCGCGTCAATCTTCATCCGCTTCATGTCAATCGGAAGCACGCCCGCCGACTGGCTCGCGTTGACGACAAAGGTGCGCCGACCCTTGTTCGCGCCGATCTCTTCGACCGGCATTCGCAAGCCGTTCGAGTATTGGACGTGGCTGACGCAGATGACCGAATCGTCGCCCGATGAAGCGAGCAGGTCTTCCGCCCGAACCACTCCGTCAATCGCTTTCACGAGACGGACGTTCGCGCCCCTGTGCATCCAGGGAATCGTCGAGACCGGAAACTCAAGCTCGCACGAGACGACTTCGCGCGCGCCTTCGAGCGCGTCAACGATCAGGTTCATCCCCGTCGAGGCGTTGGTCGTGAAGCCGATCTCGTCCGGCTCGGCGTTGATCAGACGCGCTACGTCTGCCCGCGCCTCCTCGCGCCGCGCGAGCCAAACGTTCCAAAGGTGGTCGCCCGACTCCAAAGTCTCCCGGTAGAGTTGCGCCGCCGCGTCGGCCACTCGGCGAGAGACAGGCCCCGCGCCGGCGCTGTTCAGGTAGGCGTAAGTTTCCGTGACCGGGAACATCGCGCGCACCCGCGCCCAATCGGTTTCGCCCGCAGTTTCCGCGGTTTTTACGGCCTCTTCACCGGGCATTTTCGTTTCCATCCTTCGACGCTTGACGCTCGAAAACTCTCAGACTATCTTCGCAAACATCTTCCGCGGACAGCTTTTCGGACAGAAGCGTCGGACGCCAACGTACTCCCGGCGACGCGGCGCGCAAGCAGTGACGGAGCAACTGATGACACAAACGACGGTCGCCCCGGCGTGGGCGATCCCCGGCTACCTCGAAACGCGCGAAGGCCGACTCTTCATTGACGGCGTTGACACGGCGGCGCTCGCGCGCCAACACGACACGCCGCTCTTCGTCTTCTCCGAGCGCCGCGTGCGCTCGAACATCGAGCGTCTGAAGCAGGCCGCCGCGCGCGTCCGGCATCCGGTGCGATTCTTCTACGCGTCGAAGGCGAACTCGACGATGGGGCTGCTCGCGGTCGTCCGCGACGCGGGGATTGACTGCGAGGTCAACAGCGGCGGCGAACTCTTCAAGGCCCTGCGCGCGGGCTTCCGCCCCGACCAGATCATCTTCAACGGCACGAGCAAGACCGAAGCCGAGATTGACGAAGCCATCGGCGCGGGCATCTATTCAATCAACGTTGACTCGGTTTACGAGATCGGCCTGATTGAATCACGCGCGCGGCGCTTGGGCAAGCGCGCCCGCATCGCGCTCCGCCTCGTCCCAGAAATCGGCACGCGCTCGCACCTCGGACTTCAGACCGCGCTGATGACCTCGAAGTTCGGCATCACCTCCGCAGAAGTCCTCGACGCCTTCCGCCTCGCGCTTCGCTCGCCCGAACACCTGCACGTCTCAGGCATACACATACACGTCGGCTCGCAGACGCCCGACGTTGAGCCGTTCGCCGCCGCTTTCAAGACGATGTGGGAGCATTTGAAGACGATCTATGACGAGTCCGGCCACGCGCTCGAACACATCAACCTCGGCGGCGGCATCCCGGTCAACTACCTCCGCGACCGCTCGCAGGCCGACGACCTGCCAAAGGACGAGCGCGAGATGCTCGGCGCGGAACTCGAACCGTCGGACGTACTCGCCGCCGCACTTCAGGCCGCGCGCGACTCCGCACGCGACGCGGAGGCCGAGCACCTACTCGAACGCGTCACGATACTTCTCGAACCCGGACGCAGCGTCATCGCCGATGCGGGCACGCTGCTCACGACCGTCCGCAACATCAAGCAGCGGCCAGAGACGGGCGACGTTTGGCTCCTGACCGACGCGGGCTTCAACCTCCTGCTCTCAATGACGACTTACAATTGGTACTATCACGTCGTCTCCGCCTCGCGCGCAGACCAGTCCGCCGAGAGGCCCTACAAAATCGCCGGCCCCTTGTGCGACTCCGGCGACGTTTACTTCGACATCGAGCGCGAAGGCCGCCTCCCCGACTACCGCAAGCTCCCCGCGGACGTGCGCCCCGGCGAACTCCTCGCGCTCCTCAACACCGGCGCGTACACCATCGCGCAGATGTTCCCCTACAACGGTCGCCCGCTCCCCGCGGTCGTCCTTATCCGCGAAGACGGTCGCGCCGAAGTCATCCGCCGACGGGACTCTTACGAAGACCTGCTGACGAACGAAGTCTGGTAGCTCAAAGGAGCGAGCGCGAAAGAACGTATGGCTGAGCCGACAAACAAAACGATCACGCTCGTCCGCGGCCTCGGCGTCTTCGCGTCGGTCTCGATTGTCGTCGGGAGCGTCATCGGCACGGGCATCTTTTTGAAGACGCGCGTGATGATGTGCAACGTCGAGTCGCCGTGGCTCGTCATCGTCGCGTGGGCCGTGGCGGGCTTCATGAGTCTGGCGGGCGCGCTCACTTACGCCGAGCTTGCGGCGATGATGCCGCGCGCGGGCGGCGAGTACGTCTTCATACGCGAGGGCTACGGTCGCCCGCTGGCGTTCCTCTACGGCTGGACGCAGTTCGCCGTCGCGTACACGGGTTCGCAGGCGGCGAAGGGCGTGAGCTTCGCCATCTTCCTGAACATCCTTCTGCACAACGCGCTCGACCGGAACTACTACACGCTGCACCTCGCGGGCTACGACTTCCCCTTCGGCCACCTTCAGGCAGTCGCGCTCGCGATCATCATCCTCGCCACGCTCGTCAACTGCCTCGCCGTCTCGGTGAGCGGCAAGGTCTCCGTGTTTCTGACGGGCTTGAAGATTCTGATCGTGCTCGCAATCGGAGTCTGCGCGTTTCTTCTGGCCCAGGGGAGCTTCGAGCATTTTTCTTTGAGCGGCGCGGGCGGCGCGTGCGAGGGCGTCGAGGCGACGGCGCGCGGCGGACTCGCCGGGTTCGGCGCGGCGCTGCTCGGCGCGCTGTGGGCCTACGACGGCTGGTCGAACGTGACGATTGTCGCGGGCGAGGTGAAGCGACCGCAACGAAATCTTCCCATCGCGCTCATCGGCGGAATCTTGATCGTCGCCGCGCTCTACATCTTCGCGAACCTCGCGTACCTCTACGTGCTCTCGCCCGCCGAGGTCGCGAACGTGGCGAAGGCTTCGTCGGTCGCGACCGAGGTCGCGCGAAAGTTCCTCGGCCCCGCGGCGGTCGGCGTGATCGCGATGGCGATGATGCTCTCGACTCTCGGCTCGCTGCACACGGGCACGCTTTCGGGGGCGCGCATCTCTTACGCGATGGCGAAGGACGGGCTTTTCTTCCGCCCGCTCGCGCGGCTGAGCGAGCGGACGCGCGTGCCCGTCAACGCGCTCGTGCTCCAGTGCGTCTTGACTTGCGTGCTGGCGCTGTCGGGTTCGTTCGACACGCTGACCGACTACGTCATCTTCGCCGCGTGGATTTTCTACGCGCTCAACACCGCCTCGGTCTTCATCTTCCGACGCCGTATGCCGCACGCGGAGCGGCCATACAGGACTGTTGGCTATCCGGTTCTGCCTGTGGTCTTCCTGCTCGCCGCGGGCTACCTGATCGTCAACACGGTCATCGCGACGCCGACGCAGGCGCTCATCGGCCTCGGCATCATCGCGCTGGGGCTGCCGATCTATTTTTACTGGGCGCGGAAGAACCCCGTGAGTTACAGTGAGCCTCTGTCGGGTGACGAATCCTGAAGTTTTCGGCGAGGAGTTAAAGTTTTCGGCGGGGAGTTATGGGACAGGCCGTGAAAGCAGCGTTCGCCTGGAATTCGATCTCTGATGACGAACTGCTCGACCTGCGCCTGAGCGACCTGCCCGTCCGCATCGAGGGCACGGTTCTCGAAGAGCGCGTCCGCCGCATACGCTTCGAGTTGGACGAGAGCGGCCTGCGCTTCCGCCCGCACGTTTGGCTCTCGGTCGAGTGGTTCACGCCCGACGGCGTGCCCGGCTTCGCCATCCCGTTCTACCTCGCGCACCCGCGACTGATGCGGCTCGAACGAAAGCAGATGCTCGAAGTCGAGGGCGGAACCGAGCGCGAGTGCCTCCGCATCATGCGCCACGAGGCGGGCCACGCGCTCGACAACGCGTTCCTCTTCCGCAAGCGCACGCGCTGGCGCGAACTCTTCGGCTCGTTCCGCAAGCCTTACCCTTCTTCGTACCGCCCGAACCCGGCGAGCCGCGACCACGTCCTGCACCTCGGCGCGTGGTACGCGCAGGCCCACCCGGCGGAAGACTTCGCCGAGACGTTCGCCGTCTGGTTGGCGACGGCGCGCGGGCGCTGGCAGAGGCGCTACGAAGGCTGGGGTGCGCTTCGTAAGCTCGAATACGTTGACCACCTGATGCAGTCGGTCATGGGCCAGACGCCGAAGAACCGCAGGCGCGACGAGGTCGAGCCGCTCTCGCGCCTGAAGACGACGCTCCGCGAATACTACGCCGACAAGCGCGCGCGCTACACCTTCAACTGGCCCGCGAACTACGACCGCGACCTGCGACGAATCTTCTCCGACGAGCGCCGCTTCCGCTCTAAGCCGACCGCCGCGAGCTTCCTGCGCCGCGCGAGGCGCGACCTCGTGCAGGCGGTCGCCGCCGGAACGGGCGTGCACCAGTACACGCTCTCGCACATCATCACGAACATGATTGACCGCTGCAAGCTCCTGCGCCTGCGGCTCGCCGGGCCGGAGGCGCGCGCGCGCCAGCAGGCGCTCGTGATGCTGACGGTGCAGACGATGAACGTCGTCCACACCGGCTACCACCGAATCAAATTATGAGCTTCGACCCGTCGAAGAAGCTTCGCGTGCTCGTTCTCTGCCAGAAGAATCTCGTGCCGCCCGAATCGCTCGAAGGCTACACGGAGGCGCAGATTCTCAACTGGAAGACCGAGTACGATGTCGTCTCGGCCTTGCGCGCGATGGGGCACGAGGTCTTCCCCGTCGAAGTCTCGAACGAACTCGGCGTCATCCACGTCGCCATTGACGACCACCGCCCGCACGTCGCCTTCAACCTCCTCGAAGAGTTCGACGGCTACCCTCTCTTCGACCAGCACGTCGTCAGCTACCTCGAACTGATGAAGCAGAAGTACACGGGCTGCAACCCGCGCGGCCTGACGCTCGCGCGCGACAAGGCGCTGACGAAAAAGATTCTCGCCTACCACCGCATACACGTCCCGGCCTTCGCCGTCTTCCCCGTCGCGCGCAAGGTGCGAAGGCCGAAGCGTCTCAAGTTCCCGCTGCTCGTCAAGTCGGTCGTGCACGAAGGCTCCATCGGCATCTCGCAGGCTTCGGTCGTCCACAACGACGAGAAGCTCGCCGAGCGCGTCGAGTTCATCCACCGCAAGACAGGCTCGGACGCCATCGCCGAGCAGTACATCGAGGGCCGCGAAATCTACGTCGGCCTGTTGGGCAACAACCGCATCCAGACCTTCACGCCCTGGGAACACGTTTTAGAAAACCTGCCCGAAGGCGCGCACAACATCGCGACCTACAAGCTCAAATGGAACCCCGAATACCAACGCGTCGTCGGCTTCACCGACCGCCCCGCCGAACTCCCGCCCGAACTCGAACGCCGCCTGCTCAACATCTCGCGCCGCATCTACCGCATCCTGATGCTCAGCGGCTACGCACGCCTCGACTACCGCATGACCGCGGACGGGCGCTTCTTCCTCCTCGAAGCCAACCCCAACCCGAACATCGCCGATGGCGACTACTTCTCCGATTCGGCCAAGACCTCCGGCCTCGAATACGGCCCGCTGCTTCAAAAAATCATGACGCTCGGCATGAGCTACGAGCCGACGCAGTTCTAAAGTTATCTTGAAACCCTCTTGCGCCGGAGGCGCAACAAGAAGGTAGCCAGATGTGCAACGTCTGGGACAGAAACACATTGAGAATTCCCGCGCTGGAGGTGCGGGAAGAAAGCCTCTCCGCGCGTCTCCAACGCGCGACACCTCTCGCCATCCCACTATCCAGACGTGAAACGTCTGGATACCTTCTGGTCGCCGCCCCGCGGCTAAAACTATTTGCCGAGCACGCGGCTCAAAGCTTCATCAATTTTCGGGTGTGAGAATTTGAAGCCCGCCTCGTTGAGCCGCGCAGGCTCGACGCGCGCGCTCGAAAGTAGCAGCGCGTCGGCCATCTCGCCGAACGCGAGGCGCGCGGCGAAGGCGGGCATCGAAAGAAATGTCGGACGACCGAGCGCGTGGCCGAGCGCCTTCGTGAACTCCTCGTTCGTCACCGGGTTCGGCGCGACGGCGTTGACCGGCCCGCGCAGAGAATCATCCGTGATCGCGCGGCGAATGACTGCGACCGTGTCGTCGAGCGTGATCCAACTCATGTACTGCCGACCGTCGCCGACCTTGCCTCCGACGCCGAGCTTGAAAGGCGTGATCAACTTCGCCAGCGCGCCGCCCTTCGCGCTCAGCACGACGCCGATGCGGACGTGGACGACGCGAATCCCCGCCTGGCTCGCCGCGAGCGTCGCCTTCTCCCACTCGCGGCAGACTTCGCTCAAAAAGTCCTCGCCCGAAGCGCTCTCCTCGCGCAAGACCTCACGCCCGCGGTCGCCGTAAAAACCGATGGCCGACGCTGAGACAAGAACCTTCGGCTTCTCGTTCAGGCCCGCAAGCGTCTCGGCGAGCAGCCGCGTTCCCTTCACGCGACTCTCGACGATGCGCCGCTTCTTCTCTTCCGTCCAACGCCCGTCGGCAATTGGATCGCCCGCGAGGTGCACCGCCGCGTCGTGCCCCTCAAGCTCCTTCGCGTCAACGACGCCGCTCTCAGGCTCCCACCGCACGGCCTTCGTCCCCGGCGCGCTGAACGTCTGCGCCCCGCCTCGCACCAGCCGCGTCACGCCGTCGCCGTCCGCGAGCAGCGAACGAACCAGCGCGCTTCCGACCAGACCCGTCGAGCCTGTGACGATAACTTTCATCAGATTAGCTCCTGCGAACAATTACGTTCTGCCAGTGGACAATTCGGTTCCATCAATTCCCACTAGCTGAAGCTGGTGGCAATTGATCAAACAAGATTTGAAAGACAAACCTATCGAAGCCCTCTCGCGGCCAGAGCCTCGCGCGCGACCTCGCGGTCGTCGAAGTGGCGCTTCTCCGCTCCGATGATCTGGTAGTCCTCGTGCCCCTTGCCCGCGATGACGACGATGTCGCCCGCGCGCGCCTCTGCAATCGCGCGGTTGATGGCCTCGCGCCGGTCAACGATCTTCAGGTAGGGCTTGCCGACCGCGCGCAGGCCGACCTCAACGTCGCGCAGGATTGCTTCCGGGTCTTCCGTGCGCGGGTTGTCGGACGTGACGAAGACCACGTCGCTCAAACTCGCGGCGGCCTCGCCCATCGGCGCGCGCTTCGAACGGTCGCGGTCGCCGCCGCAGCCGAAGACCGTGATGACCCGACCGCGCGTCACGTCGCGTGCCGTGCGAAGAATGTTACGCAGAGCGTCGTCAGTATGCGCGTAGTCAACGACCACGGCGAAGTCACCCGTATGCGCCACGCGTTCAAAACGCCCCGGCGCGCCCGCGCAAGTCTTCAACGCCTCGACCGTCGCGTCCAGACCTAGCCCAAGCGCGTGCGCGCAACCCGCCGCAGTCAGGATGTTGTAAACGTGTGGCCGCCCGACGAGCGGCGACAAGACCTCGCGCTCGCCCTCCGGCGTGACGAGACGCAGCCGCGTCCCGCCCATCGAGAACTCCACGTCGCGCGCCGTGACATCGAAGCCGCTTCGCACTTCATCGCCGCTTCGGGCTTCAACGCCAAGCTCGCCGCCGTCGGTCGCTCCTTTGCTGTTGATTCCGAGGCCGTATCGAATGACGCGCTGCCCTTCCGCCGTGAGATTCTCCGCAAGGCGCACGCCGTATTCGTCGTCCGTGTTGACGACCGAGACGCGCGGGCGCTCGCCGAGGCTTCCGTCGAAGAGGCGTCGCTTGGCGGCGAAGTAGTTTTCCATCGTGCCGTGATAGTCGAGGTGGTCGCGCGTCAGATTCGTGAAGGCCGCGACTTCGTAGCGGAGCGCGTCGCAGCGGTGAAGGTCTAGGGCCTGCGAGGAAGATTCCATCACCGCCACGCGACAGCCGCTCTCGACCGCGCGGCGCAAAAGTCGCTGCACGTCGCTCGCCTCCGGCGTCGTGTGCAGAGCCTCCTGCGACACGCCCGCGACGCGGTACTCGACCGTGCTGATGAGCGCAGTCCGCTCGCCCGCGGCCTCGGCAATCGCCGCGACGAGGAAGGCCGTCGTCGTCTTCCCGTTCGTGCCCGTGATGCCGACGAGTTTCAACTCGCGCGAAGGGTGACGATGAACCTCCGCCGCCGCGAGCGCGAGCGCGCGTCGCGCGTCTTCGACCTGAATCCACGCGCCGCCGAAATCCGCGGGCCGCTCGCGCTCCGAGACGACGCCGGCAGCGCCCTGCGCCAGCACGTCCGCGACAAAGAGGTGCGCGTCGAGCTTCTCGCCCCGGATCGCGACGAAGAGCCAGCCCGCGCGGGCCTGCCGTGAGTCGTGCGTCACATCAATGACCTGTGTGCCGGCGTCGTCGCCGCTCAGTTTGCCGCCGACCGCCCGCGCCACGTCGCCGAGCGTGATCGCTCTGTCCCTCGTCAAAAAGTTTCTCCGCCGAAAATTTGTCTCTCGGAAATAGCTTCGCGTGATTATAATCCGCGCTGCCAGCACAGCAACCTCCGAGGAGCAACGCACGATGCCCGGACACGACGAAGGTAGTTTCTCCCAAATCTATTTTCACGCGAACCGACTGAACAATCCTTTACAGCCGGGCCGACTGAAAACTCTTTTCCGTGTTAACCGAACGCGGCTGAGCCTTGCCGTCGTCGCGCTCGTCGTCGCCTCGCTGCTTCTCGCTCCGTCTTCCCGCGTTAGTCATGAAGCGCGAGCGGCTGCCGTCGAGTACGACCTCGTCATCACGGGCGGTCGAGTCGTTGACGGCACGGGCCATGCGGCTTACAACGCTGACGTTGCTGTGACAAACGACCGCGTGGTCTTCATCGGCGCGCTGCCGAAAGGATGGAAGGCGAAGCGCACGATTGACGCGAGCGGGCTGGTCGTCGCGCCGGGCTTCATAGATATGTTGGGGCAGTCGGAGCAGAACGTTTTGATTGACAGGCGCGCGATGAGCAAGGTGATGATGGGCGTGACGACCGAGGTCACGGGCGAGGGCGGGTCAATCGCGCCGATCAACGACCGTCTGATTAAGGAGGACGAATCCTTTTACAAGCGATACAACCTCGACGTTGACTGGCGCACGCTCGGCGAGTATTTCACGAGGCTCGAACGTCAAGGTTCGGGAATCAACATCGCGACCTTCGTCGGCGCGACGCAGGTGCGCGCCTACGTCGTCGGCTTCGACAACCGCGCGCCGACTGCTGACGAACTCGAAAAGATGAAGGCGCTCGTCGCCTCGGCGATGGAGGACGGCGCGCTCGGCGTCTCGACTTCGCTCCAGTACGTGCCCGCGCGCTTCGCGAAGACCGACGAGATAGTCGAACTGGCGAAGGTCGCGCACAAATACGGCGGCATCTACATGACGCACCAGCGGAGCGAGGCCAACGCGCTCGACTCTTCGCTCGCCGAGGTCTTCGAGATCGCGCGCCGCGCGCAGATTCCCGCCGAAATCTGGCACCTCAAGACTGCCTACAAAAAGAACTGGGGCCGGATGCCCGAAGTCATCGCGAAGATCAACGCGGCGCGCGCGCAAGGGTTAGACATCACGGCGGACGTTTACCCTTACACCGCCGCGAGCACGTCGCTGACCGCGTGCCTTCCGCCGTGGGCGCTCGAAGGCGGGACGGAGAAGATGCTCGCGCGTTTGCGCGACCCTGCGACGCGAGAGCGAATCAAGCAGGACATCATGAAGGACACGAGCGAGTGGGAGAATATCTACCTGGGGAGCGGCGGCGCGTCGGGCGTGCTCATCGGCTCGGTCGTGAACAAGGATGTGGAGAGCTTGCAGGGCAAGCGCGTCTCGGAGATTGCGAAGGAGCAGGGCAAGTCGGAGTTGGACGCGCTCTTCGACTTGATAATCGCCGACCGCGGGCAGACCGGCGCGATCTACTTCATGATGAGCGAGGACGACCTGCGCGCGGCGTTGAAGGCTCCGTTCGTGAGCATCTGCACGGACAGCGGCGCGCGCGCGGCGGACGGCCCGCTCGCCGGCTCGAAGTCGCACCCGCGCGGCTGGGGTTCGTACCCGCGCATCCTCTCGCGCTACGTCCGCGACGAACACCTGCTCACGCTCGAAGAGGCCGTTCACAAGATGACGGGGATGTCCGCGGCCCGCGTCGGACTCAAAGACAGGGGCGTGCTGCGCGCGGGCGCGTTCGCCGACATCACCGTCTTCGACCCGCGCACCGTGCGCGACCGCGCGACCTTCGACGACCCGAATCAGTATCCGGTCGGCATCGAGTACGTCCTCGTCAACGGTCAGGTCGAAGTTGACAAGGAACACCGCACCGACGCAAACGCCGGACGCCCCTTGCGCGGGCCGGGTTACCACAAACCTTAACAGAACTGAAAGCGGTTCTGATTTTGACCTTGGCGAAGATGCTACTCCTTCTGCTCCGGCCTCGCGCCGAGTCCGAACGTGGAGGGCGGCGGAAGCGTCGAGGTCTTGTCGTAATCGCGCAGCGCATTCTCCAACTGCTTGGAGCGCGAGAGCCAGCGCGAGATGGCGAGGTCGTAGCGCGCGAGGATGCTTTCGAGCCAGTAGGGGCGGTTCTCCTGAAGCCAGCGTTCGCGGTACGACTCGCGAAGGAGTGAAAGCCCCTCGGCCTGTTCGCGCAGGGTGTTGTAAACCGTGCCCGTGTACCTTCGGAGCGCGCGCACGCGGCGGTGGTCGCCGAGATTGAGGTAGGCATCCCAGTAGTCGCGGCTGAAGCGCTCCATCGCCTCCGTCTGCCGTCCCAACTGGTCGAAGCGCGCGGCGGCGAAGCGCATCGAATCAACGGTCGAGACGTTGCGCCGCACGCGCGCTCGTTCGCTAATCAGAGACTCTTCCGCCTCCTCGACCGCGAGCCGCATCTGCCGCGTCTTCTCCTCGTGCGGTCGCACGAACGCGTCCTGAAAATCGTCGGTGAATGGGTCGCGCCAGAAAAGCTCGTCGCTCGAACTGATGCCGAGAAGCGTGTTGACGCTCCCCAGGGCGCGCGTCGCTTTCGTCAGCTCGTCGCCTTCGTGACGGAAGAAGGCCCAGTCGAAATCACGGTCGAACTCGTTTAAATCGAGCGGCGCTTGCTGCCACGACGCGGCAGCGCCGAGGGTGACGCCATACCACGCGTTCTCGAACAGCGACTCGCCGTCGTCGTCCCATTCGGTGTTCATCATGCCGAGCACACCGGCCCTCTGCCCGTCGCGGACGAAGTTGACGATGTTGACAGAGGCCGAGTCCTCATTCGGAAAGATTTGACTCCAACTCCAGACGCCGGGGCAGACGAACTGGTCGAGTCCGGCCTTCTTGAAAAGGCCGATGCGCGCCTCGTAGCTCTGCCGCGCGGCGTAGTCCCAGTTCATCGCGATCATGTCGTGCGGGACGCTCGGCAGAAGGTCTGGGTGATTCAAGGCGATGTCGCCCCAGAACATCAGGCGGCGGTTGTAAGGCTTCAGCAGTTCGCGTATGCGCTTGAGGTGGTCGAAGTAAACAGGGCCTTGCCCTCGCGCCTTGACTTGGTCGCGGCTCTGCCCCTGCCCAAGCTCGAACGTCTCGTCCTCGCCGATGTGGAAGAACTGGCCGGGGAAGAGTTCGTTGATCTCTTTGTAGAGGTCTGCGACGAGGTCGTAAGTGCCCTGCTGTTGCGGCGAGAGAACGTCGCCGTGCGGGACTTCGGCGAGGTCGTTGTACTCCTCAAGCTCCAAAGCCTTGTGCATGTGGCCGAAGGTCTGCTGTTCGGGAACAAGCTCGACGTGGTAGCGGCGCGCGCAAGTCACGAGTTCGCGAATCTCGTCGGGCGTGAGCGCGCCGCCTTCGGGCGCGATGAGCGGGTGCGAGGCCGACTGGAAGACGTGCTCCATGTAGAAGCTGTGCATGTTGAGCTTGAACATGGCCTCGGTGCGAATCTGCCGCTTGATGTATTCGACCGTCGGCACGGGGCCGCGGCTGATGTCGTCGGAAACCGCGCGCCAGCGCATCGAAGGCCAGTCGGTGATTTGCACGCCCTGAATGAAAGCGCCGTCGCCTTCGCCGCGCACGAGTTGCTTGAGAGTCTGCAAGCCGTAGAACGTGCCCGCCGTCGTCTGCCCCGCGACGACGACCGCGCCCGACCTGACGACGAGGACGTAGCCCTCTTCGTTCAATTCTTGTGGGGCGCTCGCGCCGGCCTTCTCGATTGCCGAGCGCACGCGCGGGAGCGAGAGCGGGCCGACGAGAATCTGCGACTTCCCCCTCCCGCCGACGTTGAGCGTGACGCCCGCCGTCGCGCGCACGTCGTCAACGAAATCCTGCGCGGCGAAGCGGTCGTTTTCCGACGTTGAATCGGCGAGGACGACACGAACGTCGCGCGCTAGTCGGAAGCTCTCGCCGTTCGGCGCGACCGACTTCGGTTTCGGGATGACTTGAATTCGAGCCTGCGAGTCGTCGGCGTGTCGCGCGGCCTCTTTGTCCTGGCGCGACGTTGATTCATCTTTGCGCGACGCCGATTCAGTTTGTCGCATCGTCGCTCCCTGAGTTTGCGCGTGCGGCTGTTGCATGGCGACAGAGGCCGCGCAGATGAGCAAAGCGCAGGCGGCGCGGCACAACTTCGCTTTTTTAGTCGAGGTCGTTTGCATCTCGTTTATTATGGCTGCAAAATTCCGGCAAGGGTTTCAAAGTACTTGCGCCGACAATTAACATGACGGGAAAAGAGAGTCAAAAGCGCGCACGCTTCAACGGCGCGTGAGTCTTAAATTTGGTCGAGGAGAAAACTGTCAGCCGTGTCAATGATGCTCGAAGAGATCGCGCAGCAGCCCGAAGCGCTCGCGCGCACAATCGAGGGCGAGCGCGAGAAGGTCGCGCGGCTCGGCCAATACTTGCGCTCGCGCGACGTTGACCTGATCGTGCTCGTCGCGCGCGGCTCGTCCGACAACGCGGCGCTGTTCGGTCGCTACCTGCTCGAAATCACGACCGGCATCCCGGTCGCGCTCGCCGCGCCTTCGGTCAACACGGTCTATGGCGCGCGACTACGTTTGGAACGCGCGCTCGTCGTCGGCGTCTCGCAGTCGGGCGAGGGCGAGGACATCAATCGCGTGCTCGAAATGGCACGCGCCGAGGGCGCTTGCTGCACGGTCGGCATCACGAACGAGCCTGACTCTTCGATGACGAAGATCGTCCAGGAGACTCTGCTCACGCACGGCGGGCGCGAGCGCTCGGTCGCCGCGACGAAGACTTACACGGGACAGCTCCTGCACTTCTACATGCTCGCCGAGGCGCTGTCGGACGGGAAGAAGCTCGACTTCGAGGCGATACCGGATTTCGCCGCGCGCGCGCTCGCGCTCCGCGCCGAGGTCGAGCGCGTCGTCGAGCGCTACGTCTTCATGGAGAACTGCGTCGTCGTCGGGCGCGGACTCGTTTACGCAAACGCCTTCGAGATGGCGCTCAAGCTGATGGAGACCTGCTACGTCGTCGCCGAGCGCTTCTCTTCCGCGGACTTCCTCCACGGCCCGCTCGCCGTCGTCGAGCGCCACTTCCCCATCTTCGCCTTCGCGCCTCCGGGCGTGACGCTTCACGGCGTCCGCGAACTCCTCGCGCGCCTCAAGGAGCTGCGCGCCGACACGCTCGTCTTTACCTCCGACTCGGAGGCCGCCGCGCTCTCGACCCGCGCGCTGATGCTGCCCACGGAGATTGACGAGATGCTCGCTGTCATCCCCTACATCATCCCCGCGCAACTCTTCGCCGCGCTCCTCGCCGACGCCAAGGGCCTCGACCCCGACGCCCCGCGCTCGCTCGCGAAGGTCACGCGCACGCTCTAACGAATGAAGCTACTGATTCTCGGCGGGACAAAATTTCTTGGCCGTCACCTCGTCGAAGCGGCGCTCGGGCGCGGCGACGAGGTGACGCTCTTCAACCGCGGCCATCACAACCCCGAAATCTTCCCCGAAGTCGAGAAACTGCGCGGCGACCGCGACGGCGGACTCGACGTTCTGCGCGGTCGGCGTTGGGACGCGGTCGTTGACACTTCCGGGTATTTGCCGCGCGTCGTGCGCGCGTCCGCGGAGTTTCTGGCCGACGCCGCCGAGTTCTACGCCTTCGTCTCCTCGATGTCGGTCTATGCCGACTTCAGCCGACCGAACGACGAGGACTCGCCGCTCGCGACTCTCGATGACGAGACGGTCGAGGGGGTCACGGGCGAGACATACGGCGCGCTGAAAGCTCTGTGCGAGCGCGCGGTCGAAGAGGTCATGACGGGACGCGTGCTGTCGGTGCGCGCGGGCCTTATCGTCGGGCCGTATGACTCGACCGGACGCTTCACTTACTGGACTGAGCGAGTAGCGCGCGGCGGCGAAGTCCTCGCGCCAGCGCCGCCCGAACGCCAGGTTCAACTTGTTGACGCGCGCGATCTCTCGGAGTGGATTCTGCGGATGGCCGACGGTCGGCGCGGCGGCGTCTTCAATGCGAGCGGGCCGGACTACACCCTGACGATGCAGGCTCTACTCGAAGCTTGCCGCGAGGCTTCCGGCGGCGACGCGCGTTTCACGTGGGTCGCCGAACAGTTCCTTCTCGAAAAGGGCGTGCAGCCGTGGGGAGACATCCCGCTCTGGATTCCCGAAGCATCCGACAAGCGCTGCTTCCTCGCCGAGAACTGCGAACGCGCCTGGGCCGCCGGACTACGTTTCCGCCCACTCGTCGAGACGGCTCGCGACACGCTCGCGTGGCAGGCAGCAGGCTCGCCCGGCTTCGAGAAGGAAGCACTCGTCGCGCACGAACAGCCGCTCACGCCCGAACGCGAGGAAGAGTTGTTGAGAGAGTGGCACGATTCCCACCATGCCCCCTCCAGACCTTGACCCCCGACGCCCCGCGCTTGCGAAGGTCACGCGCACGCTTTGAAAATATTCGTGAAGTGATGGCTAATTCGGCGCGGGGTGGCTTACGTCGTGACTTCAATTATAGCGAAAGCTCGCCCACCAATTCCGCCGCCGTGAGGATTCGGATTTCTTCGTGTCGTTTCAAGTTCAGCAGGTGGCTGTCGCCCGACGTGATTACTTCGCACTGAGCGGCGAGCGCGCAAGCCAACACGGCATCGTCGTCAGGGTCGGCGAGAATCACCGGCCCGATGGACTCCGCCTCAATCAGCGTCGCCAGAGCCGAGTAGCCCAAAACCAGCTCGTGCGCTTTGACCTGCGCTGCTTCGAGTCGGGCGGCGAATTTCTCGCGGCTTAAAACGTCTTCCAGTTCTTCGAGCAGGACTACGCTGGTGAACAATTCGATGATGCCGTCACGCGCGGCATCCAGGATGCGGCGCGGATTGCCCCGCCAGAGCAAGCCGGAGACGACGACGTTCGTATCAGCTACGACTCGCACGGGATTGGCGGCGGGATTGTCTGGCCTCTGTGATTTCCGCCTCGACTTCGGCCTCCGTCAATAGCGGCAGGTCTGTTTCGGCCAGGCGGTCAGCCGCCGCAAAAAGTTTATTGACGCGTCGGCGGCGAATCTCCGCGCGTAACAAAGACGCGATGGACTCCGGCTTCAGCAGTCCGTTGGCCTCCGCCTCCTCAGCCAACTTATCCGGCAGATTCAGAACCACCTCCGACATTAACTCACCTCCTCGAAGCATCGTATGCCAATTTATTAAGAGAAACAACAGCGAGCAACCGAAGGACTCGACGCCGAAGCCCCGGCTCGCTCGCGAAGGTCACGCGTACGCTTTAGTGATGTCTCTATGAATTGAAGATGGATTGCCTAATGCTGCCAATCAACGGGCGCGAGAAACCTTAGCCGAAGATAAAAGCCGCGGTATTCGCCCTCCGCTGCATTGTTAGATGGCCGCTGTTCATAACACACGACCTTCGATAGCAGCAAGCGCATAAATTTTCGTGTCCGGATGAACATCAGGATGCGTCTGCAAGAAATCATTGATGAGTGCGACTTTGCCTGGATGATTCAGATGACCCAAGCCATGCAAAGCGCTGCACCAGCATACGGAAGATTCCATCCTGATTATCTGTGAGAGCGCACCAAATACAGCCTCTACCATTTCCCATTCCGGCTCATCCTCGAAAGAGCGAAAGGAGTCCCACCACATGAAAGCAACATCGCCGAGAGAATTCTTCATGAACACACTCTCAAAAAGATTAACCATCGAGTGAACACATTCCTGACGAAGCGGCAGCGGCACATCCATATCCCATACGGCAATATTCAGCTCGCCAACAATAGGGACAAATCGGAATCCCTGCTCAATCTGTTCAAGGCTGTATCTCTCAAATAGAAAAGCCGGATGCTGAAAAAGCTGCGTTGAATGTTGAATGAGCAACGTAGGATCAATCTTCCAATCATAATCGTCCTTCATAAACCATTCGGACTTAGCGACAGGCCGATCAAAGACAAGTCTCAACCACTCATCAAAAGTAGCTTGATTTAGATCAACTGTTTCCATAATAGTAAGGCCATCTAACTACTATTATGCCGAATGATGCGACATAACACCCCACGCTAGCGCGTTATGTCGAACATTTCGACCTAATCTCCTTTTCCGAGAAAACAATTCAGTCTATCGTTCATCGTTGAGGGACAAGGCGCATGATGCGGTCGTCTTTGGGGGGCGAGTCGCGACGAGGGGTCGGGACGAGGACGAGCGGCAACGTCGCGCCGACGTTGCGCGCCTTCGTCTTGCACGTCTGAGAGTCAATTATCCCAGCGCCTCGCTCAGTGCTGAATGTACTCGTGTAGGAGTTGCAGCTCCGCGCCCTGCTCGCTGATCTCGACGCGCATGATGTCGCGCATCGAGAGCATCCCGACGAACCTTTCGCCGTCAACGACGGGCAGGTGGCGGCTGCCGACCATCTCCATGCGTTCGAGCGCGTCGTGCGGCGTGTCTTCGCAGTCAATGACCGCGCGCGGCTCGCTCATCACGTCGCGTATCGGCGTGGCGGCGGGGTCGAGTTTTTTGACGACGACACGCTTGAGCAGGTCGCGCTCCGAGAAGATGCCGCAGAGCTTCTCCTCGCCGTCGAGCACGCAGACCGCGCCGATGTTCCGGCTCGCCATGTACTCCGCCGCGTCCAGAGCCGTCGCCGTCTCCGGCACGAAGTACGGCTCGCGATCACATACCACTCGCCTGATGGTAACCATCACTCGTGTCCCTCCCAGCATACTGTGGCTTGCGAGGCGCGGGTATTATAGCGACAGTTCAGCCGCCGTTAGAAGGAATTTGCGGGAGCGAGATTGTCCCTGTTTTCTCATGCGGGCAAGGACAGAACTGCGAGCGGAAACCTCGCGGGTTAGCGAATCAGGAAGGACAATTAACAGGGGTGGACAGGATAGACAGGATTTAAGATTTCAAATTTGAAATCTCAAATCTTTAATTCTGCTTTACCTATCCTGCCCATCCTGTCCATCCCTGTTAATTCATTCTTCCGTCACCCGCTCGCGGTTCTGTTTACTCGAACAACAGCCCTTGCGCCGATGGCCTTCGGAAAGTGCTGGCGCGAGTTTCGTAAGAACGCTCTTCGTCGCGGTTGAAGCCGAGGCGCGTACAGTGGACTCGGAAAATCTTCTCGACGTGCTGCCAATAGACGCCGCGCCCGCGCATCCGCTCGCCGAACTCGGCGATGTTGAGCCGCCCGTCCTTCACTTCCCGAACACGGTTGAGAATCTTATCGGCCTTCGTCGGCAGGCGCTCGCGCAGACGCTGCTCGAAGTACGGCGCGACGCTGCCGGGCAGGCGCAGCAGATTGATGTAAGCCCGCCGCGCGCCCGCTTCTTTCGCGCGCTTGAGGAGTCCGGGGATGTGCGAGTCGTTGAGGCCGGGAACGAGCGGCGCAATCATCAACGCGACGGGCACGCCGGCCTCCGACAACTCGGCCATCGCGCGGAAGCGCGCGGCGGGCAGCGGCGCGGACGGCTCGAGCGCCTTGGTCGTCTCGTCGTCGGCGAAAGGGATCGTGAAGAGGACGGACGCGTCGGCGTCGCGCGCGAGCGCGGCGAGGAGTTCCTTGTCGCGACGGACGAGTGCGGACTTCGTGACGATGCCGACCGGGTTTCGGAATTCGAGGCAGACTTCGAGACACGCCCGCGTCAGCTTGTAATTCGCTTCGAGAGGGATGTACGGGTCGGACGTGAAGGAGAAGGCGAGCGTCTGCCCTTTCCAACTCCGCCGCATGAACTCCGCGCGCAGGAGTTCGGGCGCGCGAACCTTCGCGACTATTTTCGTCTCGAAGTCGGTGCCCGCGCCGAAGCCGAGGTACTCGTGCGTCGGTCGGCTGAAGCAGTAGGTGCAGGCGTGCGTGCAGCCGCGGTAGCAGTTGACCGAGTAGTCGAAGCCCACGTCGGGGCTGTTGTTGTGCGTGATGATCGAGCGCGTCTCGGTCTCCTCGAAGACCTCGACGCACGCTTCGGGCGGCTCGCCGATCCACTCGACGCTCGTCGAGAGCCAGAGGTTCGGCGGGTTGGCGACGTAACGCATGGAACACTCCCGTGCGATTGCGGCAATCGCTCTGCGGACGCTTCTCTTCTTTCGATTGAAACGAGCCGTTCGGGAGTGTGGCCGGCGCATCCTTACTTCAAGGAGAAAACTTGCGCGGATTGTAGCGGCCCCGGCTCATTCGAGCAAGCCGATGTCTGTGTCTTCGCCGTCGCTCGTCAGGTATGGGCCGTCAGAAAACCACGTGACGAAAAAGATTCGGTAGCCGTTCGGGTCAACGGTCGCGAAGAAGCGCCCGCCCCACGAGGCGTCTTCGGGCGGGTCGTATGTTTCGATGCCGCCCGTGACGAGGAACTCGTAGAACTCGTCAACGTTGTCAACTGTGATGAAGAAATAGATGCCGCGCCCGCGCTTCGACATCGGACTCGGCCTCTGCGCGAGCGAAAGGCGGAGGCGGCCCGCGCGCAGCGTCGCCATCGGCGGGTCGGCTTCGGGCTTGTGCTGGTCAATCTTGAAGCCGAGTCCGGTCGAGTAGAAGTCGAGCGACTCTTCGAGGTTGTCAACTTCGAGGAAGAGCATTTCGAGCGCCCTGATGCCTGTGCTCATACGGCCTCCAGCATGAGGTAAACGGCCAGGCCGCCGCCCGCGACGCACGACCAGAAGACGACCTCCTGCGCCCAGACGAGACGCCGCAGAGGGTGCTTCGCGGCGACGCGCTCGCGCGCGAACATGAGCGCCCCGTGCGCCATCAGCACGCCGAACGCGACGATGCCGAACGCGAGCAGCGCCAGCGGCCACAGGAAGACGACGTACTGCGTCCTCACGAGAAAGAGCAGGACTAGCCCGACGAAGACGCACAGCGCCGCGCCGACGAGGCGACCGCTCAAGGGGTCTGCGTGCGCGGCTGGCGACGAGACGGGCGTGTGCGGGCTGTAAACTTCGCGAGTCCGTTTGCGCGCGCGAGTGGCGTCGTAGTCGCGCCGCGCGTCTGCGTCGCCGAGCACGTGCCAAGCCTCGTTGATTGACTTCATCTCCTCTTCATCGCCGCCGCGGTCGGGGTGATGCTGTTGCGCGAGACGCTTGTAGCGGCGCTCGATCTCCTCGCGCGCCTCACGCTCGCCCGCGCCGAGGATCGAGTAGTAGTCTTTGCCCGCCTCAGAGTCTTTCATCCGACTGCCGCCGCCCGTGTTCCTTTGATTCTCACGCATATTAAACCCGACTCCGCAACGCGTCCACACTTTCTATTTCCCTTTGTGCCCTTTGTGAATATCTTTGTGCCCTCTGTGGTTAAGTTCGGATTCTTTTACCACAGAGTACATAAAGGATTTCACAAAGGGCACAGAGTCTTTGGCGGCGGCGCTTCTGTGTTAAGCTTTAGCAAACGTCATGAAGAAGTGAGGGAAGGGGCAGATGGCTCTGACGTTCGCACCCGGCGACGACCTCGTCTTTCAGGTCGAGAGCGGCTTCGGACTGATTCGCGTGCTCGCCTTCGAGGGCGAGGGGCGCGAGAAGGTCTGGCACTTGCTCGTCTATCAGGATTTCTATCCCGACGTTGAGACAGCCGAAGCCGCGCTCGCCTCTGGCCGCAGGCTCGAAGTGCGCGAGCCGCACCTCGCCCTCACCGAGCACGCCTTCGAGAAGACTCCCGCCGCGCGCCTCGACAACCGACCCGTCACCGAAGACGAACTCGCCGCAGTCCGACGCTGGCGGGAGAGCGGCGGCAAACCTCACGACCGTTCCGTGCTGCTCATGCTCGGTATGCGCTGATTGACACAATCTGCCTGCCGGGAGCGCGAGCATCGCGGGCCGCATTGTCTGCGAGAGTGGGCACAAGGACTTTCGCTAATCAAGAATCTGTTTTTTCTTTGACTTGTTTACGCCATTCTTTTATTATCTGCCGCCGACGCCGAAACGTCACCCTCGCCGCACAGACCGTAATTTTGCTGCCTCGACGGGCTGCCAAGCCCACTTCAGCCGTCCACCCGAAAGTTCGGAGAAGCCGTCGCGTGCGTCCCCCGCTTCGCAACGTGGCTCCGGGCCGACAATAAAACTTGCCCTTCAGACTGAAAGGAGATTCACTGAGATGAAGTTCCCCATTCGTTTACGTTTAAGCAAAGCTCTCCTGCCGGGCGCTCTGTCGCTCGCGATGCTTCTGCTGCCCGCGACGCGCGGCGTGGCCGCGACGCGCACGCGCCAGGAGTTGAAGGTTGACGTTCACGTCACCGTCCACAACTCCGACATCGGCGTCTCGCAGGAGAAGCTCGACGAGCTGGTGGAGAAGCTTCTTGAGGAGGCGCACTTCCAGGTCGAGAAGGAGGCCGCCGACAGCGCCGCCATCCAGATAAAGATTGACATCTACCGCGAGGACGGCGGCCACTTCAAGGTTGACGGCGACCTCGAAGGCCCGAAGGAAGAGGTGGAGAACGGAGAAGAAAAGGAGGAGAAGGAGGCCGAGACGCAGGAGCAGATTGACGACATGGTCGAGGCCATCGTCCACGACTTCATCCACTTCATCCACCACGCGTAAACCGGCGACACGCCGCAAAACACGACCCGGTCTTGAGTCGAACCGACCGCCGGCCCGATTTCCGAGACGAGCGACGCGGCACTGTTCGACCCAAGACCGGGTTTTCTTCGTCCAGACTTTATCCCCGCTCAGCCGCCCGTCCCTTGCCTCTTGAGGTCTTCGTCAACCGTCTCCTCGTCGCCCTCGGCTTTGCCGGGCGTGCGCCCGGGGTCGCCCGTGCGCTCCTTGTTGCCGCCGGGCGCGGTCGTGCTGTCGTGCCCGATCTCCTGTTCGTCCTGTTCGTCCGCCATCGCCTTTTCACTCCCTCAAGTTGTGAGCCTCAAGCCGCTCACTCGCCTCTCATCTTCCCGCCGACGCGCCGCGGCCAGAAGATTGGCTCGCGGCCTCGCCGGTTTCCATCAGTTGCTTGAAGCGGCCCAAGTCTTCTTCGATCTGCCGCGCGGGATTCTCGCCGAAGAGCCGCGCGACGAACGCGCCGAGTTTGCCGCCCGGCGGGTCGTACTTGAGCGTGACCCGGACGAGCGTGCCGCCCGCCGCAGGCTCGAAGCGGACTGATCCTGCGCTCGCGACCTCGGAGCCTTCGAGCGTGCGCCACGCGATCAGCTCGCCCTCCTTCTCGTTGTAGATTTCCGCGTCCCACTCGACGCTCTTCCCCGCCGGCCCTTTCGCGACCCAGTGCGAGCGCTCGGGGCCGTTCACGTGAACCGCTTCGAGGTGATTCATGAAGCGCGGCAGGTTCTCGAAGTTGCGCCAGAACCTGTAAAGCTCTTCGGGCCGACGCTTGATCATCACGCTCTTCTCGACCTTGATGCCGCGCTCGGCGGGCACGCTGACGTTCTCGCTGTTCCGCAGAGACGAGTCGCCCGCGCTGTTGTAACCAATCGCCTCGTACAGATTGCAGTGGCCCGAATAGCCTCGCTGCACGAGCGCCGCGCCGACCAAAGCCAGCGCGATCCCGCCCAGACTCCCGCGCGTGATGCCGTAGATCGCCAGCGCCCCGCCGCCGATTGCCGAAGCCCAACGCTCGACCTCCCCGACGTTCACCGTCGAACTCGCCTTCGCGCCCTCGCCAATTGATTCAGTTTGCTGACCAACGCCCGACAAAGTCTCTTCACCAGCTGCCATCTCGTCCTCTCCTTGCGAAAAATTGTTTTCGGACACCGCCGCCCTCGGACAGACTCCGGCCTGTCCGAAAACTGCTCGTTATCATCTTGTTCAATGAGAGCTAGACAAACCATGTGCCGCTTTATGCGGGCACGTTGACGGCTTGAGTCGCGGGTGAATGTTTTGGGATGAAAGAAGAAAAGTCGGGGCGAGAGGATTCGAACCTCCGACCTTTCGGTCCCGAACCGAACGCGCTACCAGGCTGCGCTACGCCCCGACAAACCAAACGAATTGTGTGAGCATTCTAAGTGGCGCACGCGCCGCTGTCAAACAGGCGGTCGCTCTCGAACGTCGCGGAGATTTACTCGCCGCTTGCTCCGACGGCGTTGCCCGCTCCGTCCTCGTCCGAGCGCGAGTGTTTGAAGTGACGCCAGACCCACCACGCGACCGCGAGCAGGAAGAGTATGCCGATGATGAAGTCGAAGCGGTGGAACCAGGTCTTCAAGGCGTCGTTCTTGTTCCACTGCTCGCCGAGTACCTGTCCGACGTAGGCGAGGCCGAGGCACCACGGGAGCGAGCCGAGGAAAGTGTAGATGGTGAAGCGCGTCAGGCTCATGCGCGCGACGCCCGCCGGGAACGCGATGAAGGTGCGGACGACCGGGAGCATCCGGCTGGCGAAGATGATGACCTCGCCGTAGCGCGCGAACCAGCGGTCGGCGAGGTCGAGGTCGCGGCGCGAGATGAGGACGTAACGACCGTACCTTTCGATGAAGCGCCTGCCGCCGTATGCGCCCACGAAGTAAGCGACCCAGGAGCCGACGACGCAGCCGACCGCGCCCGCCACGGCGACGGCCCAAAGGTTGAAGCGGCCCGTGTAAACGAGGTAGCCCGAAAAGGGCATGATGACTTCCGAAGGCAGCGGTATGCACGCCGACTCGACCGCCATCAGCAACACTATGCCGCCGTAGCCGAGCGCCGAGATCGTCATCACGATGAAAGCGGAAAGGGCTTCGATTATTCTCGCGACCAAGTAATCACTCCTGAAGGATGAGGTCGGAGGCCGGAGGTCAGAGGTTAGTATTCATCCTTTACCACGCCTTTCACTTCCTTCGCGGCCCTCAGCAAGAAAGGCTTTGACTGACCTCTGACCTCCGACCTCTATGTTTCGTTCGACCAGCCGTAGCGACCGATGAGCGGGACGAAGGCGCAGGGGCCGTGCTCCTCGTGCTTGTAGCCGTCGTCGGTGCGAATCACGCGGACGAGGCGCTGCGACTCGCGCGAAGCGCCGACGGGGAGGACGAGTCGGCCCCCGACCTTGAGTTGCGCGAGCAGCGGTTCGGGAATCTCAGGCCCGCCCGCGGCGACGAGGATGCAGTCGTAGGGCGCGTGCGCGGCCCAGCCGAGCGTGCCGTCGAAGCACTTGACCGTCGCGTTGTAGATGCCGAGCGCGCGGATGCGCGACTGCGCCTCGCGCGCGAGATCGGCGATGCGCTCGATTGAGTAAACTTGTCCGGCGACGCGCGCGAGCACAGCGGTCTGGTAGCCGGAGCCTGCGCCGATTTCGAGCACGCGGCTCGACTTGTCGGCTTCGAGCAGCTCGGTCATGCGCGCGACGATGTAAGGTTGGGAGATCGTCTGGTTGGCGTTGATGGGAAGCGCGTGGTCGCCGTAGGCGCGTCCCTGCAAGGCTTCGGGGACGAAGAAGTGGCGGGGCACTTCGGCCATCGCTTCGAGGACGCGCGCGTCGCGTATCCGGTAGTGGTCGCGCAGGCGCTCGACCATTCGCTGGCGAGGGATGCGAAAACCCGCTGACTGTGCTGCCGACCAGTTTGAAGACAAGAACTTTAGAGACTCACTTCCCCGCGCACGCGCTTGATTACGACACGCCCTAAACGCCCGTATGCATTCGGCGACTTAATGCCAGAGACTTAGCTGCTCCCGACCTCTTCGGCGCGCAGGTAGTTCCACCCGGAGATCGTGTCGAGCGCGCTGTGGTTCGTCATGTCGCTGCGAAGCGGCGTGACCGAGACGTGGCCGGCCTCGATGGCGGAGTAGTCCGTGCCGTCCTCGTGCTCGGTGTCGTAATACTGCTCGCCGATCCAGTAGTAGGCCTTGCCGCGCGGGTCTATGTGCTCGGTGATGATGGGCCGCGCCTTCTTGATACCCTGCCGCGTGACGCGCACGCCTTTTATTTCTCCGGGCGGGACGTTGACGTTCAGCAGCGTCCCTTCGGGCAGACCTTCGGCGAGAACCTTGCGCGCGGCGGCGACGGCGAAACGCGCGGCTTCGGTGAAGTCGAAGTTCTCGCGCGCGACGAGGCTGAAGGCGATGCCGGGAACGCCGAGTATCGTCGCTTCGAGCGCGCCCGCGACCGTGCCCGAATAGGTCGCGTCGTCGCCGAGGTTGCCGCCGTGGTTGATGCCTGAGCAGCAGATGTCGGGCAACTCCGCGGCGGGGATGATTTGATTGAGAGCGAGCGTGACGCAGTCGGTCGGCGTGCCGTCAACAGTCCAGTGGCGGTCGTCAATCGGTCGGATGCGTAAAGGTCTTGAGAGCGTGAGCGAGTGCGACGCGCCGCTCATCTCCGCGGCGGGCGCGACGACGTACACGTCGCCCACTTCGCGCAGGGCCTCCTCCAACTTCGTGAGGCCGTCGGAGTGTATGCCGTCGTCGTTTGTCAGAAGAATGCGAACCATAAATTAAACCGTTGACCATTACACCTGAACGCGCACGATTATTCAAGCGCGGTTGAAAGTAGAAGCCCCGCGAACGCGCTGGCGTCTGCGGGGCTTTCCTTCCTCCTGTCAATATCGAAGGTTTAGACGTTGGCCGTCTCTTCCTTCTTGCGGGAGAGTCCTTTGATCTGGACGGGCGTGTTCTTCTCAACGTCCGCGCCGAGCTTCTTCTTCAGAACCATCTCCTGATAGAGCTTGCGCATCATCGCCGCCTCTTCGTGCGCCGTCTTCGGCCCTTCCATGTGCGGCTTGTTCGGGCGCTGGAGGTCAACTTCGTTCAGCACGAGGCTGACGGGCGACTCGAATTCGAGGCCGACTTCCTTGCCCTTGGCGAAGATTTCGTGACGCCCGTGCTCCTTGTACCACTGCGCGACGGTCGCGTTCTGGTGCATCTGCTCGATGATGTTGCGCCAGCCGATGCCTGTGTTGTAGGCGCAGAAGGAAATCTCGCCCTCCTGCGTGCCGTAGGGGATGATGCACATCTCGGTGCGGCGGAAGTCGTAGTTGAAGAGATCTTGGAACCACATGCCGGCGACGAAGAGCACGCGCCACTCGAACTCGTGCGCGTCGCTCTCGAACTCGCCGACGGAGCGGCCGCGCGCGCCGGTCTGCGACAGGAGCTGCTTGAGAAGCTCGTTGAAGCCGTAGCCGGGCGGCGCCGCCTCGGGCTTGAAGTTCTTGAGCAGCGCCATCGCCAGCTGCGC
>DASRCS010000217.1:0-11212 GCA_035652995.1 Pyrinomonadaceae bacterium
AGAACCCGCCGCGCGCGAGCGCCCCCCACGAAGCGCCCATCCGTCCACGCAGCGAGCAGATGCAAAGGTATTCGCTCTGCGTCAGAAGCCCAGTCTCGCAGTCGCGCCGCAGATGCTCTCGCAGCACGCGCCCCTCACGCCTGAGCGAGAGCGCGATGACGACGAGCATCCCGAAGAACGTCGGCATCATCACGAGGAAGTAAGTCACCAGCACATACGCGCCGTTCTCCGTCGCGCCCGCGATGTTCGCCGAAGCGTTCCACGCGGCGTGCAAACACATCGCCGCGACGAACCCGACGACCGGCGCGATGAGCTTCACGGCGCGGTTCGCCGTCTGCGCGGCGAGTCCGAGTCCGACGCCAGTCATCCCCGTGAAGAGCGGGTGCGCGAACGGCGAGAAGAGTCCGCGCACGATGAAGACGCCGAGGGCGTTGTGCTCGTTGAAGGCCGCGCCGTAATACTTCACGTTCTCGGTCATCGCGAAGCCGAGGCCGACCATCGCGGCATAGACGATCCCGTCCGTCACGTCGTCGAACTCGTCGCGCTGCCAGAAGAAGAGTATGAAGAGGACGAGCGCCTTGGAGGTCTCCTCGACGAACGGCGCGGAGATGACCATGCCGTAGAAGCGCGCGGTCGTCTCGTTCGAGAGCGAGCCGACGACGGCGACGCCGAGCGAGTTGATGATGATCGCGAAGAAGACCGCGACGAGCGCGCCCCAGAAGAACGCGGTCGCCAGCATCCACGGCGGCTCCGGCTCGTAGCGGTCGAGCCACAGCACCAGCGTGACGTAAACCGGGACGGGGATCGTCGCCGCGATGAGTCCGGCGAGAAAGGGCACGAGTCCCGTCTCGTAGCCGATCATCCAGAGCGTGAAGAGTCCGGCGAGCAGCGCGGCGAGGATGGCGAAGCTCGCGAGCGCCCAGCGCAGAACGCTCCGCCTCCGCGCGGGCAACGGCGCGGGCGCTGCCGCCATGTTGTAGGAGGGCGCGGAGAACTGATCCATAAGCGTTCGGCGCGTGGCGGCGACGGGCGCGTCGAGCCTCGCTCGCGCGCGTTCGCCCCAAGGGAGCGCGCGCCTCGCCGGCGCGGGCGTTACTGCATACTCAGGTAGAGCAACAGAATCAGGAGGCCGCCGATGATCAGGACGGCGACGAAACCTATGACGGCGAGGAGTACGGTGTTGCTGCTGCGCGCGGGCGTTTGGGCCGGCGCGGGCTGCGCGGGGTAGGGCGCGGGCGCGCTCGGATACGTCGGCTGAGGCGTCTGCGCGACGGGTCGCGGCGCGGGCCTCGGCGGTGGCGTCGTCGGCAGCTTCTTGCCGACCATCGTCGCCGCCATGTTCCACTCGCCGCCGCTCTCCTGCGACGTGTCGCTCATCCCGACGACCGCCCCGCAGTTCGGACAGAATGCCTGATCCGACGGGACGGAAGCGCCGCACCTCTGACACTGCAACTCCATTACACGAACCCCCTCGCCTTTGAAGAGACGCGCTCCGCCCGAAGTGAAAGCACGCGAGCGGCGCAGCGTAACTGTCAACACGTCCTCGCCCATGCCGAAAAAGTTTCGCGGGGCGCGGGCGAGTGCGCCCGCCGGAAAGCTTCGGGCTAAACGGAACGCAAGTATAAACGCATCCGCACGCTACTGCCAGCAGGAATTTGAGGCCGCAGGGCGGGCGCGGGCCGAGGCCGGGTCTGCTCCGCCTCGCGCGCGAGTCGTCGGCGCTTTTATGGACGCGCCCGCCGGGAATGTCTATAATCCACGCTCAGCCGAACTCGGCACCGTCAGCAGCTTCCCCCGACAAGAGTCCCGCGGACAGGCGCGGGCCGCGCAGCCGAGCTTTCGCCGGAGAAAAATTTTGCCCGCACGCACGGCAGAACAAGCGATGCACGAGAACGCGCGCGCCCAGGCTCGTCGCCGCGGCAAGCCGCAGCCGCGTATGCCTTCGACGGTCGGCTACATGGCCGTCGCGGGCGGGCTGTCGCTCGCGCTCTTCTGCGGCATCTGGTTTCTGCTCCGCACCGACGGCGACGACACGCCGTGGATTCCCGCGGGCGTCGCGGCGATCTTCGTCATCGTCTGCGCGGCGGCGGCGCGCGAGATCGCGATGCGCCGGGCGTGGGCGCGCTACACGCGCGAGATGGAGCTGGTGATGGGCGCGGGCGACGCGTCCCGGCCCGCGCTGAAGCCGAAGCCGGTCGCGAACAACTATCCGGGGATGCAGGCGCGCGTCGCCGCGCTCAGGGGCTTGCAGCAGCGGCTCGCCGAACTCGACAACGCCTCGACGCCGCCCGAAGCCCACCTCGAGGCTTACAAGCTCTGCGAGCAGTACCTCGCGGGCACGGACGAAGTCCTGCGGACGCCGGGCGGCGCAGCCGAGATGCGCGTCGCGCTTCGGTCGGGTCAGGAGCGCGTGCGCGCCCTTCAGCGCAGGCACCTGCTCGCGTGGGCGCGCGGCGAGACGACGCGGCTGACGAGCGAGGCGCAGCGGCGCGTGCGCCTCTCCGACCGGATCGAGACGGCGCAACGTGCGCTCGAAGTCTTGGGCGAGGCGATGCGCGTCTGCCCCGACGAGCAGGAGTTGCGCGACTCGTCGGTCGCCGTCCGCAACTTCATCGCCTCGGTGAAGGTCGGGCAGTGGGTCGAGATGGCCGAGCGCGCGGCCTTCCGCGGCAAGTATTCGCGCGCCGTCGCGCGCTACCGCGACGCGCTCTTTTATCTTTCGCGCGCCGACATGGGCGAGGACGCGCGCGAGGAGGCCGCCACGCGCATCCAGCGCGAGATCGAGATGCTGCGCGCGCGCATACGGACTGACGACGACGCCGCGCCGGACGCGGCCACGCCCGAAATCAAGGTGGCGGCCCGCGCTGCGAGGCGCGGGCCGGAGCGTAACGGCGCGGTTGAAGGCGAGGAGTTGTTGGGTTGATCTCGCAACGCTGCCCGAAATGTGGGAGCGCGCGCCTGCGCCGCGGCTACACCGACACGCCTCTGCTGCTGCGGATGATTGGCGTTTACAACCTCTTATGCGACAATTGCAACTTACTGTTCAAAGGCTTCGCCGTCCCCGGCACCGTGCCCGCGCGCGGAAGTCACCGCCGCCGCCGTCACGGGGGGCACGCGGCGGGAAGCGCCGAGCGTCCGCGGCGTTGATTCGTGTCGCGCTCGGAAGTTAACTTCGGAAGCGCGTCCACACTGACGGGTTGAAGGTTTGAGGTCTTAGAGTTCGTGACCCGGCGCGGCCAGTCCGCGTCCTTGAAATGGAAAGTGCCTCGCTCCACAGGAAGGTGTTTATGAAAGCGAAAAGCATCCTACTCTTGCTCGCCGTCTGCTTCTCGGCTTCGGCGGCGTTCGCGCAGGACGGCGGCTCGGCAGCGCCGCCGGTTCCCGTCGTCAACACGGCCTCTTCCGGCGCGTCTTCGGTTGACGGGATGGGCATCAAGAAGTACCTGCTCGGCCCCGGCGACGTTCTCGACCTTCGCGTCTATAACGAGCCGCAGTTCAACGGCACGCTCGTCGTCAACGACGAGGGGAACATCGAGGTGCCCTTCATCGAGCAGCCCGTCCCGGCGCAGTGCCGCAACGACCGTGAGATCAAGGCCGACATCGTCAAGGCGCTCGCGAAGTACCTCAACAAGCCGCAGGTCTCCCTGCGCGTCACGGACATGCGGAGCCGCCCGCCCGCGGTCGTCTTCGGCGCGGTGCGCTCGCCCTCGCGCGTGCAGATGCAGCGGAGCGTCCGCCTGCTCGACCTGATCGCCACGAGCGGCGGCATCACCGAGGCCGCGGGGGGCGACGTTCAAATCTTCCACACCGAGCCGGTCATGTGTCCCGGCCCCGAAGACAATGACGTGGCCGCCGTGCCAACTGACTCATACAAGACGGCGGACCCGACGCAGGTCAGCTACGACATCTACAGCGTGCGCGACCTCAAGGAGGGCAGGAAGGAGGCCAACCCGGTCATACGCCCAGGCGACATCATCATCGTGACGGAGGCGAAACCTGTTTACATCACCGGCGCGGTGCGCGCGCCGCAGGGCCTTTACCTTCAGCAGGGGATGCAGCTCAAGCAGGCCCTCGCGATGGTCGGCGGGCTTACCCAGCAGGCCAAGGCGAACGAAATCGTCATCTGGCGCAGGCAGAAGGGAACGTCCGAGCCGCAGAAGCTGGTCGTCAACTATAACGACATCAAGAAGGAGAAGGCTAAAGACATCGAGCTTCAGCCCTACGACATCGTCGCGGTGGACGACAACTCAGGCAGCATCAAGTCAACCTTGCGCGGGATGCTGATGGGCGGCGTTGGTAACGGGATAATGAATACGGGGTCCATACTGACCACGCGCATCATCTACTGACCGCGGCCCTGCGAGTCGAACGGGAGGCCGGCCAACGTGGCCGGCCTCTCTTTTTTGCGCGCGAGTCTGCCCGCCGCCGTTGGCCGCGCGCCGCGCGTGTGGTAGATTTACGGTTTCGTCGGAGCATTAATTTTTCGGAGAGTGATTACAATGAGTAGAAACATGACAAGGGCCGCAGCCGACGGCATGCGCCGGAAGCGTCGCCGCAACTCGATACTCTGGAGCGTCGCGGCGGTCGTGGTCATCATCGTCCTTCTGGCGCTCGAACAGGTGGCGCTCCTCTACCTCCTCGCCACGCTCGGCGTCGCGGTTCTTCTGATCATCGTCGCCTTCGCCGACCTGCACGGCGCGCCCGCCGACGCCCTTCAGCCCGTGCCCGCCGACGACTCCGCGGCAATCGCCGACCGCTCGGCGCAGAGTCCGGTGGCAACGACCGCCTTCGCCCCGTCCGTCGCGCCGCGCCCGCACCGCCGCAAGCGCAGAAGATAAATCAGATTCGCGGACGCGGAAGCGTCAACGCCAAACTGTGGGAGGGCACCGGGTGCCGGCGAGAGATGAGCGGCACCCGGCACCTCCCTCCGGCTCATCATTCGTAGCTCTTACCCGCCCGCCCTCACGCGCTGCCCGCGTTGAATAAAGAAGCGAATGAAAGGCGTGCGGCCCCGCGCGTCGAAGGCCGTTCGCGCGAAAGGCAGATGCTTGCGTGCGCTGCTTTGCGCGCCGCACGCGCCGAAAAGATAGTGTTTGTAATCGCCGCGGGCGCTTGTTATGATTATTTGGCCGCGGACGCGGCATGATTCGCTGCACACTAAATTCCGTTGTTGCGTAAGCAACGCTCCCCCGACGACTTCCAGAGCACAACGATCAAGAGGGTATCCATGCGTCTGATTTACACGTTTCTCGTCCTGTCCGCACTGATTCTCGCTCCGGTCGCGCCCGCGCGCGCCTACACCTTGCAGTACACAAGCAACGCCGCGACGACGCAGGTTCACTGGCCGACGACGACCATCAACGTCGCGCTCTCCACTTCGTTCGACAACCCGCCGGCGTTCGTCCACGCGACCGCCGCGCAGGCCACACTCGCCGCGCGCCGCGCGCTCGCGCACTGGTCGCAGGCCGCCAACATTCAGTTCAACGTCGCGAGCAGCGCCAATCAGGACGTGGGCAACGACGGCGTGAGCCTGATCACGATTGCCGACACGCCGGCCAACCGCACCTTCTTCGGCGGGCAGGGGCAGAGGCCCGGAAAGGCCAACGTCGTCTTCGACGGCAACGGCAACATCACGGAGGCCGACGTGGCCGTCAACCCGGCCTCGACGCGCGTTGACCCGAACACGGGCGCGGAGGTCGCGAGCTTCTTCTCGACCGACGGAACAGCCGGCAGCTACGACCTCGAATCAACGCTCACGCACGAGATCGGCCACCTGCTCGGACTCGAACATTCGGGAATCGTCGGCGCGACGATGCAGCCGAGGCAGGGGACGAACGGCACGTACAACCTCCCGAACTTCACGACGCGCTCGCTCTCGACCGACGACATCGCGGGCGCGCGCGCCATCTACGGCCCGCGCGCAGGGCTTGGCAGCATCGCCGGCACGGCCACTTATTCAAACGGCGCGGTGGCCTTCGGCGCGCACGTCTTCGTCGAGGACGCTTCGACGGGCAGGGTCGTCGCCGGCAACGTCACGCTCTCGAACGGCAGTTACCGGATTGACTCGCTGCCGCCGGGACAGTACAAAGTCGTCGCCGAGTATCTGGACGAGCCGGTGGTCGCCGACCAAATCGGCTCGAACGCGGGCGGCTATTCGGGACTCTCGACGACGGGCACGGCGGCCTTCCTGACGACCGAGGCCGGGACGGCCAGCGTCACCGCCGACACCTCGACCGCCTTCAACGTCTCGGTGCCCGTCGGCCCGTCGGCGGTCAACGCGACCTTCATCGGGACGGGCAGCAGCGGCCAGCTCTCGAAGGTGGCCGTCCCCGTAGTTCCGGGGACGCCGATCACCATCCTCGTCGGCGGCCCCGGCCTCGACACCGTCTCGCAGTTGAGCATCACTTCGTCGTTCTTCAGCCAGCCGACCAACATTCAGCACATGAACTTCGGCATCCCCGTCATCAGCTTCGACGTGACGCCGAGCATCCTGACGCCGCCCGGCGAGTACGACCTGCGCCTCGTCTCGCCTTCGGGCCAACTCACCTACGTCACCGGCGGGCTGACGGTTGACCTGCCGAACGGCGTCCCCGCCGGGACGAACCTGATAGACAACACGCAGTTCTTCGTCGCGCAGCACTACCGCGACTTCCTCTCGCGCGAGGCGGACACTTCGGGTCTGAACTTCTGGGTGAACAACATCGAGTCGTGCGGGGCGGACGCGAACTGCCGCGCCGTCAAGCAGGTTGACACGAGCGCGGCCTTCTTCCTCTCGATTGAGTTTCAGGAGACCGGCTTCCTCGTTTACAAGGTTTACAAAGCCTCGTTCGGCAACATCTCCGGCAAGCCCGTCCCCGTCTCCTTCAACCAGTTCTTCCCCGACACGCAGCGCATAGGCCAGGGCGTCGTCGTCGGGCAGGGCAACTGGCAGCAGCAGTTGGAGGCGAACAAGCAAACTTACGTCTCGCTCTTCGTCCAGCGCGCTGACTTCCGCGCGGCGCACGGGAGCCAGGACGCGGCCACCTTCGTTGACACTCTGTTCCGCAACGCGGGTGTGACGCCGACGACCGCCGAGCGCAACACGGCCATCGGCGACTTCAACAACGCGGGCGGCGGCACGGCGGGCGAGGCCGCGGCGCTGCGCTCGGTGGCCGAGAGCACTTCGGTCTCGAACGCGAACTTCAACCAGTCCTTCGTGCTGATGCAGTACTTCGGCTACCTGCGCCGCAACCCGGACGACCCGCCGGACAACAACTTCGACGGCTACAACTTCTGGCTCACGAAGCTCAACCAGTTCAACGGCGACTACAAGCAGGCCGAGATGGTCAAGGCGTTTATCACCTCGACGGAGTACCGCCAGCGCTTCGGCAGTTAACCCTCGCGGCAAGCGCAGCCGCCGAAGGCATGCTCGTCGAAAAAAGAAAAGCGGGCGGAGAGTCCTGATGCTCTCCGCCCGCTTTTTCCGTCCGCCCGGCTGTTGCGTCGGGTCAGGGCCGGACGAACTTCCTTCGTCCCGCCGAGGCTTACAGGGCACTGCCCATCAGCATCCCGTCCGAGAGGAGGATGCCGTCACTCAAAAGGATGCCGTCCGAGAGGAGGATGCCATCTGACAGGAGAATGCCGTCCGACAGAAGGATGCCGTCGCCGAGCAAGATGCCGTCGTCCATCAGGATTCCGTTGTTGTTCACCATGCCTTCCGTCATGATGATGCCTTCCGTCATGATGATGCCGTCGGCGAGCGTGCGGCTGTCGCTTAACAGGATGCCGTCCGAGAGCAGGATGCCTTGGCTCTGAAGCTTCAGCGAGTCGCTCAACAGAATTCCGTCGCTCAACAGGATGCCGTTGGGCTGGACGACGCTCGTCAGCGAGTGGCCGTCCGACAGGAGGATGCCATCGGAGAGCAGGATGCCGTCTGAGAGGAGGATGCCGTCCGAGAGCAGGATGCCGGCGTTGAGGACGTAGCCGTCGCTCAGAAGAATCCCGTCGCTCAGAAGAATCCCGTCGGAAAGGAGGATGCCGTCACCCGCCACGAACCCGTCGGAGAGGAGGATGCCGTCCGAGAGGAGGATGCCATCGGAGAGGAGGATGCCGTTAGTGAGGACGGGCTTCTCGCCGAAGATGACGCCGTCCGAGTAGAGGACTCGCGTCGAGGCCGCGACCGACTCGCCGCCGATGCTGAGCGTGTGGTTGAGCGAGCTGAGCTTCGTGTTGCCATTCAGAACCTTCTGCCCGGCCTTGAGCTTGTCGGCGTTCGGGACGAAGGCGTTGGCAAGCTCGACCGCCGCCGCCGCGTTCACAAGGCCCGCGCCCTGCGTCAAGACGTTGGCCTCGCGGCTCGCGAAGAGCGAAGCGGGGAGAGCGTTCGCGGTCCGCAGCAAAGCGGCCTTGACGAGCGTGGGCGTCAGAGACTTGTTCGCGTCGAGCATCAGCGCGACCGTGCCGCTGACGACGGGCGCGGAGAAGGACGTGCCGTAGTAGGTGTAGTAAAGATTCTGCGGCGTGTTCGGAGTGGTGGGAACCGCGACGCGGTCGGGGCGCTCGGCGGCGAGCGTCGGGTTCTCCTGCGACATCGCGGCGACGACGGCGCGGCCCGGCGCGACGAGGTCGGGCTTCATCAGGTGGTCAACCAGCGTCGGGCCTTTCGAGGAGAACTGCGCCATCGCGTCGTCGGAGCGGCGGACGGTGCCTTTCGAATCGGACGCGCCGACCGTGATCGCATAAGGGCTGTTGCCGGGGCTGTCAATCGCGCCGAAGACCGGGCGGTAGATGGGGTCGCCGTTCGGCTGGTGGCCGATGATCTCGTCGGTGTGGCCGTTGTTGCCCGCCGCCGCGACGACGACGATGCCGGCGCGCACGGCCTGCTCGACGGCGAGGCAGAGCGGGTCTTTGTGGAACGACTCGCGGACTGGAGCGCCGAGGCTGAGGTTGATGACGCGGATGTTGAAGCGCTTCTGGTTGACGATGGCCCAGTTGACCGCGTCCAAAACGTCGCTCGTCTTGCCCGCGCCGTTGGCGTCGAGGACTTTGAGGTCGAGGAGGTTCGCTTCGGGAGCGATGCCGATGTAGCTCGCGCCGTAGCCCTGAGAGCCGTTGCCGTTGCCCGCCGCCACGCTCGCGACGCCCGTGCCGTGGCCGTCCTTGTCCAGACCCGCGTAAGGCGTGCCGCCGTTGGTGAAGTCGAGCGCGGTGACGATGCGCGACTTGCCGTTCTTCCGGAAGTCGGGGTGCGCGGCGCTGATGCCGCTGTCAATGACGGCGATGCCGACGCCCTTGCCGGTGACGCCGGGCGTGCCCTGAACGCCGGACTGCGCGAGCGCCGCGCCCGTCGTCTCGCGCGTGACGGCCAACTGGCCGGAGACCTTGCGGTCGGGCGAGATGTAGGCAACGTCTGCGCGCGCGGCGAGGTCGGCGACCGCGCTCTGCGGGACGACCGCCGTCAAGGCGTCGAACGAGTCGAACGCGTGGCCCTTCGTGCCGCCCTTCGCGCGGATGGCGTCGTCGTGCGCCGAACTGGGGCGGCCCTTAGTCTGGATGATGACGCGAACCGCGTCGTTCGTCGCCGCCGCCGAGTCGAGTTCGGGGGCGAGCTTCGGGTTGTGCTGGCCGGATTTGTTCGAGGCCGCGGCGGCGCTCGTCGGCACGGAGAAGAAGTACGGGGTCGCGAGACCGAGGAGGATTAGGCTGGCAATGATTCGACGCAACATTTTAAGTCCCTTCTTTCTTCGGCTCCCATGACGCCTGCCCGCGTCTTTGATCGGGGAACGGGAGCCTATTCAATGTTCAAGGATTAATCGTTAACAGGTTTCGCACCCGATTGAGGCGGGCTTGTAGTGGTGTTAGGCCGCATCACCCGCGAAACCTGTCAACGATCTGCCCCTGTCCATTTCAACGGACGTGCCACTACAAAGCCTTCCAAGCACCACCCGCCCGAAGAGACTTAACTTCTGTTTTCAAACAACTTAACCCGCATCCTCCGCGAGCCACCTAAAACAACAAATCCGCCCCCGATTTGGATACCACGTATCCAACTTCAGCGACTAAAGCAAATTCCTCGGATTTTGCCGGAAAAGGTAAGACCATCGGTGTGGGCTTTGCCTAAAAAGTAGGCCGATTTTTCGACTTTTTGGGCAGGCTGAAAACTTATTGGGCAGAAATTTCTTGGGAAAATGCGCGTCGCTCGTGCCGGAATTTTGATGTGGTTACGAGCTATACAGTGGATACGAGGTATGCAAGACTTTGGGCTTTGCCTAACAGAACGATTTTAGGCTGTTCTGTTGGGCAGGAATTTGTTTCGTTGGGCAAGAATCGTTTTAGTGTAAAATCTCACACCAGCCTCGGAGACGCCTAACCTCTTGAAGATTCAAAATCTAACAGAAATTGATGCACGAAATGGTGCATTGTGCGCGGGAAAAAACTGGAATATTATTCCAGCCCATGAGCAAGATACCTACTGATCCCGACGAGATTCTTGCGCTGTGTAGCGACCTTAGCGAGTCTCTTCATGACGGTTTAGAAGCTGGGAGTTTAGAGGTAAGAAAATACTTCGACAGACTCACACAGGAAAAGCGAAGGCCGATAGAGATAAACCGTCCCTTAGCCAACGACATAGTTCGCTACCACGCTTTGCAACATCTTCACTCAACGCGCAAAGTCGGTGCGCCTTATCACATTGAAGATATCCCCTTCAATGGCTTGTCTTGTCGTTTCGATTGGTGTCATGTGAAGGTTTATAAGGGTAGAGACGGCGAGCCACCGACCGCTCACAACACGAAGAAGAATAGAGACTATTACAACCATAACCGCAGAATGGCTTTGCAGCCCAGATTGCGGGGCATTGATTGGAGCGGGAAGCCGCGTCCCATCGAATGGGAGAGGATTGCGCCCACTTTAGATAGGGCGCACTTCATCTATTGCTGGGAAGTGGATGACAGTTACAACATTACGCGCGTTCAACTTGTCGCCCCGATTGAAAGCGGAAAGTACAAGCAGGGAGTAAAGCTTTTTTGGAGGCGAGACGTTCCTCACCCGATACTCGGCATCAAAGGACTTCCGACGGTAAATGACGCGCAGGAAGTGGATGATCTGCCGCTCTATTTCGAGGATGCCGGAGAACAAGGTGAGGATGATTGAGGTCAACGGCCAGCGGGTGAGGCAGGCGCGCGAATTACGTAAGCTTACGCAGACGGAACTGGCGCGGCAGGTCGGCGTGTCT
>DASRCS010000218.1:0-16092 GCA_035652995.1 Pyrinomonadaceae bacterium
TCAACCCGCGCCGCGACGCCGAGCACGGGGAAGTCGAACGCGCCGCGCCGCCTGAGCTTTTTATAGATCGCGCGCCAGCCCGCGCCGGGCGGCAGTTGAATCTCGGCGAGCAGCTCGTCGGGGCGCTTGCGGAGGTAGTCAATGCCGTCGTCGTTGTAGAAGCCGCGCGCATCAACTAATCGGTCGCCGACGGTGGAGACGAGTCGAAGCTTCGCGCCGACGGCGACCATCAGCGGCACGAGGTCTGACGACTGCACGGCCCAGCACTTCTCGCTTCCGGGCGCGACCCAGCACACGTCGCCGTCCTTCTTCAGACAGAAGTTGACGCCCTTGCGCCACTCGAAATTCTGGTCGTAATAATTGCACCGCGTGTCGAGCAGGAGGTTGCCGCCGACCGTCCCCATGTTCCGCAACGTCGGCGTCGAGATGAGACGCGCGGCGCGCGCCACCGCCGGGTAATCGCGGTTGACGACCGGGTGCTCGACAATTTCGGTGAGCGACACGCCCGCGCCGATTCGCAAACCTTCCTTGCCGTCGCCTTCGATCCTGTGAAGTTCGGGGATGCGCCCGACCGAGATGACCGTGCGCGGCGTCTGCTGCCGCCGCTTCATGTTCGGGTAGAGATCAGTCCCGCCCGCGACGAACTGCCCCGACGCGCCCGCGTCGCCCATCATCCTCACCGCCTCGCCGACGGTGCGCGGGACGAGATAGGTGAATTTCGGAAGTCTCATCATAACGTCTAAACGAATCCCTCTCTCACGAATGAACGGCCACGCGCGGCATCTCTTTGCCGTCGCCGCCTTCGGCGGGTGTCAATACCTTGAGCGGTTCGGGCCAGGCGACTTCGGGGACGGAAGCGGGGCCGAAGCGCGCCGGCTTGCCTTGCTGTTTGGCGCGGAGCGCGGCGAGGACTTTTTCGGGCGTGATGGGCACTTCGTCTATGCGGACGGCGACGGCGTCGTAAACGGCGTTGGCGATTGCCGGCATGACGGGGAGGAGTGGGCCTTGCCCGACCTCCTTCGCGCCGAAGGGGCCGTTGGGGTCGGGGTCTTCGACGAGGTATGTCACAACGTCGCACATCTCAAGCGTCGTCGGGCTTTTGTATTCGAGGAGCGAGGGGAACTTGTGGACGACGTTGCGGTTGGCGCGGTAGGTCATCTCCTCCATGAGCGCTTCGCCCAAGCCCATGTAAATCGAGCCTTCGACCTGCCCAATGACGAGCAGAGGGTTGATTGACTTGCCGATGTCGTGCGCGACCCAGATGCGCGGAACGGTGACCAGACCCGTCTCCGTGTCAACGTCAACTTCGGCGACCGCGGCTGAATAACTGTACGCTGGCGAGGGGCCGACGCCCGCGCCCTTGTAGCGACCGGGCGAGCGCGGCGGCGTGTAGGAGCCGACCGTGCCGATGGTGCCGAACTTCGACTCGGCGAGCACGACCGCCTCGGCGAACGTGACGCCCACCTCCGGGTTCTCAACGTCGAAGACGCGGCGTTCGGCGAACGCGAGGTTCTCGACGGGCACGGAGAGCTTTTCGGCGACGGCCATCGTCAAAAGTTCGCGCGCGCGTTCCGCCGCTTGAATCGCCGCGTTGCCGGTCATGAGCGTGACGCGGCTCGAATAGCTGCCGAGGTCAACCGGAGTCAGGTCTGTGTCGGCGGTGATGACGCGGATGTCGAAGGGGTCAATGCCGAGGACTTCGGCGACGACGTAGGCGAGGACGGAATCAGAGCCTTGCCCGATGTCGGTCGAGCCGCACTGGACGCAGACGCCGCCCTGCCGGTCGAGCCTGAGCTGCACGCCGGAGTGCGGCATGTTGTTCCAGTAGATCGGAAGCCCCGCGCCGCAGATGTACGAGCTGCACGCGAGGCCGAGGCCGCGCCCTTCGGGGAGCTTTCTGTTCTGCCTGTCCCAGCCGGAAAACCTGTTCTTCCAGTCGGAGCCTTCGACGACCTTCTCGATGCAACGCCCCAAACCCATCGAGCCGACGCGCAGGTAGTTCGCAGTCACCGTGTACGGCTTGACGAGATGTTTCAGGCGCATCTCCGCCGGGTCGAGGTCGAGTTGTTCGGCGACCTTGTCGAGTTGGATTTCGAGTCCGAAGCGCGGCTGCGGCGTGCCGTGCCCGCGCTTGGGGCCGCACGGCGGCTTGTTCGTAAACGCGCGCAGGCCGCGGAAGCGGTAGCGCGGGACTTCGTATGTGACCGTTTGCAGCGCGCCCGTGTAGAAGGTCGAGGCCACGCCGTATGAGCCGTATGCTCCGCCGTCGAGGAACGATTGAAAGTCGAGCGCGGTGATCGAGCCGTCGCGCTTCACGCCGATGCGGCTCTTCATCAAAACGGGGTGCCGCCCGCGGTGGCAGTAGAAGACCTCTTCGCGCGTGAGCGTGACCTTGACGGGCCGGCGCGTGCGGCGCGAAAGCTCCGCGACGACGATCTCGTGATTGAAGGGGTCGGACTTTCCGCCGAAGCCGCCGCCGTTGGGCGTGGCGATGACGCGGATGTGGGCGGCGGGCATCTCTAAAGTTTTGGCGAGCGCGCGGTGGACGTAGTGCGGCGTCTGCGTCGAAGACCAGAGCGTGAGCTTCGAGTCCGCGTCGAAGTGTGCGACCGCCGCGTGCTGCTCCATCGGCAGGTGCGTGTTGCCCTCGTAGAAGAAAACGTCCTCGCGCACGATGTCGGCCTCGGCGAAGCCCTCGTCCATGTCGCCGAATTCGAGGTTGACGAGCTTGTGCACGTTGCCGTGGTCGCCGTAGTCGTGTATGCGCGGCTCGCTTACTTCGACCGCCTCCTCGATGCCGGCGATGGTCGGCAGCGGCTCGTACTCGACTTCGATCAGGTTCATCGCGTCGAACGCCGTGTCCTCGTCAACAGCCGCGACCGCCGCGACGGGGTCGCCGACGAAGCGCACCCGGTCAACGCACAGCGCGTGCTCGTCCTGGCTGACGGGGAGGATGCCGTAAGGAATGGGAAGGTCTTTGCCCGTGATACAAGCGTGGACGCCTTCGAGCGCCTCGGCCTTCGACGTGTCAATGGATTTGATGAGCGCGTGCGGGACGTGCGAGCGCAGGAGTTTGCAGTAGAGCATCCGCGGCAGCGCGATGTCGTCGGCGAACTTCGTCGCGCCAACGCACTTCGAGCGCGCGTCAACCTTGCGGAACGGCTTGCCGACGACCTTCAAGTCCTTCTTGACTTGAACGTCAGCGCCGTTGACCTTCGTGTCGTTACCGTTTCTGTTCTTGCTCATCGCGTGTTGGTTTCGGGCCTCGCCCGTCGCGCCCGAACTTTATTCGTAGCCGAAGACGCTCTCCTTCGGAAGTTCAGCCTCTTCGCCTCGCATCCGTGCCGCCGCGAGTTCGACGGCCTCGTAGATTTTGACGTAGCCGGTGCAGCGGCAGAGGTTGCCGCTGAGCACCTCTTTGATCTCGTCGCGCGAAGGGTTCGCGTTCTGCGCGAGGAGTTCTTTGGCGACGAGGAGAAAGCCGGGCGTGCAGTAGCCGCATTGGGCCGCGCCGGTGTCGGCGAAGGTTTCCTGAAGCGGATGCAAACCGTTTTCGGTCGCGAGTCCTTCGACCGTCTCGACGCGGCGGCCTTCCGCTTCGAGGCCGAGCATGAGGCAGGAGAGAACGCTCCGCCCGTCAACGAGGACGGCGCAGGTGCCGCACTCGCCGAGTTCGCAGCCGTGCTTGGTGCCGGTCAAGGCGAGGTCTTCGCGCAGGACTTCGAGCAGAGTCTTGTGCGGGGCGAAGGCGACTTCGGTCTCCTCGCCGTTGAGCGTGAATCGGACGTGCGCTTTCTGTCTTCGTGCTTCGGTCATCGTGCGGACGCGGAAAACGTTTGATGATTTCGATCTTGATAAAATTTTCGGTAGCGCGCACGCCGCTCGCCCGCGGCCCTCGAAGCCTTGCCCTCGGTCTGCCAGCTTTCGTTCACCGGGAGTCTCTACGGCGCGACGGGCCGAAACGGACGTGCGTGCGGCGAAAAGAAATAATAACAGTTCCGGCGGCGGGAATTAAGCGAGGCAGCGGGCGGGAAAGGCAATCGAGAGGACAGGAGTAAGCCTTGCGACTGTTCTTTGCGCCTTAGCGCCTTTGCGAGTTTTAAGCTCACGCAAAGGCGCTAAGGCGCAAAGAAAGAGAGGACGTGATCTATTTCCTGATGACGGAGAGCAGTTTCGCGGCGCGCGCCGGGTCGAGCCTCTTCAGTTCGTTGTACTGGGCCATCGCGGCGGTGCGGTTGCCGGCGGCGAAGAAGGCGACGCCGAGGTTGTAGCGCGCCTGCGCGAAGGTCGGCCTGACCTTGACGGCCTGCTGGAAGGCGGCGATGGCCTGCGCGTCCTGATCGAGGTTCAGGTAGGCGATGCCCATGAAGTAAAGCTCGTCGGGGTCGAGCGTGCGCCCGGCGTTGTTGTAGGCCGTGAGCGCGCGGCGGTACGCGTCGAGGGCGGCGCTGCGCTGGCCGAGTTTGTCGCTCGCGGTCGCGATGTTGTAGTAGGCCCAACCCTCGTCCACAGGCTCGCGCTTGAGCCGCAAAGCCTCCTGCGCGGCGGCGAGCGCGTCCGAGTGCTGGCCCGTCTGGTTGAGGACGTAGGCGAGGAGGTTCTGCGTGTCGGCGAGGTCGGGGCGGATGCGGGCCGCCGCGCGCGCCTCGTCGAGCGCGTCCTGCGGCTTGTCCTCGCGGATCATGACGAAGCCGAGGACGTAGTGCGGGCCGTAGATTTCGGGGGCGAGCCGGAGGGCTTCGCGCGCCGACTGCGTGCCGTCGCGCATGTCGCCCGTGATGGCGTAGGCCGCGGCGAGCGTCAGGCGCGCGTCAACGTTCTCCGGCGCGAGGCTCGCGACTTTCTGCGCGGTCGAGAGCATGAGCGGGTAGTTGCCCTGCGAGTAGTAGATGGCGGCCATGCCGAGCAGCGCCTCCGGCATGTCGGCCTTGAGTTGCAGTGCCTGCTGGAAACTCTGCTCGGCCTCGCGGTAGCGGTTCATGCGCGAGTAGGCGTTGCCCAAGCCGACGATGGCTTCGGGCGACTGCGGCTGGAGCCTGAGCGCCGCCGTGAAGGCCGCGACCGACTCCTCGTAGTGGCCGAGCGCGAGGTGCGCGTAGCCGAGGCCGAAGTAGGTGTAGAACTGGTTGGGGTCGAGCGACTGCGCGGCGCGCAGGGCGTTGAGCGCCTCCTGATTCCTGTCGGCGGTCAGGTACGCGATGCCCAGGAGCGACTGCGCGGCGGCGTTGCGCGGGTTGATGCGGACGGCCCCTTCGAGCGGTTGGACGGCCTGCCGCCCCTGGCCCTGCTTGATGCGGATGACGCCGATGGAGAGCAGAGAGTCTTCGGCGTACTGCGGGTCGGCGGACGCGCGTTCGAGCGGCGCGAGCGCCTGAGAGTCGCGGTCCGTCTGCATGTAGCACTTGCCGAGCATGTAGTCGGCGGACGAAGGCACGGGGCCGAGCTGCGCGGCAAGCTCGAAGGAGTCTCGCGCCTCCTTGAAGTGGCCGAGCGTGTAGTGGATGACCGCCGTGCCGATGTACGCGCCCTGCACGCGCGGGTTCGGCTTGACCTCGATGACGTTCGAGAAGGCCGCGAGCGCGTCCATCGTCCGCTTCAGGTTCATCATCGCGACGCCGAGTCCGTAGTTGGCCTCGTAGTTCTTCGGGTCGGCGCGCACGGCCCTCTGGTAGTTGTCGGCGGCGCTCTTCCAGTCGCTGCGGCGCAGCGCGTCCGCGCCGCGTTGAATCTGCCGCTCAACGTCCTGCTGCTTCTGCCGCGCGGCGGCTGCGGAAGGGATAAAAAAGAGGGCGGCCAGAAGGAGAAGGCTGGCCGCCGTGAACAGTCTGTTTTTTCTCATCGCTTCAAACTCTCGGCGCACGTCGAGGTTCGGCGCGGTCGGGTGTCGTCGGGTTAGTAAGCCCTAATCAGGCGGATGATCAGGTCGGCCTCCGCCTTGCTGCGCGTGTTGGGCGCGAAGTTGAAGTTGTTCCTGCCGTTGATGGGCTGCACGGGCTTGATGTGGAACGCGCCGAGCTGCGCGCCCATCAGCGCGTTGGCCTTCACCTCTTTGATGTTCGAGTCCTCGGTCTCGAACGTGTCGCGCCCGTCGTTGGCCTTGAAGCTGACGCCGGTCTTCGTGATGAAGAAGGAGCCTTCGCAGTACTGGCTGAACTGTCCGTCGTGGTCGTGATAGACGTGGAAGGCAGCCGCGCCGCCGCGCTCGATTGCCGCGCGCATGGCCTGCTCGGCGAGGCTCACGTTCTGCCCGTAGTAGAGCGCGATGGTGCCGATGATCGAGTAGGCCGTCGGCTGCTTGGGGTCGAGCTGCGCGGCCTGCTGCGCGTAGCGCAGAGCGCCCGCGAAGTCGCTCGCGGTGGCCGAGGCGTTGGCGCGGTCAATCAGGTCGTCGTAGTCGGGGCCGCTGCTGCCCGCCGGGCCGAAGGGCGAGTCGTTCGGGTTGTTGTTCGACGCGGTCTCGGCGGTTGACTTCTCGGTGATCGCGCCGACGAGCGAGCGCGAGCCGCCCGCCGCGGTGATCTCGCGCGCGATCTCCGGCGTCACCTGAAAGCTGACGCCGCGCTTCTCGACGAACTGCTCGACGCGCGCCGACGAGATGCCGCCCTGAAGCATCGTGACGACCTCGCTCTTCGAGAGCGGCGGGCCGTCGGGGACGTTCGCGTTCGTCGTCGCGTTCGTTGTGTTGGCGGGCCTCGCGGGCGTGTCGTTGCGGACGACGGCGGCGGCGGGGCGGTAGTTCGAGCGCGCGGCCTCGATGATTTCGGGGCGCGCGCCGACCGACTGAAGCTCGCTCTCGGCGTCGGCGGTCATCTCGAAGTCAACGCCGCGCCGCTCGATCTGCGCGACGAGTTCCTGCGTGGTCAGGCCGTTGATCTTGACGGCGTTGACGAGTCCCTGCCGGCTGATCGGTTTCTTGGCGGTCTGCATGTGTGCAGCCGTCGAGAAGGCGAGGGCCGCGAGGGCGGCGAGCGTGACGACGAAAACCTTTCTGAGCTTCGGACTGCTTTGCGTTGACATGGCTTGCACTCCGCCGTGCGTTCGGCGCGCGAACGCCGGCCTCTAACCCTTGACGCCGCCGTAGCCGGAGACGAGGTTGACGATGAGCCTCGACTCCTCGGCCTTCTTCGTCAGCGGCGCGAAGTTGTAGTTCTTGCTGTCGCCCCCGAGCTTGACCTTGATGTGGAACGCGCCGATGTCGCCCGCGCCGCCGAGCAGCACGCCGAAGGTCGAGCCGACGAGCTTGTTGACTTTGATCTCGCGGATGTCGGGGTCGTTCGACTCGAAGGTGTGCTGGCCGTCGTCGGCCTTGAAGGTGACGTTCGTCTTCGTGACGAAGAGCGTGCCGGCGCAGGTGTCGCGGAAGGAGCCGTTCGCGTGGTCGTGGAAGACGCGGAACGCGGCGGAGCCGCCGAGTTCAATCGCGCGTCTCATGTTCTTCTCGGCCTCGGTGATGTTGTTCTGAAGATACAACTGCGTGAAGCCGAGCAACTGGTAGGCGCGCGGCGAGTTCGGCTCAAGTTGAATCGCCTGCTGAAGAAGCTGCGTGGCGCGCGCCGCGTCCTTCGCGTCGTAGGCGGCTGTCGCCTGGTCGGTCAACTCGTCGTAGTCGGGCGCGCGGCGCGCGGGCTGCGTGTTGTTGGCGACGGGCGGAGGCGTGCGGTGCGTGCCGGTCGCGACGTAGCTCGCGGTGATCGCGCCGACGAGCGAGTTCGTTCCGCCCGCGCGCTTGATCTCCTGCGCGACGGACGCGTTCGACTGGAAGTTGACGCCGCGCGCGTCAACGAACTGCTCGACGCGCGCAGAGGGCGTGCCCGCCTGAAGCATCGTCACGATCTCGCTCTTCGAGAGCGGCGGCCCCGGCGGGACTGCGGGTCTGTTCCGGCTGCCGGTGTTCACCACGGGCGCGGCGACTTCGGGGCGGTAGTTCGAGCGCGCGGCTTCGATGACTTCGGGTCGCGCGCCCGCCGAGCGCAACTGCGACTCGGCGTCCGCGGTCATCTCGAAGGCGACGCCGCGCAGTTGTATCTGCTGGACGAGTTCGGCGGTCGAGAGGCCGTTGATTCTGACGGCCTTGACGAGTCCGTCGAGGGTGATCGGCTTCTTCGCCTGCGCGGAAGAGGCCGCGGGGAAGAGGACGAGCGCGCAGGCCGCGAGCGCCAGCGCCGCGAGACTCGACCCCTTCGACCGAACCGTGTTGCGACAAGTCTTCATGCCCGTTCGCTCTCGGTGAGTTCTGAAAACTTCGCCCGCGCCTACTGGTCGAGCGCTTCGAGGGCGCGCTGGTGTGCGCTCTTCTGGTTGTTGCTCTTGGCCGGCTGCGGCTGCTGCGGTCGCGGCTGCGCCGTCGTCCTCGTCGCCGGCTGACGGCTGCCGCTCTGCGCGGGCACTTCCGCGGTGGTGCGCGGCTCGGACACGGTCGGCTGCTGCTGCACGGGGATGACGTTCGTGTCGGTCGTCTGCGTCCCGACGGTCGTCTGGTCGGGCGCGGACGGCGTCGTGGGCGCGGCCTGCGTCGGCTCGGTCGTCGGCTGCTCGGCGGGCTTCGTCTGCTGGTCGGTGAGCGCGGCGGGCTTCACCGGCTCGGCCTTCTTCGACCGCGAGATGAGGACGTATGCGCCGACGCCGACGACGAGGACGAGGACGAAGATCGCCGCGACGCCCGCGCCCGCGAAGTAGAGCAGCTTCGACTTGCCCTTCGAGGGCTGCTGCGCGGGCCGCTGCTGCTGCGCGTAGGGCGCGGCCTGTGCGAAGCCCTGCGGCGGTGCCGCCGCCGCTCCCATGACCGGGCCTGCGCCGATGCGAGTCTCCTTCATCACGTCGCGTCCGCCCTGCGGCGGCACGGGCGCGAAGCTGCCGGGCGCGCCGACGCGCGTCTCCTTCGCGGCGGACGCGTTCGTCTGCATCTGCGGGTCAATGATCGTCGCGTTCATGTCGAGTCCGGGGTTCGACACGCCGGGGTTTGAAACGGGAGTCGCGTTCAGTCCCGGATGCGAAGGCGACGAGAGGCCGGGCTGCGACGCCTGCGCGCCGGGCTGCGGCGGCGCTGTCGTGCCCGGATGAGACAGCGACGTGAAGCCCGGCTGCGAAGCTTGCGCGCTCGGCGGCGGGGCTTGCGTGCCCGGCTGCGACTGCGGCGGGACTCCGGGTTGTGAAGGCGGGTTGAAGCTCTGCATCGGCACGGTCGCGTAGGGCGACGGCGGGTTGCTCTGGGGCGTCTGCGTGACGGGGCGCGTGCCGAACGCGTTGGGGTCGCCGACGGCGAGCGGTTCGAGCCTGCCCGTGGCGGCGAAGCCGGCGTTCAAGAGAAAGGCGCGGAACTCGCTCGCGCTCTGGAAGCGCTGCGCCGGGTCTTTCTGGATCGAGCGCCAGATGGCCTGCTCGACGACTTCCGGGATGGCCGGGTTCAATTGTCGCGGCGGCACGGGGTACTGCTCGATCTGCGCCTTCATCAGCTCGAACTCGTTCTGAATCTCGAACGGGCAGCGCGCGGTCAGCATCTCGTAGAGCAGCATTCCGAGCGAGTAGATGTCGGAGCGCGCGTCCGTTTCAAACCCGCGCACCTGTTCGGGCGACATGTACTCGATGGTGCCGATGATGTTGCCCTGTCGGGTCATGCGCGCCGTGCCGAGGATGCGGGCGATGCCGAAGTCGAGGACTTTGAGCGTGCCCTTCTCGGTGAGCATCATGTTGGCGGGCTTGATGTCGCGGTGGATGATGCCGTAGTTGTGCGCCTCCTGGATGCCGTCGAGCATCTGGCAGAAGATGGGTATCGCCTGCTCGCAGGGGATCGCGCCGCGCTGCTGGATGACGTGGTCGAGCGTGACGCCGCGGACGAACTCAAGCACCATGATGAAGCTGTCGCCCTGCCGCATGAAGCTGTAGAGCGTGGCGATGTTCGGGTGGTTGAGCTTCGCCAGCGTGACGGCCTCCGAGCGGAAGCGCTCGACGACGTTCGCCTGGCTGGCGAGTTCGGGGCGGAGGAACTTGATGGCGACCTCGCGCTCCAACATCATGTCCACGCCGCGATAGACCTCGCCCATGCCGCCCTCGCCGAGCTTCTGCTCGATCTTATAATTGCCGACTATCTGTCCGATCATCCCTCTGCCCTCCACTCGCGCGTCGCGCGTAAATCAACAACCGGCTTCGCGCCGTTCGCGGGAACGACCGCAGCCATGCCGACGGTTATGTTGTCGTGCCCGCCGCGCTCCTTGGCGAGCGCGATCATCTTCTGCCCGGCTTCGTTGAGGTCGTCGCCCGAAAGCTCGCGCCCGATCTCCTCGTCCGAGACGAGGTCGTAAAGTCCGTCCGAGCAGAGCAGGTACTTGTCGCCGACCCGAATCGAGAAGGGGTCGAGCGCCGCGACCTCGACTTCGGGCGAAGTGCCGAGCGCGCGCAGGATGACGTTCTTGTCCTCGTGGTGGCGCGCCTCCTCCTTCGTGATGATGCCGAGCTTGACCATCTCCATCACCGCCGAGTGGTCTTCCGTGAGCTGATAGACCTTGCCCTCGCGCAGCATGTAGAGGCGGCTGTCGCCGACGTGCGCGGCGAACGCCTGCCCGTCCAAGAGGCAGAGCGCCGTGCAGGTCGTGCCCATGCCGTGCTTGGCGGAGTCTTCGGCGGCGGCGGCGTGGATGCGGCGGTTCGTCTCCTCGACCGCCTCCTTCAGCGCGCGGTGCGGCTCGCCCTTCGACGAGTAGTAGATGTCGGGGATGAGTTCGACGGCCATGCCGCTCGCGACCTCGCCCGCCGAGTGGCCGCCCATGCCGTCGGCGACGATGAGGAGCGCGCCGCGGTTCTTCAAACTCGCCTCGTCGTCGGGGCGCACGAAGCGGCCCGAATCCTCGTTGATCTCGCGCACGCAGCCCACGTCCGTCAAAACGGCGGCGACGATTTCGTGCGGCGGCGTCGGGCGGCGCTCGGCGGCCTCCCTGCCGTCCGACCTTTTTCTACCAAACATTCACTGTCCCCTTCTGGTTGGAATCTTCTCCGAGACGTGACCGCCTGAGCGTGTCACTTTTTCTCCATGCCCGACATGTACTCCCTCTTGGCGTCGGTGATGGTGAATTCGACGGGCGTGTCCTTGTAGCCCTCGCGCTTGAGCATGAGCAGGACGTGCTCGCCGAGCCTGCCGTGATAGTTGTAGGGCGTCGTGCCGAGCTTGTCCCCGCCGCGATAGACCTCCGCCTGGCCGTCGTTGATGCTGACCCTGATGGTGCGCTCCTGCGCGTCGGGCGACGACGACGTGCGCGCGCCGTTCGACGTGAGTCCCCTCGCGGTGTTCGAGACGTTGGCCGAGTTGTCGGACGCGACCGGCGCGTCCGGCGTGCGCGTGAGGGCGTAGATCAGGACGGCGGCGAGCGCGATGACGACGACGCCCGCGACCGCGCCGACGGCGAGCGGCAGCCTGGAAGGCCCGCCCGTCTTCGCCTCGATGTACTCGGTCGCCGCGTCGCTCACGGTCGAGCTGAGTCCGGGCTGCGAGACCAGCGCGTTCAGGCGGCGCACGTCGGCGAGCAGTTCGCCCGCCGAGTGGTAGCGCTCCGACGGGTTCTTCTTCAGGCAGCGCGCGATGATCTGCGCGACCTCGCGGGGCACCGCCGGGTTGAGTTGCGCGGGCGGCGCGTAGGAGACGCGGTCGATCTTGTCGCAGAGGTCGCCGATGGTCGCCGCCTCGAACGGCACGCGCCCCGTGACCATCTCGTAGAGCAGGACGCCCAAGGCCCAGATGTCGCCGCGCTCGTCAGCCGTACCGCCGCGGATGAGTTCGGGCGCGAGGTACTGGAGCGTGCCGATGACCGAGCCGACCTGCGTGAGCTGCTGCGAGGTCTGCGACTTGGCGATGCCGAAGTCGAGGAGTTTGACCTGACCCTGCGAGCTGATCTTGATGTTGTTCGACTTGATGTCGCGGTGGATGACGCCGTGGCGGTGGATGTAGTCAATCGCCTCGCAGACGCGCTCGAAGACATAGACGGTCTCGGCGAGCGGCAGCGCGCCGTAGGCGGCGATGCGCTCGGAGATGGCCTGCCCGTCGATGTACTCCATGATGATGCAGGGCTGGCCGGCGACCTCGCAGAAGTCGTAAAGCGTGGCGATGTTCGGGTGCTGGAGGCTCGCCTGGATGCGCGCCTCGTTGAAGAAGCGCTCGACGAAGCCGCTCGATTGCGTGGCCTGCGTGAGGACTTTGACGGCGGCGACGCGGCCAATCTTCGAGTGGATGGCCCGATAGACCTCTCCCATCCCGCCCGCGCCGATGAAGTCAACGATGCGGTACTCGCCGATGGTCTGGTTTGTTTCTAAGGCTCTGCTCATGGGGGAAGCAGTCCGAAACTCTGAACTCGGAGCCATGAACGACGGGCTGAAGACTTCTTGCGTTTCAGCCCGTCGCCCATGGCCGACGCTTCCGCGTTTACTTCGTTCCCATCAGCTCCTTGCCGAAGCGGATCGGGACGGCGAAGGTGACGGCGGTCGAGCCTTCGCTGAGGCCCGCGTAGAAGATGCCGATGACGCGTCCGTGCTCGTCGAAGACGGGGCCGCCGGAGTTGCCGGGGCCCGTCGTGTTGATCTGCAACTGGTACGAGTCGCCGATGAGACTGACGGTCTGCTTCTCGACGCCGTTGTTGCTGTTGTTGTTGTCCTGGCTGCGATAGACGCGCCCGATGTTGCCGTTCGTGACGGTCGGGTCGGGTATCTCGACCGCGGTCGTGTCGAAGGGCTTGAGCGCGTCCTGCGAGTGGACGATGCCGTAAACGGCCTTCGAGATCGCGGGGTAGCCGAGGACGGTCACGGTGTCGCCGGCCTGGATGGTGTCGTAGTTGTCATTGATCTCGACCGCCGGGACGGTGCCGGGGCTGTCAACCTTGATGAGCGCCACGTCGTGGCGCGGCGAGATCGAAGAGAGCTTCGCCGTCAGCCGCCGCTCGGAGTTCGGGAAGAGCACGTCGAGGTGGTCGTTCCTGCCGTCATAGGACATGTTGTCCTGCTTGCTGTGCGCCGGAACCCAGGTGCGCGGCGCTTCGGCGATGGTGCCGACGATGGCCGGCTTGCCGTCCGGCCCCTGGCCGATGACGACGCCGTTGTTGGCCGAGGGCGGGAACTCGTAGTTCGACTCCCACGCGGCGGCGACGTGCGCGTTCGTCAGGATGAAGCCGTCGCTCGACACCGCGAAGCCGGAGCCGGTGTGACGACCGCCGATGCCGACGTTGAGCGGGTTCGAGTTGTAGGTCAGGTACGGCTCGATGGAGCCGTCGGAGACGCGGACGTAGCAGGCGCGCGGCTGGCCGTTGATCATCATGTACTGGTGATAGACGAGGCCGTTGCCCTGCTGCGAGACGAGACGCCACGCCACGTCAATCTTGACGACCGCGCCGCCGTACTGCTTGACGATCTCGCCGGCCTTCATCGAGGCGGTGGCCGCCTCGGTGGCCTTCGCGTCGTCGAGGTTCTTCTTGACCGCCTCAACCTGGTTGTTGGTCTGCTCGGCGATGTCCTTCTTCGTCGAGGTGATGTAGCGGTAGCCGAAGAACCCGCCGACGGCGAGGATGCCGGCGAAGAGGACGACGACGACGGCGATGACGGCGAGGTAGGTTCGGCTCTGGCTCTTTTTAGCCTGCTGGACGTTGGCGGCGACGATGCGCTCGACCGTGGCCTTGCCGACGCCGCCCGGAGGGGGCGGCCCGCCGGTCGGCGGCTGCCCGGTCGGCGGGAAGGTCGGCGGCGGCGCACCGGCTCCGCCCGTGGGGCCGACGCGTGTGGCCGGAGGCCCGCCGACGGTCGGGGCCATCGGGCCGGTCGCCGCGATGCGCGTCGCCTTGGTCGCGCTGGCGGGGCGCGGCTCGACATCGAAGATAAATTCCGGGCCGGAGGGGCCGAGTTGCACCACGTCGCCGGGGTTGACGCGGATCGTGCCCGAAATCCTCTGGCGGTTCACAAACGTGCCGTTGCGGCTGTTCAGGTCTGTGATGATGAACTGCGAGGGGTCATTCGGGTCTTGCGTGATCCGCGCGTGCTGGCGACCGACGAGGTCGTCGCGGTCGGGGTCGTACTTGACCGTTGACGAAGGGTCGCGCCCGAGGACGAGTTCGCGGACGTGTTGGAGCGGGAACTCCTCCACCTGGTTGGCCTTCGAGCCGCTAAGGTGCTTGAGAACGATGCGTTCCATTGGATGTCTCCTCTAATTCTTGCAGAAAGGTCTTGCCGGTTGAGAACGGGTGAACCGACTCCCCCGGCGGGCTTCGGCGAGCCGTTGAAACTTCCGCGCGCGGGCTTTTCGCCACGGGCGGCGGCGGCGGGCGACGACTGCATACTGTTTCAAGGTTTTTACCGCGGGCGGGTAAATCGCGTGCTTGAAAAGCAAACGTGAATTTGCGCGCTCTCAAACAGCGAGGGTTAGAAACGGCGTCGGGGGTCGTCACGTCCTGCCTCGGGCTACGGCGGGGAATTATACATCAAAGCCTTCCGACCGCAAGCCCTCCGCCGTGCTTAACAAACTCGCAATCGCGCGCCGACTCCCGAAAGGCGCGAGGGCCGACGCCGCCTCAAGCTTCGGTCGTGGTGCGCGCCTTCTGCCGCGCGGGCTGGATGACGATGTTGTCAATGAGTCGGGTCGAGCCGACCTGCGCGGCGAGCGCGATCAGCACGGCGCGGTCTTCGGGGAGGCGGTCGTACTTCTCCATCGTCTCGGCGTCAACCACGCCGACGTATTCGAGGCGAGCGCGCGGCTCGGTGTCGAACTGGGCGCGGACGGCCTCGGCCAACTTCTTCGCGCTGCGCTCGCCCTCGTTGTAAACCTCGCGCGCCTGCGAGAGCGCTCGGTAGAGGACGGTCGCGGCCTTGTGCTGCTCGTCGTCGAGGTATGCGTTGCGCGAGGAGAGGGCGAGTCCCGACTGCTCGCGCACCGTGGGCAGCACGACGACCTCGATGTCGAAGGCGAGGTCGCGCACGAGCCTTTTGACGACGAGCGTCTGCTGCGCGTCCTTCTGTCCGAAGAAGGCGAAGTCGGGGCGCACGGTGTTGAAGAGGACAGTCAGGACGGTGGCGACGCCGCGGAAGTGGCCGGGGCGTGCCGCGCCCTCCATCTGCTCGGAGAGTCCTTCGACGGTGACGTAGGTCGCGAAGTTCTTCGGGTAAACCTCTTCGGCGGACGGCGCGAAGATGTAGTCAACGCTGTAGTCGGTGAGCTTGGTGGTGTCGCCGGTCAGGTCGCGCGGGTAGCGCTTGAAGTCTTCGCCGGGGCCGAACTGCGTGGGGTTGACGAAGACCGAGACGACGACCACGTCGCACATCCTGCGCGCCTCGCGCACGAGTGAGAGGTGGCCTTCGTGCAGCGCGCCCATCGTGGGCACGAGTCCTATCGTCTTGTCGTCGCGCCTGAGTTTGCGCGCGACGCTTGCCATGCGCTGGCGGCGGTTGATTATCTCCATAAGAAAGCTGTTAGCTAATAGCTGTTGGCTGTTAGCCGTTAGCCTTCAGCCGATCCACTCCGCGAAACGTGACCCGCGCCGACTTAAAACTACCAATCGCGGCGACGCGCCAGAAAGCCGGCTGCCGGGCGACGAGCGCCGGGCGCTCACTCAAGACCTCTTCGCTTCCTTATTTGCTGTACGCGTGATGCCTAGCTCCGCGGCTGTGTCGGCGGGGAGCGGGTACGATTCGTCGTCTGACGGGAAAGCGCCCGCGCGCACGTCGTCGGCGTAGCGGGTGACGGCGTCGTTCATCGCCTCGCGGAGGTTCGCGTACTGGCGGACGAAGCGCGGACTCGTGCGGCTGAAGGAGAGTCCTAGCAGGTCGTGCGTGACGAGTATCTGCGCGTCGCAGTCTGCGCCAGCGCCGATGCCGATGACGGGGACGTGCAGAGCCTCCGTCACCATGCGCGCGATCTCGCGCGGGACGACTTCGAGGACGACGGAGAAGACGCCCGCCTCTTCCAACATCCTCGCGTCTTCGACGAGCGCGCGCGCGGCGTCGGCGGTCTTCGCTTGCAGGCGGTAGCCGCCGAGCTTGTTCAAGGACTGCGGCGTCAGCCCGATGTGGCCCATCACCGGCACTTCGGCGTCAACGATGGCGTCCACCATGGCGAGGCGCTTGCGCCCGCCT
>DASRCS010000219.1:0-11080 GCA_035652995.1 Pyrinomonadaceae bacterium
GCGAGCGTCCGCTCAAGCAGGCGGATGTCGGCCATTGTGCTACCTCCTTTCACGTCTCATTTGGCGATGGACGCTGATAAGGATAAAGGCGCAGTGGCCTTTTATGCAGTGTCAAAGAACGATTTTTGTCCTGTACTCAGAAACAGACAATAGATGGCGCTAAGAAACTCAAGGCTGATCTTCTAAAGGCAGTGGGAGAGAGTGCCGAGCATTCTTTCCTATTTAAAGTAAAGGAAAATGAGAACTACAAGTTCCCGCAAAAATTATTGGGAGAAGGAAATTATCTCTATGACTTTCAGGTGAGAGGGTTCTTTGGATTCGATTCGGGAAAATTAGAACTAGTCGTTATGCGGTATGGTATAAATGACCCAATCAAAGAAGTGGCAAGAGAGGCTTACGGCTTATATGTAGGACAAAGTATTGCAGTTCCTAATATTCCTTGGGAGTTAGTATTAGAGAAGGTAGCCTCAGATAGAACAGCGACATTTTGTTTAGTTCCGAAGGCAAAGCATTAGCTAAGCCCTGTAAGTTGATTTTGCCGCAACGTGCTGCGCCAACTCATTCAACCGGAGCGCGAATAGCATTGCTTTCATGTGAAAGGCTACGTTGTTATGGCGGTTCGTCGCGCCCGCTGACGGCGGCGTTAATGGGTAGAGAATGTGGCAGGTATTGTTGAGGGGCAGGAGCCTTGAGGACTCCCGCCCCTCGTGTTGTGTGTTACTGGCCTGAGCCTTTTACTTCCTGAACCTCACGGGCAAGTCCGACTCGTCATCCGCAAGAACCTCCATGTGGACGCCCGCGACTCGTGAGTATTCGAGAAGAGTCAACAGCGACGGCTCACGCGTCCCGCGCTCGTAATCCGAAATCTTCTTGTATGAGATAACTTCCTCAAGTCCTAAACGCCTCAGCATCTCGCTCTGAGACAGGCCGAGCGCGAGGCGAATCTGTAACAGCTTTTCGGCCAGTCGCTCCGGCCTCCGCCGCGCCTTCACACCCATCGGGAGTTGTCTCCTGACGGGAGCGTGGGTGTCCGCAGCTTGCCATATCCCCAAATCGGGGATGGCATGTCTTCGCGTAATTGACTCGCCGTGAGTAGGAACCTTCCTTGCTCAACGGCGATGCTCATCACTCGCTTGAGGGTGAGCTTTCGCTTCGCATCAGACCCGTTGCCTTATTTTCAAAGACTCGAACGAGCGGAATATATCACATGAGCTTCACGGACAAAGGCATCCTCGTTAGCGCCTAGACGCTGGCACGTCTCTTTGGGGAAGACTGTGCCGCGGCCCCGGTTCCGAGCCGGGGCGAAGGGGCCGCGCGCGTAAATGTGGGTGGGGCGTGCGCGGCCTCGCCGTTTGTGAGCCGATGACTCCTCGGACGAGACGGATTATTAGGGTGAGTGAATATCTCTCAGGCGCGGTGACCCGCTCAGGCGGTCTTGCCCGAGTCGAAGTTGACGCCGCGATAGATTTCGCTCAAAGGCAGCTCGCAGTCGAGCGAATCGAGCCTCAGAGTTGATTCGAGGTTGTTGGCCTCCGCGTAAATCCAAGTCCCGTCGGACTGACGGTAGAGGTGCGTGACGTGCGGGCGGTGTTGCGCGACGAGCAGGTATTCGGAGAAGGTCGGGATTGATTTGTAGTGCGTGAACTTGTCGCCGCGGTCGTATGCTTCGGTCGAAGCCGACAAGACTTCGACGATCAACTGCGGGTTGACGAGCGCGTCAACGCCGCCGATCTCCTCGAACCGCGCCTCGCCGCACAGTGCCGAGAAGTCTGCGTAGCGGTAAGGCGGAGCGCTCGGAACTTTGATTCGCATATTTGCCGGAAAGACGCGGCAACCACGCGCCCTGAGCCGTGACTTCATGCTGGCGATCAGGTTCGTCTCGATCTCGGCGTGCTCTTCGCTGACGCCGCTCATGCAGAAGATTTCACCGTGCCAGAACTCGAATCTCTCTTCGGACGTTCTGTCCAACTCCAGATATTCTTCCAGCGTGTATCGTCGTTCAGGATTGGCTGCCATCTCGTCTTCTCCTTCCGCGCGCCATAAAGTTACGCCAAGCGCGGGCGACTTTCAATCTTTCGCCCGAAGCATGAGGCGTCGCGGACTGCGCGCGCGGTCGGTTAGTCGCGCGCGCGTCGGGTGTGTATAATTCAACGACTCCTGCGAATAAAAAATATTTCCGCGCGGGCGTCCGTCCAAAGTTTCTATGCCCAGACGCACAGACATCCGCAAGATTTTAATCATCGGCTCTGGCCCGATTGTCATCGGTCAGGCGTGCGAGTTCGACTACTCCGGGACGCAGGCGTGCAAGGCCCTGCGCGCCGAAGGGTACGAGGTCGTGCTGGTGAACTCGAACCCGGCGACGATCATGACCGACCCGGAAACGGCGACGCGCACTTACGTCGAGCCTCTCAACGTCGAGACGGTCGCGGCCATCATCCGGCGCGAGCGGCCAGACGCGCTGCTGCCGACGGTGGGCGGGCAGACCGCGCTCAACCTCGCGATGGCGCTCGACGACGCGGGCGTACTCTCCGAATGCGGCGTCGAGATGATCGGCGCGAAGCGCGAGGCCATACGCGTCGCCGAAGACCGCGAGATGTTCAAGCGCGCGATGGAGGAAGAGGGCTTGCCGATGCCGCGCGGCGGCTTCGCGCACTCGTGGGCCGAGGCCGAAAGAATGGTCGAAGAGACCGGCTACCCCGCGATCATCCGACCCAGCTTCACGCTCGGCGGCACGGGCGGCGGCACGGCCTACAACCCCGAAGAGTTCGAGGAGATCGTGCGCGGCGGACTCGCGGCCTCGCCCGTCACACAGGTTCTGATTGAAGAGTCAATCCTCGGCTGGAAGGAGTTCGAGCTTGAGGTGATGCGCGACCTCGCCGACAACGTCGTCATCATCTGCTCGATTGAGAACTTCGACCCGATGGGCGTCCACACCGGCGACTCGATCACGGTCGCGCCCGCGCAGACCTTGACCGACGTTGAATACCAACGTTTGCGCGACATGGCGATTCGCGTCATCCGCAAGGTCGGCGTCGAGACGGGCGGCTCGAACATCCAGTTCGCCGTCAACCCCGACGACGGCGCGGTGCGCGTCATCGAGATGAACCCGCGCGTCTCCCGCTCGTCGGCGCTGGCGTCGAAGGCGACGGGTTTCCCCATCGCGAAGATTGCGGCCAAGCTCGCCGTCGGCTACACGCTCGACGAGATCGCGAACGACATCACGAAAAAGACCCCCGCCTCTTTCGAGCCGACGATTGATTACGTCGTCACGAAAATCCCGAAGTGGAACTTTGAAAAATTCCGCGACACCGAGGACGTTCTCGGCACGCAGATGAAATCGGTCGGCGAGGTGATGGCTATCGGGCGCACGTTCAAGGAGTCTCTGTTCAAGGGCCTGCGCTCGCTCGAAGCCGTCCGACCTTTGCGCCTGCGCGACGTGCCCGACGACGAATTGCAACGCAAGCTCGCGCGCCCGAACTCGCAACGGTTTTCTTACGTCACATACGCGCTTCGCAACGGCTGGTCGCTTCAGGAAATCTATCGCCTGTCGCGCATAGACCCGTGGTTTCTCGAACAGATTCGTCAGGTGATGGAGATTCAGCGCGAGGTCGAGGGCCTCGCGCTCGAAGAGATTCCGGCGGACGCGCTCCGCGACTTCAAAGAGTCGGCATTGTCAGATCGGCGGCTCGCGTACATCACGGGCCGCACCGAGACGGAGGCACGCGAATATCGAAAGAGCCTCGGACTCAAGCCCGTTTACAAGCGCGTGGACACGTGCGGCGCGGAGTTCGAGTCGTACACGCCTTACCTCTATTCGACGTATGAAGAAGAGGACGAGGCCGCGCCGACAGACCGCCGCAAGATCATGATTCTCGGTTCGGGGCCGAACCGCATCGGGCAGGGCATCGAGTTCGACTACTGCTGCTGCCACGCCAGTTTCGCGCTGCGTGAGGCCGGGTTCGAGACCATCATGGTCAACTGCAACCCCGAAACCGTCTCGACCGACTACGACACGTCAGACCGACTCTACTTCGAGCCGCTCACCTTCGAGGACGTGATGAACATCGTGGACGAAGAGAAGCCCGAAGGCATCATCGTCCAGTTCGGCGGGCAGACGCCCCTGAACCTCGCGACGCGTCTGCACGAAGCGGGAGCGCCGATCATCGGCACGTCGCCCGACTCGATTGACCTCGCCGAAGACCGCAAGCGCTTCGGCTCGCTCATGCGCGAACTCGGCATCCCGCAGCCCGAAAACGGCACGGCCACTTCAATCGAAGAGGCGAGGGAAGCCGCCGAACGGATAGGCTACCCCGTGATGGTGCGCCCCTCGTTCGTCCTCGGCGGTCGCGCGATGGCGATTTGTTATGACGAGCGCAGCCTCGACGATTACATGAGGACTGCCGTTGACGCCTCGCCCGAAAAGCCCGTGCTGATTGACAAGTTCCTGGAGCGCGCAGCCGAGTTCGACGTTGACGCGCTCGCCGACGACAGCGCGTGCGTCGTCGCCGGAATTCAGGAGCACATCGAGGAGGCGGGCATCCATTCGGGCGACTCGTCTTCGGTGCTGCCGCCTTTCAAGATCGCCGAAGAGCATCTCGACACGATGCGCCACTACACGCGCACGCTCGCCTCGGCGCTTCGGGTGCGCGGCCTCATCAACATCCAGTTCGCGATCAAGGACGACCGCGTCTATGTCCTCGAAGTCAACCCGCGCGCGTCGCGCACCGTGCCGTTCGTCTCGAAGGCGACGGGCGTGCCGCTCGCGCGCGTCGCGGCGCTCGTGATGGCGGGGCGGAAGCTCTCGGAGTTCAACCTGCCGGAAGACTTGACCGTCAGGCTGGATCGCTTCTACATCAAGTCGCCCGTCTTCCCGTTCAAAAAATTTCCGGGCGTTGACCCCGTGCTGAGTCCTGAGATGCACTCGACGGGCGAGGTGATGGGCGTCGGTCGCACGTTCGGCGAGGCTTACGCGAAGGCGATGCAGGGCGCGGGGCTTGAGCTTCCGAGCGAAGGCACGGCGTTCATCAGCGTCAACGACTCGGACAAGGGGCAGGCCGCTCTGCTCGCGCGGAGACTCGCGCGACTCGGCTTCAACTTGACGGCGACGGTCGGGACGGCGGCGCGACTGCGCGAGGTCGGGCTGGAAGTCGAGTCGGTCTTCAAGGTCAACGAGGGCCGCCCGAACATCGCCGACAAGATACGCCTCGGCGACATCGCGCTCGTCATCAACACGCCGCTCGGTCGCGCCTCGCACTTCGACGAGCAGGCGATACGCCGCGCGGCCTTGCAGTTCAACGTTCCCTGCGTGACGACGATGACCGGCGCGCAGGCCATCGTCGAAGCCATCGCCGCGCACGCGCAGACGGACGTGTCCGTCGTCTCGCTGCAAGAACTCCACGCGAAGAAAGAGGCGGTGAGCGCGGAGTGAGCTGAAGAAGTGATGAGCGTGGAAAGATGAGTGTGGGAACAAGGAGCTTCACCCGCGGCATTCGTTAGTCGAACCCTGAAGAGACCGGCGGAAGAAGATGGGCGTTGAGATTCGCGCGGCTGTGTTGACTGTCAGCGACCGCTGCGCGCGCGGCGAGCAGGAGGACGAGTCGGGCGCGCTGCTCTTCGAGTTGCTGCGTGAGGCTGGCGCGACGGTCGTCGCGCGAGAGATTCTGCCGGACGACCTCGAACCGCTCGCGGAGCGTCTGCGCGCGCTCGCCGAACGCGAAGACGTGAACCTCGTCGTCACCACCGGCGGCACGGGCCTGAGTCCGCGCGACAACACGCCCGAAGCCACGCGCTCAGTTATCGAGAGGGAAGTGCCGGGACTCGCCGAGGCGATGCGCGCGGAGACTTTGCGGAAGACTCCGACGGCGATGCTCTCGCGCGGGCTGTGCGGCACGCGCTCCGGCGCGCTCGTCGTCAACCTGCCCGGCTCGCCCAAAGGCGCGCGCGAGTGCTTCGCGGTCATCCGCCCGGTTCTGGCCCACGCCGTCGGCCTCGTCGCCGGTCGCGCGCACGAAGACGCGAAGTGAGCGGGCCGGCGGCGACGCCCTTCGTAGAAAAGTTTTGACAACCCCGCGCCGCGCCGCCTAGAATCCGAACCGCTCTTCACTTCTTGCGGCGCGCCGGAAAAGAGGACTCGGATGCTGAGCGCGTTCCTTCTGCAAGCGACGACCGACGCGGCGACGGCGCAGACGCCTTCGGGCGTGGGTGGCCCCGTGAGCGGCTACTGGCCCGTGATGGTCTTCTTCGCGGTCGCGGTCGTCTTCCCCGTCCTGCCCGTCGTGCTGGGCCGCTTCGTCCGTCCGAACCTTTACGGCAAGACGAAAATGAGGCCGTACGAGTGCGGCATTGACCCGACGACCGAGGCGCACGACCGCTTCACCGTGCGCTACTACATCGTCGCGATGCTGTTCCTCATCTTCGACGTGGAGACGATCTTCCTCCTCCCCTGGGCGATCATCTTCATGGGCCGCGACTTCTCGTTCACCAAGTTCGCCCTCGTCGAAATGTTCGTCTTCATCGGCATCCTCGTCGTCGGCTACTACTACGCCTGGCGCAAGGGCGCACTCGAATGGGCGTGAAAGGATTTTAGATTTCGGATTTCGGATTGCGGATTGAAGAGCCTTGCTGCTTTTCAATCCGCAATCCGAAATCCGAAATCCGCAATCGTATGGCTGAACATCAAGAAGGAATCGTACTCACGACCGTTGACTCGATCTTTAACGCGCTCAGGCGAAACGTCGGCGCGCCGGTGATGGGCGCGAAGCCGGTGCGCGACATCGTCAACTGGGGGCGCAAGTCCGCGCTGTGGCCGATGACGTTCGGGCTGGCGTGCTGCGCCATCGAGATGATCGCGGCTGGCGCGGGGCGGTTCGACATTGACCGCTTCGGCGCGGGCGTCTTCCGCCCCTCGCCGCGGCAGAGCGATTTGATCATCGTCGCGGGCACGGTGACTCTGAAGATGGGGCCGGTCGTGCGGAGGGTCTATGACCAGATGCCGGAGCCGAAGTGGGCCATCGCGATGGGCGCGTGCGCCTCGACGGGCGGGCCGTTCGACTCCTACTCGACGATGCAGGGCGTTGACCGCGTCATCCCCGTGGACGTGTACATCCCGGGCTGCCCGCCGCGCCCCGAAGCGCTGCTCTACGGCCTGATGTGCCTGCAAGAGATCATCATGCGCGAAGCGCCGTCGGCCTACATCTTCGAGTCCGACGGGACTGTCCACCGCCAGCGGCGGCTCGAAGGCGACGACGAGGAGACGTTGGACGAGGTCGCGCCGCTCGACGCCGAGGCCGCGGAGGCCGTCGCGGAGATCAGGGGCTGACGCCGCGTCGGTTTTCAATTGAGTGCGAAGCCTGCACACGCCCGCCCACTTGATAAGGCGACTCGATCATGCGCGCGGGTTGAGTGGCTGCTCTTCTTCACGCTCTTGTTCGCCTACGGCGCGGCGATCAATTCCGGCAACCTCGAAGCGTTCGGCTTGCAGCAGGCGGGCGTCGAGGCTTACGTCGAGCGACATCACCTCTACGTCGAAGGCTCGCGCGTCGAGCGCCTGAAAGTCCGGCCCGTCGGTGACGCCTTCGTCCGCGAAGGGCACGTCTATCCCGCCAAGCAGCCCGGCCAGCTCATGGCCGGGGCCTGCGCTTACTTCCCGCTCCACGCCCTCGGCCTGAGCTACGCCGACGACTTTCTTCTGACGGCGGCGCTCGTCACGTTCCTGACAGCCTCGCTCGTGACCGCCGCGTCCGCCGTCGCCGTCTTCCGCACGGCGCGCGAGTTCGCGACCGGCGAGTCTTCGATCTTCTGGCCGCTCCTCGCCGCGCTCTCCTACGGCCTCGCGACGACGGCCTTCGTTTACTCGGGCATCGCCTGGCACGACGCGCTCGCGACGGGCTACCTCGCCATCGCGCTCTACCTCGTCGTCCGACTGCGGCGCGAGGCGGAAGGGCGTCGCGCGGCGACGCTCGCCGCGTGCGCGGGCGTGATGTTGGGGCTGACGGTGACGACCTCGATGCTTCCGTTCTTCATGGCCGCCGCCGTCGCCCTCTACTTCGTCTCGCTACGGCGTTGGCGGCTGTTGCCGGCGTTCATCGCCGGAGGTTTAGCGGGACTGTTGCCGCTGCTGATTTACGACGCCGTCTGTTTCGGCAACCCTTTGCTTTTGCCGAACGTCGCGGGCAATTACAGCGACACGTTCTTCCGCCTCGACGGCGAGAATTTTTTCGGCAAGCTCGACTTCTACGCACGCACGCTCACGCTCTACGTGCCCGTTTTCTGGGCCGGACTCGTGGGACTCGCGCTCCTGCCCGCGAGACTCCGGCGCGAGCAGGCGCTCGCCCTCGTGATGCTCGCGGCGCTCGCCGCCTACATCCTGAACATCGAGGCGAACGGCACCTGCCAGTACGGCCCGCGCTACCTCCTTCCGGCGATGCCGCTCGCGTGTTTGGGTCTTGCGGGCTTCGGCCTCCTGCGCCGACGCGCGCTCAGGCTGTTGTTCGGGGTGTTGGTGACGGCGTTCGCTGTTGCGTCGTTCGTCATCAACCTCGTCGGCGCGATGCACGGCGCGATGCTCTGCAACTTCCCAGGCTCGGCGCTCGCGGCGTACATCAACGAGATGATGAGCGGCGCGATGCATTCGTACCCGCTCGCGCGCTGGCTCGCGATACCGCTCGCGGTTTGTGTCGCGCTCTTCGTTCACGCGCTCGCCGTTCGGAGGTCAGGGGCAGGACGGGCGGCTTGAGCGCGTCGCGGACGAAGTGAAAAAAAAGCGAAGGCGCTCGTTGACGCGGCTGCCTTCGCTTTCGTTTGAAGTGACGTGCGCGGCGCGTGCCGCCTTGTTGATGTCAGAGGGACGCGTCGAAGGACGCGGAGTCGCCTTCGGGGAGCGCCGCGCGCATCATCTCCTCCGAAGGCGCGACGCACTCGGAGACGACCTGCGGGCAGCGGAGACACGCGGCCTTGCCCTCCTGCTGCCACCAGCGGCATTCGGGGCGCAGCACGCACGGCGGCAGACTGCTCGTGACGGCTGGCAGTATCTGTACGACGCGCGCGGCGAGCCGGCAGTCCTGCCCGTCGAAGTGCGCGCAGGCGTGGCCGGCGCAGGGGGCGGCGAAGCGGAAGACCTCGGTCGGCTCCGCCGGACGCGCCAACGCGAGCAGTTCGTCGCTCACGGGCTGCGGCGCGGCGAAGTGTACGAGGAAAGGCTCCTCGACCGTGCCCGCCACGGCACCGAAGGCGACGGCCCCTTTCATTTCGGGTCGCGCGCTCGGACACAAGGGTTGTTCGTCGTTTCCATGCTCACTCATTGACGAAACTCCTTTCGCGGCGCGCGCCTCCCGCCGGGAGGCGCGCGCCGCGCACTTGCCGATAATGCCGCGCCCTACTCGAACTGGTTGACGACCCTGAACTGCTTGGCGATTGGGTCGTAGATAATCCCGACGAAAATCGGCCCCCTGATCTTCGGCTGCACTTGCTTGGCCTGGAGCGCGCGCGCGACGGCCTGCTGTACGGCCTTCGTCGTGCTGTTCAGGTCGGCGGCGGTGGCTTTGTTCGAGGCTGCTGACTTGGTTGATCCGGTTTTCTTCGTTGTCGCCATTTCAGGATTCTCCTTAGCAAGAGGGTTAGGTTCGGGAAAGATGGGCGGACGCCGCGCGCCGCGAAAAGGCCGCGCGCCCGACCAGGGGTTGAAGTTTTCGGCGGCTCTCAGAAAGTGAAGCAGGGCATTCGATCTTGAGTGCCGGCGAGCAGCGTTACCGGTTGCGAGGCCGCGCAGAAGCTATAGAAGTTGCGCGCCGCTGTCAAGAACTTTTTGGAGAGCCTCGGTCAGAACGCGGGCTTGAAGAAAAGACAGTCCCGCCATGCTGCGGGAAGTCCAGACAGCGCGTCACGCTCCGGCGCTTCAGAGTCCGGCGAGGCGGCGCGTGTCGTTGACGCAGAGGACGCGCGTGAGTCCGCCGTGCTGAATCTCGAAGCGCGTGACGCCGCAGTTGGCAGACGAAAGACGATTGGCAAAGGATTGGGCATCTCTCGCCAATGCGTGATGAAGGGCCGCCTCGCCGTGTCCTGATGCGGGAGGAAGTCAGGCCGCCGGCAGAAAGGTGTAGGAGAGCATCTGCTGGTTCGGGTCGAAGAGGAACGTGTCCTCCTCCTTCTCGAAAACCCAGTCGTCGTCGTGGCGCGGCTCTTCTTTGAGTATGTAGCGGCGGTGAAGCTCGGCGACCAGCTCGTCGGGGATGAACCAGGGCTTGTCGCGTAACTTCTCGTGAGCGGTGACGGCAAGAGCGTCTTTACCGGAAGCGCCGAAGGCATGAAGGCGCAGGACGTTCGCCTGCGGTTGCAGCAGTGGCGCGGTGACTCCTTCCAGAGCGTTTCCGGCTCTCTCCAAATCTTCGCGACCTCCGCGACGCAGGCAAGCCACGGCCAGCGCGTTCCGAAAATATTCTTTGCTGGAAGGAATCGGGTCTTCCCTAACGCCGCGCTCGAATATTTCGATGGCTTCTTCAATTTTGCCAGTGCGGAGCATGATCATGCCGCGCATGTGATAACCGATCCAATCATTAAGCGTGGCAGGGTTTTCGTCCGGCAGAAGTTGAAGCGCCTCGTCGTACAGTCGCAAGGCTATCAGGACACAGCTTCGCCCATTTTTAGTAATAGAGTCATTTGGGTTATTCGCAAGTACAGCGTCGTAGGCGGCGAGCGCCTCGTCCAAACGCCCCATCGCCTTCAGCACTTCCGCCCGCCCGCGCTTCGCGACGGCACTTTCAGGGTGCTCGGCGACGGCGGAGTCGTAAGCTGTTAACGCGTCATGAAGCCGGCCCATCGCGCGCAACGTCTCGGCCCTCCCGGTTTTCGTGAATGCATCCCCGATATTATCCACGAGTACAGCGTCGTAGGCGGCGAGCGCCTCGTCCAAACGCCCCATCGCGCGCAACGTCTCAGCCCTCCCGTTCTTCGCGACCACATTATCAGGGTGCTCGGCGACGGCGGAGTCGTAAGCTGTTAACGCGTCATGAAGCCGGCCCATCGCGCGCAACGTCTCGGCCCTCCCGGTTTTCGTGAATGCATCCCCGATATTATCCACGAGTAC
>DASRCS010000220.1:0-13352 GCA_035652995.1 Pyrinomonadaceae bacterium
CGCCGAAGCCCGCGGCGACGACTTCGCGAACGCCCTCGAAGCCGGACGGCCAACAGAAGCCGCAGGCGCAGCAGGTCGCCCCCGCGATACTCGTCCGCTGGGAGGGCAAGCCGGGCATCAGCCGCTACCGGCTTCAGCTCGCGACCGACGAGAATTTCACGGACATCGTTTTCGACCAGGCCGTCGAGGGCAGGCAGTACGTCGTCAAAGGTCTTCCGCCCGGCGACTACTTCTGGCGCGTGGCCCCCGCCGCCGCCGAGACGAGCATCACCTACACGCGGCCCGAACACGTCGAGCTTTCTTCCACGACTAAAGGCGTCGAGGTCGCCGACGTTCTGATGCCTTCGGACGATTCGGGCTGGCGCACGGCGACGGGCGACGTTGCGACGCTCGTGCCGGCGCAGCTTCGCACGGGCGCGGTCGTTGACTTCGTCGGCGTCGGCGCGGACGGTCGCGCGTTCGCCGTTGACGGCGCGAGCGGAATCTCGCTCTGGAACGCGCGGTATGGCGCGGGCGCGGCGGCATCGGGCAGCGTGCCGACGTTCGCGCCCGTCGTCGTCAGCGCCAGACAGGGCGAGCGCGATGTCGTCGTCGCGAACGACGGAGGCGTGCACGCGCTTCAGGGCGACACCGGCAAGGAGGTTTGGCGCGCGAGCCTCGAAGGCCGCGCCGCGAGCGGGGTCGCCACGGACGTTGACGGCGACGGAAACCCGGAGGTCGTCGTCGTCACTGAGTCGCCCTCAAAATTTTACGTGCTCAACGCAAGCTCTGGCCGCGTCGTCGCGAGCCAGAATCTCGGAGGCGAAGTCGTGGGCGCTCCGTGCCCGGTCGAGTTCGGCGGCAAGCACGGCGTCGTCGTCGGGTTGAAGAACGGCAGCGTCGAGCTTCGCGGCGCGGACGGCTCGGTCGTCGCGACGGCGAAGGTTGAAGGCGAAGTGACGACCGCGCCGATTGCCGTGAAGCGCGGCGAGATGACGATCCTCGTCGTCGGAACCGACAACGGGCTGTGGGCGATGGGCGTCCCCGAAATGAAGGTGCTGGGCGTCATCAAGGCCGACAACGATTCGGTGCGCGGCACGCTCGCCTCGGCGGACGTTGACGGCGACGGCGCGCCGGAGATCGTGATGCTTACGAAGCGCGGGCGCGTCGCGCTCGTCAGCACCAGCGACGGCAACGTCCGTTGGTCGAGCGAGGGCGCGACCGACGCCGCCACCGCGAGCTTCGCCGACGTGAACGGCGACGGCGTGCTGGACGTGATCGTCGCGGGCGGCAAAGATTTCGCGCTCGGCTTTTCCGGCAAGGACGGCTCGCTCGTCATGAAGGTCGCGGAGGGCGGGAAGCATCCGGCGGCTGAAGCCGCGGGCGGCGCGCTGCGCACGCTCGTCGTCGCGCCGTCTCTCGGCGGCGGCGGGATGCTCGTCGGCGGCGACCCGGCGCACGTCGGCCTGCGCGCGGTCGAGCTTCCGAAAGGCTCGGTCAAGACGGCGTCGAAGTAGCTGGCGCGAGGGGGCGGAAGGCAGGCTTGTACACTTGGTTCATCTCCGCGGGGTTCTTCGTCGCGTGGTTCGTCTGCGCGTTCGTTCTAGGTAAGGGAGGGTACATACACATCCTCCTCCTGACGGCCATCTCGCTCGCCGTCGTGCAACTGGCGCAGGAGCGGCGCACGGCGCAGCGTTGAGAAGATTGCGGATTTCGGATTTCGGATTTCGGATTGAAGGAAGATGAAGGCCGCGACGCCTCGGAGCTTTTTTAATCCGCATTCCGCAATCCGAAATCCGCAATCGAAAAGTCGGCAACACGGGCGCGCGCGCCGTGCATCAATCAGATTGTGGTTCTTCGCGCTTCCCCTTGCGGCTCCCCGAAGCGCACATACTTCACCCGAGAAGTGAGGAGTCCTGTTTATGAATTTGAAAGGCTCTACTTTACGCGTGACGGCGGCGGCGCTGCTGGCGCTCTCGTTCTGCGCCTCGGCGCTCGCGCAGAGCGACATCAAGCGCGAGACGGTCGCGGTAACTTACCCGCTCGACCAGACCATCAACGTGAAGTTCCGCGGCACGACGCGCCTGCCGCGGCTCAGGGGCGAGGCGAAGGTCAGGCGTTCGGGACGCCGCAACACGCGCGTCGAGCTTGAGATCGAGAACCTCCCGCGCGCGTATGAATTGGGGAGCGTCTATACGACCTTCGTCCTGTGGGCCATCTCGCCCGAAGGACGCGCCGACAACCTCGGCGAGATCAAGCGCGGCGGCGGGAGGTTCGTCAATTCGAAAATTGACGTGACGACCCCGCTCGAAACCTTCGCGCTCGTCGTCACCGCCGAGCCGCACTACCTCGTGCGGACGCCGAGCCGCATGGTCGTTCTGGAAAACCTCCCGCCGGTCAACCCCGGCGAGGCGACGGTCGCGACCGTGCCCGTCACCTACGTGGGCAACACGTCCGACTACTTCCGCGACCCGCGCATCCCGGACCTCGCCGACCAGGACCTGACACGCACGCCCACGTCTCTGCTCGGCGCGCGGCAGGCGATCAACCTCGCGCGCTACGCGGGCGCGGAGCGCGACGCGCCGGAGGAATTGCAGGAGGCGAAGGCGCAACTCGATCAGGCGGAGAACGCCTGGCGTCTGAACCAGCAGGAGGCCGACGTTGACGTGATCGCGCGGCGCGCGATCAGCCTCGGCGCGAAGGCCGAGGAGGACGCCGAGATTCACGCCGCCGCGCGCAAGCGCCGCGAGGAGATCGCCTCGCGCGACAACGCCGTGCGCGAGGCCGAGGAGAACGCGGCGGAAGCGACGAAGACGATTCAGGACTTGCGCGACAGGCTCAGCCGCGAGGAGCAGGCGCGCGAGGTCGCCGAGCACGACGCGGCGAACGCCAACCAGCAGTTGCGCGAGCTTCGCGACGAGAACTCGCGGCTGCGCGACGAGATTCAGACCGTCCGCTCCGAAGGCGACGACGCGAAGCTCAAGCTCGCGCGCATGGAGGGCGAGCGGCAGGCGGAGCAGGCGCGCGTTGACGCCGAGCGCAAGGCGGCGCAGGCACGCGAGGCGCTCGCGAACCTGAAGTCAACGCTCGCGCGCTTCGGCACGGTGAAGGAGACGGGGCAGGGAATCGTGCTCGTGCTTTCGGACGCGATCTGGTCGGGCGCGCGCGCGGCAGACCTTTCGCCGAAGGCGGTCGCGGCGACGGTTGACCCGCTCGCCGCGCTGCTCGCGAACAACCCGGACTTGAAGGTTCGCATTGAGGCTTACGCCGACGCGCGCGGCGACGAGTCAACTTTACAGAAGTTGACGCAGGACAGGGCCGAGGCTCTCGCGGGCCGCCTCGTCTCGTCCGGCGTTGACGGCTCGCGCATACAGGCCAACGGCATGGGCGCGTCGAACCCCGTCTCGCCCAACACGACGCCCGCGGGCCGGCTCCGCAACCGGCGCGTCGAGATCACGCTCACGCCCTCGGTCGCGGGCGACTCCGCTTCAGCCGGCAGCTCGCAGTAACGGAGCAGAGGTCGGAGGCCGGAGGTCGGAGGTCAGTGAAAAGCCGCCTGCTTTCTACTGACCTCCGACCCCCGGTTTCTGACCTCTTTTTTATGTCTCTCCTTGAAGTCTTACAACTCGTCGGGTACAGCACGGCGGCGGCGCTGCACTTCTGGATCGCGGCGCTGCTGTTCAGGCGTCGGCGAGTTTTGAGGAGGCTTGAGCGCGTGCTGCTCGTGCTGGCCTCGACGCTCGGCGTCTGGCACGCGTCGAACTTCCTCGTCGCGCTCCACTCGATGCTCGGCCTCTCCGACGCGCGCTGGACTGCGTTTCTAAGGCTCGCCGACACGCTGGCCGTCGCCAGCATAACCCTGACCTATTCGCTGCTGCTTCACGCGCACATACACCTCTGGGCCGAGGCGCGCAGGCGCGCGCTGACTTGGGGCGAACGCGCGCGCGTCTATCTCTCCTACCTGCCGCTTCTGTTCCTCGCTTACGCCTTGCCGAAGCTCTGGGCGGGCGCATACGAGCCGATGTTCGCGCGTTTGTCGAACCTTCTTCTGCCGTTCGCGCTCTGGGCCGGGTACGCGCTCTGCTTCGTCGCGGTGACGGACTTTCTGATCGCGCGCTCGTCGAAGTCGCAGGCCGAGCGGAGGCTCACGGGAACTCTCGCGGCGTCGTTCTTAACAATCGCGGCGCTCATCGTCGCCGTCTATGCCTTCGGCCTTGGCGGCGGCACGCCGCTCGGCGCGTACCTGAAGACGCTCGCCAACCTCGGCTCGCTCCTGCCGACGGCGCTGCTCGCGTATCACATCTACCGCTACCGCTACCTCGAACTCGTCTTCAAAGAGAGCCTGATCGTCGCGTCGTTCGCGTCGGTCGTGCTGGTCGTCTATCTCTACGGCATACGCACGCTGGCGCTGTGGCTGACGGCGAAGTACGGGCTGAGTCCCGGCGCGGTCGAGTCGCTTTTGATTCTCACGCTCGCGCTCGCCGCCGCGCCTTTCCGCCGCTGGCTCGACAGGAGGTTCCGCAGACTCTTCGAGCAGGAGACCGGCGTCATCCGCGAGGTGGCGGCGCGCATCGGCAATTCCGCGGGGATGTACGGACGCCTGCCCGAACTGCTCAGGTTCGTCGAGGAGCGCGCGTCCGAAGGCCTCGGCCTGCGCCGCGTCCGTCTGCTCGTCGCCGCCGCGCCGCCCGATAACGAAGAGGAAAAGGTCGAAGTCAACAGAGAGGTTGAAGCCAACACGAACGCGAACGCCTCTCGCCCGATGAGCGTCAACGGTCTTTCGCGCGGCGTGGCTTTAACTGAAAGCGTCGCCGGCAACGGCCACGGCAAGAGCTTTGAGATTGAGAACGGCAGCCGAAGGCAGACGGCAGGCGGCGAAGTCGAAGCAGATGTTGAGTCCACGCCCGACGAACTGTTCGTTGATTTCGAGCAGGCGGGGAGTTGGCTGTCGGGCGTGTTGGAGATTTCGCGCGAGACGGGTTGGGCGCAGGTCGAGGGCGTGCCTGCGCTGCGCGAGCGGGGTTGGGAGGCGGCGCTTCCGCTCATGCGTGAGGGTCGCGTCGTCGGGCTGATGCTGGTTGACGCGCCGCCGGAGGCGCTGACGCGCGAGGCCCGCTCCGTCCTCGAACTGCTCGCCGCGCAGGTGGCAATCGCCATCGAGGACAGCCGGCTCGTCGAAGAGAACGTGCGGCTCGAACGCCGCATCGCGCACAGCGAACGACTCGCCGCGCTCGGACGGATGGCCGCGACCGTGGCGCACGAAGTCAAAAACCCGCTCTCGGCGATCAAGTCAATCGCGCAGGTGATGCGCGAGGACGAGTACCTCAAGCGCGAGTACGCGCGCGACCTCGAACTCATCGTCGGCGAGACCGACCGCCTCTCCCGCAGCGTCACGCAGATGCTCAGCTTCGCCCGCAGCGGGCCGGGCGGCGACGCGCCGCGCCGCGCAGACGAGTTGATTCAGACGGTCGTCCAACTCTTCCGCAAGGAGGCAGCGGGGCGCGGCGTCTCGATCAAGGCGGAGACCAAAGGCGCGGACTGCGAGCTTGACGGCGCGTGCGCTTCGTCGCTGCGTGACGCGTTGTCGAATCTTTTGCTCAACGCGCTTCAGGCCGCGCCCGACGGCGGGCAGATAAACATCACGGCGGTCGTGCGCGGCGAGAGTCTGTTCGTCGCGGTCGTTGACAGCGGCCCCGGCGTCTCGCGCGAGAACCGCAGCCGCATCTGGGAGCCTTTCTTCACGACGAGACAGCGCGGCACCGGACTCGGACTCGCCATCGTCCGCAAGAGAATCCGTGAAGTCGGCGGCGACGCGCGGCTCGCGGAGTCGAAGAGCGGCGAGGGCGCGCGCTTCGAGTTGACAGTCCCCGTCCGCGAGCGCGCGCCCTGAGCCGCGTGGCATGAGGCGTGCTTCTCAAAGCGCGCATGGAAACTCCGATGACCTCAAGAAGCAAAGGCGAAAACTGGCGCGTGCTGGTCGTTGACGACGAAGACGCCGCCCGCTACGGCACACGGCGCGCGCTCGCGAGCGCGGGCTACGAGATCGAAGAGGCCGGGAGCGTCGAAGAGGCGCGCGCGCGCGTCGCCGAGAACAAGCCCGACCTCATCCTGCTCGACGTGAACCTGCCGGGCGCGAGCGGACTCGACTACCTGAGCGAGATTGCGGAGAGCGACGACGAAAGAAAGCCGCTCGTCGTGATGGTCACGGCCTACGGCTCGGAGCGCAAGGCGGTCGAGGCCATCAAGGCCGGCGCTTACGATTATCTTTCAAAGCCTTTCGAGATTGACGACCTGCGGCTCGTCGTCAAGAACGCGCTCGAAACTCTCCGGCTGCGGCGCGAGAACCGGACGCTGCGCGAGCGCATCGAGCTTGAGGGCGCGCAGCGCGGCTCGTTCCTCGGAAACTCCGAGGCCGTGATGCGCGTGCGCGCGATGGTCGAGAAGGTCGCGGAGACGGACGCGACGGTGCTTGTGCGCGGCGAGTCGGGCACGGGCAAGGAACTCGTCGCGCGCGAGCTTCACGAGCGCAGCTCGCAGCGGCGGCGCGGCGCGTTCGTCGCCGTCAACTGCGCGGCGCTGCCTTCGGAACTCATCGAGTCGGAGCTGTTCGGCCACGAGAAGGGCGCGTTCACCGGCGCTGCGGCGCGCCGTCGCGGCAAGTTCGAGCAGGCCGACGGCGGCACGCTCTTCCTCGACGAGATCGGCGACATGAGCGCGACCGTGCAGGCGAAGCTGCTGCGCGCGCTCGAAGAGCGGCGGGTCGAACGCCTCGGCGGCAACGAGTCAATCCCGGTTGACGTTCGCATCGTCAGCGCCACGCACCGCCCGCTCGAACAGGAGATCGAGCGCGGCGGCTTCCGCGCAGACCTCTTCTACCGCTTGCAGGTCGTCACGATTGAGATTCCCCCGCTGCGCGAGCGACGCGAAGACATACCCGTTCTCGCCGAGACTTTCGCGCGTCAGGCCGCGGAGCGTTACGGCCTCCCGCCGCGCGTCATCGCGCCCTCGGCCCTGCGTCGCCTCGTCGAGTACAACTGGCCCGGCAACGTCCGCGAGCTTCGCAACGCGGTCGAGCGCGCGCTGATTCTCGCCGAGGGCGACGAGTTGACCGCGAAGGACTTGCCTCTGGAGATCGGCGGAGTCGCGAAGCCGTCGAAGGAGACTCAGGAACAGCAAGTCCTCGGATCGGGCGCGCTCGCCGTCCCTTTCACCTCAGACTTCCGGGAGGACAGGCGCGAGTTCGAGCGGCGCTACATCGCGCGCTGCCTCGAAGAGACGGGCGGCAACGTCACGCGCGCCGCGGCGATACTCGGAATGCACCGGCAGTCGCTCCAACACAAGCTGCGCGAACTCGGACTCGCGCGCCGCTACGTCGCCGTCGGCGCGGACGAGCCGCAGGATATTTCCGACAACTGACGCGGAATTTGCCTGACACCGGCGAGCAAGTTAGACTTGCGCCTTCTTCAAAATTTTCTTCCGCGGAGGACAAAAGATGAAAGCGCGGGTTGATGCCATTCTCCGTCCCGAACAGGCCGAGTACCTGGAACGCCTCACGCCGGAAAACGTCGGCCTTCTCGAAGAGATGGAGCAGTACGCGGGCGAGCACCGCGTTCCCATTGCCGACCGCGAGGTCGCGCGTTTTCTTGAGATCACCGCGAGGTCTGTCGGCGCGCGACGAGTCCTCGAAATCGGCATGGCGATTGGCTACTCGGTCGTTCACCTCGCGCGCTCCATGCCGGCGGGCGGCGAGGTCGTCACCATCGAGCCGAGCGAAGAGATGATCGCGCGCAGCGAAGACTACTTGAGCCGCGCCGGTCTCCGCGAGCGAGTTCGCATCGAGCGAGGCCGCGCGCTCGAAGTGTTGCCGCGACTCGGCGGCACGTTCGACATGGTCTTCCTCGACGCGGTGAAGGAGGAGTACGCGCAGTACCTCGAACTCTCCTTGCCGCTCCTGCGAGTCGGAGGCGTCGTCATCGCCGACAATCTGCTCTGGGGCGGGCAAGTGGCGGGCGAGATCAGAGAGCCGGGGCAGACGGCCTCGACGCAGGCGCTGCGCGAGTTCAACCAAATCTTCGTGCGCCACCCGCAACTGCTCGCGGTCGTCCTGCCGCTCGGCGACGGCCTCGGCTACGGCGTGAAAGTCAGTTGAGCAATTCCCCGCCTTAAGAGAAGTGAAGGCGTCCCGCGCGAATTCGCTCGCGGCAAAGCTGATGCCCAATCCGTTCAAAGACTCGACGCGGTTCAAGGCGGCCAGCGCCCGCGCGGAAAACGAGCTGCTGCTTTTGTGCGCTCGTACCAGAGTCAGCGCGGACGAAGCGGCGCGGATAAAGCAACTCGCTTCGGGGACGCTCGATTGGGATTATTTCTTAAAGCTCGCGGGTCTCCACGCCGTGCTGCCTCTGGTTTTTAAAAACCTGAGCGCGAACGCGTCGGGGGCCGTCCCGCGCGCGACGCTTCAAAAACTCCGCGACAAGTTTCGCGAGAACGCGACGCGCAACCTTCTGCTCGCGGGCGAGCTTGTTCGCCTCACGCGCCTCTTCGAGTCGGAGGGCGTGCGCGTGCTCGCCTACAAAGGCCCCGCGCTCTCCGTCTCGGCCTACGGCGATCTTTCGCTGCGCCGCTTCGTTGACCTGGACATCGTCGTCCGCGCGCGCGACGCCGCGCGCGCCGGAGTGTTGCTCCGCTCGATGGGTTTTACTCCGGGAGAAAATCTCTCGGAGGCGCAGCAGAAGATTCTGCTCAGGTGCCAGCATAACCTCGCCTTCACGCGCGACGCCGGACGAATGATCGTCGAGTTGCACTGGGGAGTCGCGTCGCGGCGCTTCGCCGAGTTTCAACTCGGTGACGAACTGTGGGCGCGCGCCGGAAAGCTCAGCCTGTGTGGCGGCGAGGTCGGATGCCTCTCGCCGGAAGACTTGCTGCTTGCGCTCTGCGTCCACGGCACGAAGCATCTTTGGGAGCGTCTCTCATGGGTCTGCGACGTGGCGGAGCTTCTGAACTCACACCCGCGGCTCGATTTTGAGTACGTACTTCGGCTGGCGCGCGAGAGTCGAACCGAGCGAATGCTTTTGGTCGGCCTGCGCCTCGCGTGCGGCTTGCTCGGCGCGGCGACGCCGGACGGCCTCGACACCTTGTCGGAAGATGACGCGGCGGCAGAGAGTCTTGCCGCTGGTGTCGCCGAAAGGCTCTTCGCCGGCGCCGATTACGAGCCTGTGGGCCTCGTCGGTAACGTCAGCTTCAACCTGAAGGCGCGGCGCAGGATTCGAGAGAAGGCACGGTACTTCAGCTTCATCTTCACGCCGACGGACGGCGACCTCGCGGCGCTGCCGCTGCCCGCGGGCCTTTCATTTCTTTACTACCTGCTCCGGCCTTTCCGCCTGATTCTGAAAGGCAGCGGGGGCCACTAGCTCCGAGGCAAATTTCTGCCCGGCCCCGCGGGCAACAGCGTTGCGTGTCGGCGCAATCAAAACGTCTCGGAGTCGCGGCAAAGTGAAGAGGGGAATGGTATAAAATGGTTGGCATTGTTGACCTTGCAACTCAATTATGTTAGCTTCCGCTTGCAAGACATAAGACCGCGGGCAGCCTTCCTCTCTCGCGCCCGCTTCTTGACGAAGGATTCTTCCTCTGCACTTTTTTCAATGGCTACAGGCGTTACAGGTAAGAGGTTTTTCGCTTCATGTCAGACGGTTTTTTTATGCCGCGGCGGGCTTTCGCCTCGTTGATTTTTAGTTTCGCACTGCTCGCGCCGGCGGTCACGGTCTTTGCAAATCAGGCCGGTCAGGCGGGCGCGGCGAAGCCGGGCGCCGAGACGAAGCCCACGCCAGCGGTCGCCGACGCGAAGCCCTGGAGCGTCAAGATGAGCAGGGCGACTCCGACGACCTTCACCGTCAAGGCGAAGGACGCGAACCTGTCGGAGATAACCGCCGAGCTTTCGCGTCTGACGAAAACGCCGATCTCTTTAAGCCCGCTGATGGCGAAGCAGCACGTCACGCTCGACTTCGGGGGGTTGAACCTTGAGGCGACGCTTCGGATGCTCGTGCCGCAGACTTACATTGACTACGTCATGGGCGGCCCGGACGTGCAGCCGAGGGCGCTCGCCATCTACCTTCAGGGGCTGAACGAGCGACCGCCTTCGGCGACGCAGACCGTTCACGGGAACTCGGAGGCGATACTCATCGAGGGCGACACGGAAGAGGGAACGGACAGCGACGCGCAGAAGAAGAAGGAGGAAGACCCACTCCGCGTCTCTTTCGCCAACAACCAGTTGAGCGTCCGCGCGCACAAGCAGCCGTTGTCGGTCGTGCTCTACAAGATCGCGAACGAGGTCGGCGTGCCCTTCGAGATGCGTTACGAGTCGCCGGAAGTCATAGACGTTGACTTCAGCAACTATTCTTTAGACCAGGCGATCAAGAGCCTTTCGCCAGAAGTCCGTCTTTACTACCGGCTCGACTTGCAGACGTTCCAGATACAGCCCTTGCGTCTCGCTCTCGTAGCACCGACCTCGCCGAAGTCATAGCGCTTTACTAAGATTCAGGAGGCATCAACCTTGAGTAAGAAGACCGAGAATCTGATCCCCGACCAGCTTTCCCGTGTCGAAGAAGTTAACCCCGGCGCGGGCGAAGCCCGAACGGATAAGAAAGAGTTCGTCGAGCCGGAAGTCTCTTTCCCGGTTGACGTGCTGGAGTCCACGACCTTCTTCCAGTTGACCGACAGCGGCAGCACGACCTGAGCGCGCCCTCGGTTCCGCTTTGGGATGGAGAACTCAGTTTGCCCTGACTACTCCGTGAGTAGTTCAAAACATTCCACACGACCGGCACTCGCGCGTCTTTACGCGGTCGCCGGTCGTTCTATTTGTGTCGAGTGCGCCGCGGAAGAGTCCGCGAGGATTTTCCGGCGCTACTTCGCCGGCTGGCACGTCTCGCCGCTCGAAGACGCGTGCGGCGCGAGTCCCGACGCGACGATAAAAGTTCGTGACGGCGAAAAGTCGCCGCACGCCCCCGCCGGGTTTGAATCGTTCGAGGTGGCCGAAGGCGGCGTCTGCCGCACGGACGGGCGCACATATTTTTTCGAGAGCGAAGGCTCCGCCGTCGTGGTGCGCGGCGAGACTCCGACGCGGGTCGAAGTCTGGTTCGGCGACACGCCACGCGCTAGGGAGAACGCGGCGCGCGCGCGCGTGATATTCAACGCCTCGATGACGGCGATGCGCCGCTGCGGACTCTTCGAGCTGCACGCCGCGGGCGTCGTCTCAAGCGCAGGCGCGGGCGCACTCTTCGTCGGCCCTTCGGGGAGCGGCAAGTCAACGCTCACGACGCAACTGGCCGCGGCTGGCTGGCGGTATCTTTCCGACGACACCCTCTTGATTTTCGACGGCGGCGGTTCGGTCGAGGCGCGCGCTCTCCGCCGCGTCTTCGCCGTGACCGAGCCGACGGTCGCGTCCGGCATACTCGGCGGCTACGAAAGCCTCCTCGCCGATCCCGTGCCGTTCGACGTTCGCAAGTTGAGGTTCGAGCCGCAGTCAGTCTTCCCCGGCGGTTTCGTCGAAGCGTGCGCGCCCCGCGTCCTGTTCTTCACGGCGGTCACGAACGAGCGCGAGAGCCGCACGCGCAAACTCTCGCAGGCCGAGACCATGCGGCGGCTCATCCGAATGTGTCCGTGGGCCTGCTACGACAAGCCCCCCGCGAATCGGCACCTCGGACTGCTCGCGCAACTCTCGCGGCAGGCCGCGGGGTTCGAGCTTCTTGCCGGACTCGACCTGTTCGGCGACGCGGCGCGCGCGAGCCGTTACGTTGAAAAACTGTTGGAGGGCGCGTGATGAATCCCGACAGTCAAGCGCCGGCAGATGCCGTGAGGCCGCGAGACTACGGCCCCCCGCGCCTCATTGTCGAGCTGACGAACATCTGCAACCTGCATTGCGGCTACTGCCTCCGCGACCAAGACGCGCTCTACCACGACCCCGCAAATTTTTTCCCCGTCGAACTTCTGCGCCGCGTCGTCCGCGAGGCGCGCGAGCACATGAACGCCTCTCAGGTGATGTTCACGGGCGGCGAGACGACCCTGCACCCGAACTTCCGCGAGGTCGTCGAGGCGGTCGGCGCTGAAGGGATCAAGTGCAGCTTCGTCACGAACGGCTGGCACTTCGAGCGCGTCTGGCCCGCCGTGGTTGCGAACCGCGAGACCGTCAGCCACGTCGCCTTCAGCCTCGACGGCGCGACGCGCGAGGCGCACGACCGCTGGCGCGGCGAAGGCTCTTTCGTCCGTCTCGTCCGGGCCTTCGCGCGCTGCCGCGCGGCCAAGCTGCCTTTCGTCGTCAAGGTCGGACTGCGACGCGACACGCTCCCGCAGCTCGAACAGGTCGCGCTATTCGCGGCGAGGATGGGCGCGTCGTCGCTGAGCTTCGGCCACGTCCTCCCGACTTCAGCGGAGTTCGAGCGCGAGCTTGCGCTCGACCCGGACGAACGGACGGCGGCTGAGCAGGAGGTCGCGGTGCTGGCGAGCATCCTGAAGATGAGGGTCACGAACGAGGTCGGCTACTTCAACACAGACCCCGCCGCGCCCTGCTCCGCGCTCGCGGGCGTGAGCTGCAACATTGACTACCGCGGGCGGCTCTCGCTCTGCTGTAACCTCTCCGGCTACCGCGGCGCGTCGGGCGAGCCGGACGTTGTCGCCGACCTGAACGAAGAGTCTTTCGCTTCGGCCTTCGAGCGTTTGAGGCGGCTGGCCGAAGAACAAACGGAGCGCCGACGCGTTGCTCTCGCCGAACACGCTCAGCGAAACGCAAAGCCGGACGTTTATCTCGGCTCACCGTGTCTCTTCTGCCTCAAGAGCTTCGGCAAGCTGCCGTGGCACGCCGACGAGACGAGAGACGCGCGGACGCTTCCGGTCTTGCAGGCGGTCTGAGCCGAAGTCGCTTCAACGTTTCGAACGCGGTTCGCGTCGAGGCGACAAGAGCGCGCGTGAATTTTATCTTCGCAAAGATTGAGAGGGACGATCCAGCCGATGACAACGACGGGATTTGCGCCGCACGAGCACGTCGTCTTCACAGAGTTCGACGCGGGCGAGGGGATACTCGTTGACTTGAACACGAAGAAGTATTTTCAACTGAATGAGACGGCCCTGATCGTCTGGCGCGGAATCGAGAACGACAAGACGCTCGTCGAGATCGTCGGAGAGATAACAGCCGCTTACGACGTGACGCCGGAGCGCGCGACCGAGAGCGTCCAGAGGCTTCTCGAAAACTTGAGCGCGTTCAAGCTCGTGCGCCGCCGCTGAGCGCGGCAACCCCTTCGGCGTCGCGACGTGTGACGGCGACTTTCGCGCGCGTGCCACTGCGCGCCGGCCTGCGACATGAGCGAAGACGATTCCGAAATCGCCGA
>DASRCS010000221.1:0-5378 GCA_035652995.1 Pyrinomonadaceae bacterium
TGAGCGAGACGAGCGCGCTAGCCTTCTGGAACTCGGCCTCGGGGAATTCGGGGCGGAGCTTTAAAGCCTGCTCGTAAAACTCAAGCGCCTGCTCGTAATCTTTTTTGGCGTGCGCGTCCTCGCCGAGCTTGAAGAGTTTGACGGGGTCTGCGGCCTCGTCGCCGAACTCGTCCTGCGCCCGCGCGCTGTGCATGCACAGCAGCGAGAGCGCGAACGCGAGCGCGAAGACCAGCCGTCTTTTGCGGTAGCCCGAAAGCATGAAAGCAGTTGTCACACAGGGAACGGCTTGAACGAAACGGCTCGCTCACGAAGGGAGACTATCGCGTGAGTTGCAAGTCGGAATATAGCACGCGCGATTTTCGCAGTCCATCACAACTTTTTGAAGATTTATTCGGAGCGTTCTTTCCGCCTCGCGCGACGCGATGACCGCGGGACGGCGCGAGGTTTGGTGTGTCATCTCGCGTGCGGTGGATAATGCGGGTTGCGCTCGCGAGTGCGCGTGCGATAACATTCGCGCCCGGAAGATTCTTAAACTCCAACACGAAGAAGTCGTTTACCTGTTCGGCGCGCGGAAGAGATTTCTGTGCTGTCGCCAGCGGCGAGGGAAGAGAGATTGGCGGCGAGTAGCTTGACGATTGAAGAAGAGTTCGGTGAAGTCGCCGAGTCTTCAGCCGGGCCTTTGGCGAAAGAGGAGGCGCTGCGCTCGCTCCTCCGCGAAATGGGTTCGGTGCTCGTCGCGTTCTCCGGCGGTGTTGACAGCACGTACCTCGCCCACGTCGCAAGCGAAGAGTTGGGCGCGCGGGCGCTCTGCGTCACCGGAGTCTCGCCGAGCCTCGCGTCGAATCAGCGCGAAGAGGTCGCGTCGCTCGTCTCGCGCCTCGGACTCGCGCACGAGATCGTCAACACCGAAGAGATGGCCGACCCGCGATACCTTCGCAACGAGTCCGACCGCTGCTACTTTTGCAAGACGGAACTCTACTCGAAGCTCGCGCCGCTGGCCGCCGAGCGAGGACTTTCGTTCGTCGTTGACGGTTCGACGACCGACGACCTCGGCGACTACCGACCGGGGCGCGCGGCTGCGGGCGAGCGCGGAGTGCGAAGCCCGCTCGTCGAGGCGGGGATGGCGAAGCGCGACGTGCGCAGTTTGAGCAGGCGCGCGGGCCTGCCGACGTGGGACAAGCCCGCGAGTCCGTGCCTCTCTTCGCGGCTGGCCTACGGCACGCCCGTCACGATCGAGCGGCTGCGGACGGTTGACCGCGGCGAAGAGATTATGCGCGGACTCGGCTTCCGCGAGTTCCGCGTCAGGCATCACGACGAACTCGTCCGGCTTGAGGTCGCGCCCGCGGAGCTCGACCGCGCGTTGCGTCGCGAAGTGGCCGACGAACTCGCGCGGCGCTTCCGCGCGCTCGGCTTCCGCTACGTCACGCTCGACCTGCAAGGCTACCGCACGGGCGCGATGAACGAGGTTTTGAAAAACAGGGAGTCGGAAGTCGGAAGTCGGAAGTCGGAATAAGCGGAGGCCGCCGAAAGCGCCTCTGCTTTTTTCTTGCCTTCATTCTGACTCCTGAATTCTGACTCCCGAATTCCCGGAGACAGAGATGACTAAGGCTATGATGGATGACCCTCGGAGAATCAGGGAAGAGAATCCCTTCGAGTCCATGATGGAGCGCTTCGACCGCGCGGCGCAGCTTCTGAACCTCAACCCAGACCTCTACGCGGTGATGCGCGTGCCGAACCGCGAGCTGAAGGTTTACATCCCCGTGCGGCTGGACTCGGGCCGCCTGGAAGTCTTCGAGGGCTACCGCGTGCATCACAACTTCGCGCGCGGCCCCGCGAAGGGCGGCATCCGCTACTCGCCCGACGTGACGCTCGACGAGGTGCGCGCGCTCGCCGCGTGGATGACCTGGAAGTGCGCCGTCGTCAACGTCCCTTTCGGCGGCGCGAAGGGCGGCGTCATCTGCGACCCGATGCAGATGTCGCAGGCCGAACTCGAACGGCTCACGCGACGCTACGCCGCCGAGCTGATTGATTTCATCGGCCCCGAAAAGGACGTGCCCGCGCCCGACATGAACACCAACGAGCAGACGATGGCCTGGATCATGGACACCTACTCCATGCACGCGCGCCACACCGTCAACGCCGTCGTCACGGGCAAGCCCGTCGAACTCGGCGGCTCGCGCGGTCGGCGCGAGGCGACGGGCCGCGGCCTGCTCTTCGTCATCAACGAGGCGGCCAAGCGCTTCAAGCTGACGCCGCAGGCGACGCGCGTCGTCGTCCAGGGGTCGGGCAACGTCGGCGGCATCGGCGCGCGGCTGCTGCACGAGGCCGGCTACAAGGTCGTCGCCATGTCGGACATCTTCGGCGGCATCTACAACCCCGACGGCATTGACGTGCCCGCCGCGCTCAAGCACCTTCAGGAGACGCGCTCGCTCCAGGAATTCCCGAACGCCGAGCAGGTCTCGAACAACGAGCTGCTCGAACTCGACTGCGACGTACTCGCCCCTTGCGCGACCGAGAACCAGATCAAGTCGAAGAACGCCGACCGGCTGAAGTGCAAGATTCTCGCCGAGGGCGCGAACGGCCCGACGACCGCCAACGCCGACAAAATCCTTCACAACAAGGGCGTCTTCGTCATCCCCGACATCCTCGCCAACGCCGGGGGCGTCACCGTCAGCTATTTCGAGTGGGTGCAGGATCGCATGGGCTATTTCTGGAGGGAAGACGTGGTAAACGAGCGGCTTTCGGACGTGATGGTCGCGAGCTTTAATGACGTTGTGAAGTACGCCGACGCCCACAATGTTGACACGCGCACAGCCGCCTATATGCTCGCGATTGACCGCGTGGCCTACGACACGCGGATGCGCGGCATCTATGCGTGACGAAAATGTGAACCTTTTTTCGCGCTAACTTGCGAAAAAGTCTTGATTTCCGCGACTAAGTAAGTTATGGTCTGGCGGAACTTGGTAAGCTTCCGACAGTAGTCCGTCTAGGGTAAAACGGGGCTGCCGGCGAAGGAAGCCGAGCCAAAAGTTGGCGACGCTGCACCGGTTATGCAGCGAACATAAAGCACAAAGTAACACTCGGTTGAGAGGCGCTGAAGAGGCAAAGCACGAGCGCCCACGAACGTTCTTGTCGGACGTTCAAGTCCCTCTCGCTGCTCCGCTCCATCCGCAGGATGTTTGAGTTTGATGGCGGAAGCAGTTTCATTGACTTTAACGGGTTTACGCTTGTAGTAAGAGCGCCCGCGCCGCGCCGTCCGAACGGACTTCGCAAGTCATCGCCGGTCAGCTTTCCAGCGCAGTGACGATGCGAGCCTTCGAGCCGGCGCTCGGAAGTTGCGGTCGCACCTTTCCGCAAAATTAAACTCATTTCGCAGGAGGAATGCGATGAGACTCGCGAGAAGAGCGCTGTACGCCGCGCTCACAACTTTGATCCTGTTGGCGGCGGTGTCCGCTCAGACCTTGCGTCCGGGTAACGACCCGCGGAACCAGTCGCCGTCGGTGGGTACGGGCGGCCCGGAGGGCGGGCCGACGGGTCTGTTTACGATCTACGACGGCGACACGATCCGTAAAGGTGAGTTCACCTTCTCGATCGCCTACTCGAACTACGACCGCGACCCCGGCGACGTTGACATCACCGAGGTGCCGCTCTCTTTTAACATCGGCATCAACGACCACATCGAACTCTTCTTCAAGACGACGGGGTGGCGCGGCGTGAAGGTCAACAGCCCGCTGAATCTGTCCGGGTTTTACCTGCCGAACTCGCAGGTCTATTTCTCGGCGACGCAGTTGGGCAGCCCCGCCGCCATCGTGCTGGCACCTTCGACGAACTCGGGGTCGCTCAACGGGCAGCCGGTCTTCCGACCGGCCTTTAACCAGCCCTTCGTCCAGTTCCCGTTCGTCGGCGGCAGCGCCGGCACCTTCGGGCTGACGGCGGGGCAGCGCGGCTCGCTCTTCGGCTTCCCCGGCTTCACGGCCACGATTGGGTCGCCGACCGGCGGGGGCGGGACGTTCAGCGGGGCGTCGTTCTTCCCCGGCATCGGCTCGCCCGTGGGCGGCATCCTGCCGGGCGTGGTCTTGGCGACGGCCACACTTCCGGCCACCGCCCTGACCCTGCCGATCACGGTGCCGGTCTCGTTCACGACCGACCCTTCGTACCTGCCCGACGCGCCGTTCATCAATCGCCTCTACGGCCAGTCCTCTTTCACGAACTTGGTCTTCGGTGCCAAGATTCGGTTGACGGGGCCGAACAACGCGCTCGGTGCCGGCATCATCCCGTTCTGGCGATGGTGGATGGACAGGCCGAACGACTTTAAGGGCTTCAATCAGATGCAGCGCGGCGCGGGGCCGGGAGGCTCGAAGGGCGACTTCGGGCTGATCGGGTTCATCTCGGGGCGGCTGTCGCGCTCGGTCAACGTCTCCGTGAACGGCGGCGTGATCCTGAACTCTAACCCGAAGACTGACGCGATGGGAGGCACCGACGCCGTTCTCTTAGACCGCCCGAACGAGTTTCTGGCGGGCGTCGGCTTCGACTTCCCGATCAACCGCCACTTCCAGCCCATCGCCGAGTTGAAGTCGGTGCAGTACTGGGGCAGCCACACGCCCGACGCCTTCCCGCAGAACCCTGTGGACGCTCTGGGCGGCATCAAGATTTACCCGAAGCGTTGGTTCGGTTTCGCGGCGTGGTACCGCATTAATCTCAACCAGCAGTCCGAGGGGCGCTTCAACGCCGCGGCGGTCACTTCCGTCAACGTTAACCAACTCTCCGGCGTCTTCGTGCCGGGCCGCGGTGTGGTGATCGTGCCGGGGACGACGGTGAACGGGACGACGGGCGGCGTGCCTGCCGGCTTCCGCTTCTCGTCCGACCCGCACGGGTTCGGCTTCCAGGTCTTCGCCGGGCACCGCAACGAGCGGCTGCCCGTCATCTTCCCGAACCGCCCGCCGACCGTCAGCCTGACGGCGGCCTCGACGACGGTGACCTTGCCGGCGAGCTGCCCGGCGCCGCAACTGCCCGACCCGAACTGCACGGCGGGCGCTGCGACGGTGGCGATGTCGGCTCAGGCGTCAGACCCGGACGGCGACACGCTGCTCTACACGTGGTCAACGACGGGCGGGCGCGTGACCGGCGACGGGCCGAATGCGACGCTGGATTTGGCGGGGGTGACTCCGGGCACCTACACGGTGACGGTCGAGGTGGACGACGGCTGCGGCTGCGTGGCCTTCGACTCCAAGACCGTGACGGTGACGAGCTGCGGCTGCGTCGCGCCTCCGATTATCGCCTGCCCGACGGTCTCGGTGAGCTGCCCCGACACGGGCGCTCCGGGAACGCCTGTGACGTTCACGGCGAGCGTCAGCGGCGGCGACACTTCGGTGACGCCG
>DASRCS010000222.1:0-19100 GCA_035652995.1 Pyrinomonadaceae bacterium
GCCGGCGGACTCCGCCCAAGGGTGCGCCCACGCGCGACAAGACGTGCGACTCCTTCGCGTCCTCGAACAGCGAGTAGAAGACCGGCACGGCGAGCAGCGTCAGCAACAGACAGAGCGACTGGCCGCCGACGACCAGCACGCCGATGGAACGGTTCGTCGCCGCGCCCGCGCCCGAACCGAGGATCAACGGAATCATGCCCGCGACGAGCGCGATGGTCGTCATCAGGATGGGCCGGAGTCGGTCGCGGTTCGCCTGAATGATGGCGCTGTGGCGCTCCATGCCGTGACGCCGGAGTTCGTTCGTGTGGTCAATCTGTAGAATCGCGTTCTTCTTGACGATGCCGAACAGGACGAGGATGCCGAGCGCCGAGAAGATGTTGAGCTTCTGCCCCGCGAGGAAGGTCGAGAGCAGCGCGAAGGGGATCGCCAGCGGCAGCGTCAAGAGAATCGTCACCGGGTGGATGAACGACTCGAACTGCGCCGCCAGCACCAGGTACATGAAGATGAACGAGAGGATGAAGGCCAGCATGAAGTAGTAGTTCGCCTGACCCAACTGCTTCGACTGCCCCGTGACGCCGGTCGCGTAGCCGGGGTCCATGTGTATCTCCGCGGCGGCCTGCTGCAAGGCCTTGAGCGCCTCGGTCTCCGAGCCGTTCTGCGAGACGCTGCCCGTGATCGTCACCTGCCGCTGGCGGTTGATGCGGTCAATCGAGGTCGGACTCGTGCCCTGCTCCAACTTCACGACCTTCGAGAGTTCGACCGTCCCGCCCTTCGACGAGGGCACCGTCAGTTGGTTGAGAAGGTCTGTGTTCTGCCGGTACTGGTTCTCGGCCATCAGCACCACGTCGTACTGATCCGTCCCCTCGCTGAAGGTCGAGACCTTCGAGCCGGCGATCATCGTCGAGAGCGTCTGCGCGATGTCGCCGGCCTGGACGCCGAGGTCTGCCGCCTTCTGGCGGTCAATGACGACGCGCGTCTCCGGGTTGCCGAGCACGAGCGAGCGGTCGGCGTCCTGAATGTTCGGGTTCTGCTTGACCTTGTCAACGATCTCCTTCGAGTACTGGTCGAGCTTGTCGAGGTCCGGGCCGGAGATGTAGAAGGCGAGCGAGCCTGAGCGACCGCCGCCGATGGCGCTCGAAATCGAGGAGACCGCGGACGCGCCGATGAACAAGTCCTTCGGGTAGCGGCGCGTGATGGCGCGCGTGCGCTGGATGATCTCGGCCTGCGAGAGCGAGCGATCCTTCGGCGGCACGAGCGCGACCGTGATCTGTCCCGTGTTCGGCGAAGCCTGCCCGCCGAAGCCCGCAATCGCCAGCGTCGCCTGCACGCCCGGCACCTGCTCGCGCACGTCGCGCGCGATGTGGTCGAGTATGCTTTGCGTGGCGGCGAGGCTCGTGCCCTGCGGCGCGCGGAGTTGAATCTGGAACGAAGACTCGTCCTCGTCCGGCAGGAAGTTGATGCCGGCGAGCTTGAACATCGGGTAGATCGAGATGATGACGACGGCGCTGATGAGGACGATGACCCAGCGGTGCGCCATTGACCATTCGAGCATCCACTTGTAGGTGCGGTCAATCGGACGGTAGAAGCGCGACTCCTTCGACGACTGCTCGTGCGCCTTCTCGACGTGCTCGATTGGTTTTTCGTCGTCGGGACTCGTGCCCTCGCCCGTCGCCTCGAACGCCGTGGGGCCGGCGGGCAGAGGCTCCTCCTTCTTCGCCTTGATCCAACGCGCCGAGAGCATCGGCGTCAGCGTGAACGAGACGATGAGCGAGACGGCGATGGCCGCCGCGGAAGTCAGGCCGAACGAAGACATGAAGCGCCCGACGATGCCGCCCATGAATCCGACCGGCAGGAAGACCGCGAGCAGCGAGAGCGTCGTCGCCAGAACAGCGAGGCCGATCTCGCGCGTGCCTTCAATCGCCGCCTGGAATGGGTGCAGGCCCTTCTCCTCGACGAAGCGGTAGATGTTCTCAAGGACGACGATGGCGTCGTCAATGACGATGCCGACCATCAGGGTGAGGGCGAGCATCGTCATCTGGTTGAGCGAGTAGCCGAAGGCGGCGAGGAAGCCGAAGGCCGCGATGATCGAGGTCGGGATGGCGATGGCCGAGATGATCGTCGAGCGGAAGTTCCACAGGAAGATGAAGACGACGATGGCCGCGAGCAGGCCGCCGATGATGAGGTGCTCTTCGATGGCGTGCAGCGAGTTCTCGATGAACTCCGACTGGTCGCGCACGATCTCGAAGTGCAGCCCCTGCGGCAGCGTCGGGATGACCTCGTTCATGCGCTGCTTGACGGCGTTGATGACCGCGACGGTGTTCGACCCCGACTGCTTGACGATGGCGAGCGTCACCGCCGGCCCGCCGTTGAGGCTCGAAATCGAGGTCGGGTCAACGCCTCCGTCCTCGACCGTGCCGATGTCGCTGACCTTGACCGTGTAGCCGTTCCTGTTGGCGACGGCTATCTGGTTGAACTCCTCGACCTTGTCCACGCGGCTCATCGTGCGCAGCGTCTGCGTCTGCGAGCCTTCGTTGACGCGCCCGCCCGGAAGCTCAAGGTTCTGCGCGCGGAGCGCGTTCGCCACGTCCGCCGTCGAGAGGTTGTAGGCGCGCAGGCGGTCGGGGTCGAGGTGGACGTTGATCTGCCGGAGCCGCGCGCCGTAGATGGTCACGTCGCCGACGCCGTAGGCCGACTCGACGCGCTTGACGATCTGGTCGTTGGCGATGTCGGTCAGCTCGCGCACCGAGTACGGGCCGGTCATCGAGTAGAGGATGATGGGCTGCGCGTCGGGGTCGGCCTTCCGCACGATGGGCGGGTCGGCGGTCGCGGGCAGGCGGTTCAAGACCGTGTTGACCTTGTCGCGCACCTCCTGCGTCGCCACGTCCGGGTCTTTCGAGAGGTCGAAGCTGATGGAGATGGACGAGCGGCCCGTGCTCGAAGACGAGCGGAGTTCGTCAATGCCCGTGGCGGTGTTGACCGCGCCTTCCAGAACGTCCGTGACTTCGGTCTCCATCTCGGCGGGCGCGGCACCCGTATTTGTAGTCGTCACCGAGACGGTCGGGATGTCAATCTTCGGGAAACGGTCAACGCCGAGCGTGAAGAACGAGAACCCGCCGATGACCGTCAGCACGAGAATGATGACGGTGGCGAAGACGGGGCGGCGGACGCAAATCTCAGCTAGCTTCTGCATGACTTACTCTCGATTGCGGGGCGGCGGATTTCGGATTGCGGGTTAGCAAATCCGACATTCGTGTTCCGCACCTCGCATTCCAGGCACGTGATTCAAAATTCTTTCAATCCGCAATCCGCATTCCGCATTCCGCAATCCGAAATCACGACTGCGGTCGCACGGGCGCGCCCTCGTAAAGCTGGTCGAGGTTGCTCGTGGCGACCGTCTCGTCGGCGTTGACGCCGTTGAGAATCTGGATCATGTCGCCCTCCTGCGTGCCGACCTGCACGACGCGGAGGTGCGCCGCGTTGTTCTGGATGACGAAGACGCGGTACGACTGCGTGTTCGGGTCGTTGACGACCGCCGCCTGCGGGACGTAAACGACGTGGCTCCCGCCCTGCCGGACAATGCGCGCCGTGGCGAACATCCCCGACCGCAGCGCGTTGTCGCCGTTCTCGACGAGCGCCTCGACGATTGCCGAGCGCGACACGGGGTCAATCGCCGGGTTCACGTCAACGACCTGCCCCGAAAAATTCTTGTCGCCGTGCGCGTCCACCTGCAACGAGACGCCCATCCCGGCGTTGATGAAGGGCACGTCGGCTTCGGGAATCTGAAGGTCGAGCTTGATCGGGTTAGTCCGCAGAACCGTCGCGACGACGGACGCGGGCGTGACGTACTCGCCGACGGCGACGGGCCGGCTGCTGACGTAGCCGGCGTAGGGCGCGCGGATGGTCGTGTTCGCCAAGTCCTGCTGCGCGATGGCGACCGCCGACCGCGCCGACTCGACCTGCGCCTGCGCGCTCTGGATGGCCTGGTTGCTCTGGCGCGCGGTGTTGATGGCGGACTCCAACTGCTGCCTCGCGTTGTTGACCTGAGCCTGCGCGGTGTCGCGCTGGGTTCTGTACTGGTCATAGACGCTCATCGCCACGTCGCCCGTCTGCACGAGTTCGCGGTAGCGCTGCTCGTTCGCCTGCGCGAGACGCAGGTTCGCCTGCGCCTGTTCGAGGCTCGCGTTCGCGGCACGCACTTCGGGGATCGTGCTCACGTTGAAGTTGCCGCCGGGTTGCAGGCCGAGCCGCGCTTCGGCCTGGCGCACGCCGGCCTCGGCCTGCGTCACCCCGGCCTGCGCCTGCGCGAGCCGGAGCTGCGGGTCGCGCGGGTTGAGCCTCGCGATGACTTCGCCCTGTCGGACGAACGCGCCGACGTTGACCGGCGTCGAGATGACCTGGCCGGAGACCTGCGGCGCGACGTTCGAGGTCTCGTCGGCGAGCAGGCTGCCCGTCGCCTGAATGTACGAAGGCACTTCGCGCACGACCGCCGTCGCCGTCGTGACCGCGACGGGCTGGCCCGCCGGCTGCGTCGCCGCGCCGCCCTTGCCGCCCTTCGGTTCGCCCGCGGCGTCCGCCTTCGATTCCGTGCGCCCGCACGACAGTCCCGCGAGCGAGGCCGCGAGCACGCACGCCGCCAGCACAGAGCGCGACGCGCGCGAGAGTTCAAAAAAAGACATAGATAGACTCATTCCCGCCTCTTCAATTGAAGACGCCGCGCGAACGAAGCGGGTTACACCCGATGTGTCGGCTCACGTTTGACGCTTTGCTTGCGCCCGGCGTTGCGATGAAAGAGGATGTCAAAAATAAATCTACGCCAACGCAGGCGGCGCGGCAACCGTGGAGAATAATCTGAGGGATGTATTACAGTGTCGAAGCTGTCACGGGGGAGGGACAATTTTATGGATGACTGGAAGGGGGAGAGGTCCGACAGGATTCGCGAGTTCTTCGGCCTCGGCCCGGACGCCGAACTGCTCGGCACGGACGCGCGCGCGCCGGAGTTGAGCGACGAGTTGATCAAGGGCTTGGGCAACTTTAACATCGAGTGGCACGTCATCCCGAGCGCGGAAGCGCTGCCGCTCGACGACGCGTACTTCTCAAAGATGTACGCGCACGCGCCGCGCGACTTCGTGCGACCGCGCGAGCACAAGGCGAGCTACCGCGACCTGCTCGCGAAAGGACACAAGCTCCATCAGGGGCGCGTCGTCGGCGTCGAGACGACGCAGAAGCCGCGTTACCTGCCGGACAACCGGCAGTTCTACGGCTCGGCCTACGGCCACGACCCTTCGGCTGACCCCTTCGCCGTCTATCTCGGTCGCGCCGCGATGGTCAACGGCACGCGCTACGCGCACAACTTTCTCTCGCTCCGCGAATTCATGCGCGTCGTCAACGAAGATTGGCGCGCGCGCCGCCTCATGCCGCAGGGCTACCGCGCGACCGTCTGCCCGCCCGCCGTCTTCAACCTCGTCGGCTCGCTCTTCCATCACGAATGGAGCGAGACCGAGACGCTCGAACTCGGCTTCTACCGCGACGACGCGGGCAACGCGACCTGCTACGCCGTCGGCTCGTGCGGGCCGGGGGACTTCTCTTTCATCACGGAAGTCGAGGGCGAGGGCGATTGGTCGCGCGCGGGCTTCCGGCTCGCGCTCGTGCCGGAATAAACGCGCGCGCTGCAACCTGAGCCGCGCCGCGCGCGTCTTCAACATCGGGAGTCGTCGGGCCGCGACGCTTTTAGCCTGCGGGGCCGCGACGGTTAAGACTTGAAGAGACTTGGCTGGCAGCAGTGGGTCGTGCTGGGGCTGTTCCTCCTGGCGCTCGTCGTCGCGGGGCTGTTCGGCGTGCGCGCAATCCAACGCGCGACCTACTGGCGCACGCACCGCGACGTTCCGATACGGGCGTGGATGACCGTCCCATACGTCGCGCACTCGTACCACGTCCCCGCGCCATTGCTCTACGACGCCCTCGGCGTCAAGCCCGTGCCGCCGCCCGACCGGCGACCACTGCGGCAGATCGCGCGCGAGCAGAACCGCAACGTCGAAGAACTCATCAACGACTTGCAGGACGCGATAGCCCGCGAGCGGGCCGCGCACCCGCATCCGCCGCCGCCCCGCGAGAAGCCGTCTGAAAGGGGCACCTCGCCGTGAATCTCAGCGACTACCTGCTCGGCACGCTGGGACTCTACGGCCCCGTCGTCCTGTTCGTCGTGCTCATCGCCGGCTGCGCTGGCGTGCCGACGCCGGGCACGCTGCTGCTGCTCGTCGCAGGCTCGTTCGTCGAGCAGGGCGAGATGAAGCTCTGGCAGGTGCTCGCGCTCGCGCTCGCGGGTTCGGTCGTCGGCGACAACGTCGGCTACTTCGTAGGCCGCTGGGGCGGTCGCCGCCTCGTCGCGCGTCTGACGCGAAGGTTCGGCGGCGACGAGCGCCTGAAGTCGGCGGAGGCGTGGCTGAGGCGTTGGGAGGGCGGCGGCGTCTTCATCACGCGCTGGCTGCTGACGCCGCTCGGCCCCTTCGTCAACTTCATGTCGGGCGTGACGGGCTACGCGTGGCCGCGCTTCCTGTTCTACGACCTGCTCGGCGAGGCGCTGTGGGTCACGCTCTACGTGCTGCTCGGCGAGTTCTTCAGCGACCAGATCGAGGACATGAGCGAAGTGTTCGGCGACTTCACCTGGGCCGCCATCGGCCTGCTCTTCGCCGTCCTCCTCGGATGGGCGCTCTGGCGTCAACTGCGCGCGCCCGCGCCGCGGGCCAAAGAGTTGAACGCGACGGGCAGCGCGTTCGACTAACGTCAACGACAGGAGAAAAAGATAGAAGGCGGTCGAACAGACCGCCTTCTATCTTTGCGCCTTCCCGTTTTACCGCGTGCGATTTTCTCTCTCGTCGAGTTGATGACTTCGTCCCCCGCGTCGGCCCACGCACGTCGGTCGCACTCGTTCGCGTCACGCAGGCCGGCTTCGGGCGTGCGCGCGTGGGGCGTTTCTCTTCTTATTGCCTTTGAAAATTAGAACCGACGGGCGTGCTTGCTCAGGTTTGAAGCTAAGCCGGCGGGAGACTATTGCGGGGCGCAATCTCTTGTCAGGAAAATTCAGAGCATTCGTGATAGTTCTATCCTACTCTTGGCCGCGTCCGGTATTTACGCTGGTCGAAATGTTACGAAGTCAGGCGCAGCACACCCGAACAGCCTCGCAGTCCGCCGGGACGGTATGAGAGCGAACAGACTCTCGCCCGGCGCGATCATAGAATGACGCTGAATTGTTCCCCCGCGACTCCGAAGCAGTACCAGCGAACAAGGGGGAACGATGAGGAAGCTGTTTCTGGCGTGGCCGCTGCTTTTTTTCTGCCTGCTGACCAGCCCTGAGGCGCGAGCGCAAACCGACGGCGCGCCGCCGCAACAGACAAGCCCGACCGCAGAGAAGTTGGCCGAGACGACGAACGAGCGCGCCGCGGGCGAGCCGGTCGCCGCCGGGGACGCGCCGCGCGCCGACGCGCCCGCGCGTCCCGAAGACGCGGCCAGTTACTACCGGCTCTGCCGCAGGCACGTCGAGGCGGAGCAGGCCTCCGACGCGCTCGCGGCCTGCCAGCATGCGGCGAAACTCAAGCCCGACTACGGGCAGGCTTTCTTCACGCTCGGCAAACTCTACGAGCGCAACGGGCGCGCGCGCGAAGCCGCCGCAGCCTTCGAGCGCGTCGTCGAGTTGCAGCCCGACAACGCCGACGCGCTCATGGAACTCGGCTCGATTTACACCGACCTGGGACGGCCCGCCGAAGCGGTCGGCCTGCTGCAACGCGCCATCGAGCGCAAGCCCGACCTGGCCGAGGCCTACAACAATCTGGGCTGCGCTTACTACTACCTCCGGCGTTACGACGAGTCGGTCGCGGCCTTCCGCCACTGCATCGCGCTCAAGCCGGACACTGCCCAGGTGCAGCGCAACCTCGGAATCACCCTCGCCGACATGGGGCGCGACGGGGAGGCGACCGAGGCACTCCGTGAGGCGATCAGGCTGAAGCCGGACTTCGCCGAAGCTTACTACCAGTTGAGTTTTCTGCTGGCGAGAGCGGGCAAGGTCAGGGAGGCCGCCGCCGCCTGCCAGCGCGCCGTGACGTACAAGCCCGATTTCGTCGAGGCGCGGCAGGGGCTGGCGTTCCTCTACCTCGCGCTGCACGAAAGGGACGCGGCGCTCGTGCAGTACGACATACTCAAGCAGCAGAACGCGGCGGCGGCGAAGAAGCTCTTCGCCGCGATCAACGGCGACAAGGTTCTCGACGCGGGCCGGAAGTGACGAGCCTTCATTTTCCGCCTCTTAAATTTCGCACACGAGCGCGTGAATAGAATTCGTCCGACGAGAGACGCTGAGCCTGAAGAAAGGCAAGCACGATGCCAGGTCGTCTCCGTCGCGCATCGTACAGATTTCGCGCGGCGATTCTTTTACCCTCCGTGCTTCCCCCTTCAACTATCGTGTGATGGACGCGCGCGCCGTGCGCCGCTCGCCGCCTCCGCCGCTGCCATCAGGTTCGCGACCTGAAACTCCGCCGAGCCGTTCATCGTCACCGGGATGTCGTTGACGCGAATGAAGAGGTGCGCGACGTTGCCGGTGGCCTCGACGATCCAGCCGTCCTTTTGATAGTAAGCCGTGCCGCCCGTTTCGAGATGAGCCACGACGAGCGGGTTCGAGCTGTCGAGCGAGAAATAAACAATCTTCTTCTCAGGCGCGCGCACGCGCCGCCGCTCGGTCAGGCGCGCGAGGTGTTCGTCGTCGGCGTTCAGGACGAGCGTGCCGCCCTCGCGCACGCGCTCGGCGACGAGCGATTTGATGTGGACGATGTCTTCGACTGTCTCGATGCCGTCCTGCCCGATGTGGTCGGGGCCGATGTTCGTCAACACGCCAACGTCCGACCAGTCGTAGCCGAGTCCGCGGCGCACGATTCCGCCGCGCGCGAGCAGACGTTCGTTGAAGCCCTCGAACTCGATGCTCTCGCGTTCGGTGAGGTCTTCGAGGTCGAGCCGGGCGACGATGGCCGGCCTGTGGCTATGGACGTTCGGGCCTGTGAGAGTTCTGATCGTTTCGACTTTCATAAATTCGTCCCTTGCTCGTTCGTGGCCGTCGAGGTTCGACTGATCGAGGCTCGGGTCCTCGGTCAGCGGTCGCTCGCCTCCTGCGGTCGCTCGTGCCGTTGCGGTCGCGTGTGCTCGCGCATCATCCGCGCGAAGCACTTGACGCACATCCCGCGCGAATGTTTCGTGCCGTTCAAGCGGATGAGCGCGCCGCACCAGACGCACTCCGCCCGAAATAACTCGCCGTTCTGTACTGCCTGTTTGCTCATGAATAATTCCGTTCCGATGAAGTCGAATGTCGCCCGCCGAAACTGGCGTGACAAAACGCCGCGCTCAACCACGCGCGGCGTCAACGATCTCGCGGGGGCCTGTCAGACGAAGGGGATGAAAGGATTTTACGTGCGGCTCGGGGCGCGGTCTGTACGCGGTCGGACAGCGTAATACGAATGTCAAAGGCCGTTAGGCTTTCGGGAAACGAGCCGGCCCGCCGCGGCGGTTTGAAGAGTTGCGCGCGGGCGGAAATGTCCGCGCGCTACCGCGACTCAAACACGAGGGGGATAGTTTTTAGCAGGGATGCTGAAGGGATGATGCCGCAAAGTTCCGGGCCGTCGCCGACCGCTCGCTCGACGCACGCGGTCGCATCAACACACTCAACAACTCGCGGAGGCGGAAGTGAACTCATGACAATACGCGAGGCGTTTGTGCTTTCTCCCGTGTGGAGAAGGCGCAAGCGCCTCGCGTCTCTACTTCAAACTGAATGGACATCCGCCGTGCGAGGGCGGTGTTATTGCTGACTGACTGAAGAGGCGCTGCTCGCCGCTGCCACGGGCGCGCCTTGGATGATGCCGCGGTTGACGAGCACCTTGACCTCGACTCTCCGGTTCTGCTCTCTCCCCTCGCGCGTCGTGTTGTCGGCCACCGGGTTCAGCTCGCCGTAGCCGTAGGGCGTGACGATCCGCCGCAGCGGTATCTGGTGGCTCTCGACCAGGTAGCGGATGACGGCGTCGGCGCGCCGCTGCGACAGGCGGCGGTTCGCCTCGGTCGAGCCGTCGGAGCTGGCGAAGCCGCTGACCTCAAGCACGTAGCCCTTCGCCTGCAAAGCCTGCTGCGCGACCTGATCGAGCTTCTGCTTGGCGTCGGGCAGGAGCACGGCGCTGCCCACGCGGAAGAGGACCGAGGTCGTGTTCTGCACCTGATAATCGTCGAGGGCCGAGATGCGCTCGTTCGTCGCGTTCACGCCGGAGACGGCGGCGTCGGCGGTCTCCTGGGCGGCCTTCGCGCCGCCGCGCGCCGCGTTCGAGACGGCGGCCAACTCGTCCAACTGGCCCGACAGCCGCTGCGCGTTCTGCTCGACCTGGCCGATGCGGTTCTCCGCCGCGCCGACGCGGTTCTCCACGGGCACGACGTTGGAGGTGACGGCGCGCGCCGTGCGGAGGTCGCGCTCGTCGAAGCGAATCTTGCCGGCGACGAGGTTGGTGCCGTCGCCGACGCCCTCGACCGTGAGGTTGAGGCCGCGAAGTATTGCGGTCACTCCGTAGTTGGTGCCGCCGCGCAGGAACCCGCCGTTGGTCTTGACGCTCGTGCGGTCGTTGAGCGTGACGGTCGTCTCGACGCCGTTGGCGTCCTGCACGACGAAGGAGTCCGCGTCGCGGCGCGTGACGACGCCCTTGATCGTCATCTTCTGCCCCGATGCGACGGTAGTCGTACCGGCGCTTTGCGCGGGCGTGTTGTTACTCGGCGTCGCGCCGTTATCCTGCGCGAAGGCCGACGGCGCGAGCGCGAGCAGGAGCGCCAGCGAGGCACACAGATAATACAGATTTCTCAGACGGTAAGAAGTCATGGACTCTTTCTCCCTTGCACAAGAAATGTTTTTTCTCTTGACCGCACGCGCCGGGCGCGAGAGGCTCGTGCCCGTAACGGCGATGCGGCGGCGAGTTGTCGGGGCACGATAACCCGGCGCGCTGGCCGCGCGGGTTGTGGTCTTCTTGTGAATGGTGTGCGCTATCGTTGCGCGTTCGGCGTGTCGCCGAAGACCGCCGGCGCGAAAGACCCGCGGCGTGTGAAGACGAAAGGCGGCGCGCGAAGTGCGCTATCTTCTTAAAGAAGAAACCGGGACGCCAGAACCCCGACAGCACTGACGCCCCGGCTTTCTTGTGTAGGGAGAAGGCCGTCCTTCCCCTCGGTGCGGCATGGTACGTTGTCTCGCCAGCCGCGTGGTTGCGTCTCCGTTGCGATAGCGTTGCCGGGAGCTTATGACTGCCCCGGCGAGACGGACGGCTCGCGCCTTCAGTGCCACGTGCCGGAGATGGCCCTCTTCAGCGCGAACGGGTCAATCGGCTTGCTCAAATGCGCGCTGAAGCCCGCCTCCAGAGACCTCTCGCGGTCGTCGTACATGTCGAAGCCCGTGACGGCGATCATCGGGATCGAGCGGTACTCCGGCATGGCCCGCAGCACACGCGCCAACTCGTGCCCGGTCATCCCCGGCATCCCGATGTCGGAGACTAGAAGGTCGTAGTGGCGGGAGAGCGCGGCCTCCAGCGCGTCCGGCGCTGAATGTGCTGTGGAGACCGTGTAGCCGGCGTGTCGCAGCACCGCCGCGAGCATCGCCGTGATGTCGGGGTTGTCGTCAACGACGAGCGCCAGCCCGTTGGAGAGCCGCGGCTCGAACTCGTACTCCTGCTGTTTTGCCCCCGCGTAGGCGGGCGCGACTGCGGCCTGTGCGCTCATCTCTTCACACTCCTTTCAGTAATTGCGGGGAGAGGCGACCATTAGACATCAGTGCGGCGCGCGCAGGGTTATCCCGCCGTTGCTTTTACGTTGCAAAAGCTTTTCCCGGCTGCTCCTCGACAGCACGATTTGATCGAGTTCTTTGATCATCGTCTGTTTCTTTCACAACGGGTAAGCCGTCGCCAGACGCGCTCTCACTTGTCCTGCCGGTCGCGTTTGGTCGTCACTGCGGAGCGGTCTTCGGGTAAAGGAAAGGGCAGCCGCGCGGCTGCCCCTGACTCGTCGAATTTTTATCGAACTGGGAGGCAGGGACTCGAACCCCGATAGCCAGATCCAGAGTCTGGAGTCCTACCATTGGACGACCTCCCAACAAGTCGCGCGAATAAATTTACGGATGAGGGCTGCGGTTGTCAAATCCCTCTGCGGCGTCTGACGAAATCGGAGAGGACGGCGTGAGACGCGGCGGCATGAGCGCCCGCCTCGGCGGCAAGGGACGCGCGCGTCGCCCCTTGCCACGGCGCGCGCGCGGGCGCACAATGCGTGCGTGGGCGCGCGGGCAGGCGTGCCCTTTGCGCCTAGCGTTTCTTCCTCAAAAGGGGTTTCGGCGCGTCGGCCTCACGCCTTTGGGATACCGTAAAAAACGATGAGCGAAAACGAAGCGCGTTCGTCCGGGCAGGCAGCGGGTGGCGACGAGCAACTGCGCCGCGCCGTCGCGGAGTGCGAGGCGCGTCTGGCCGAGTTCGCGGAACTGGCCGCGCGCGTGCGCCACGAGATCAACAACCCTCTGACCGGGCTGATCGGTCAGGCGCAGCTCCTCCTGCGCGAGGAGTTGAACGACACGGCGCGCCGCCGCGTCGAGACAATCGAGAACCTCGCCAACCGCATACGCGACACCGTCGCCTCGCTGCGCGAGATACAGCAGCCGCCGCGCACGCCCGCGCGCGCGGACGAAGGCGCGGGCGAACCGCCTCGTCACTAAACTGACTTCAGAGCAGAGACACAACAGACGCCGAGCAGGCGTAAGACAGAAGAAAAGCCCGACGCGCTTGACGCCGGGCTTCTCTTTTTCAGATGAAAAAATATCGCGCGGAAGCGCGCGGCTAGACCGTCACCTCTTCCGCGTCCTCCTCGACGAGGTGCGGCGTCAAGACGCGGTCGGACTCGTCCGAGTCTTCGGCGAGTATCTGTCGGACGACGGGCAGACTCAACGAGTGCTTCTTCGAGATGCCGGGGACTTGCTTGCCCTTGGCATAGACGGGGTGGCGACCGTTCTCCTTGTACCACTCGGCGAGTCCGGCGGTCTTGTGCATGTTCTCAATGATCTGCCGCCAGCCGACGCCGGTGTTGTAGGCGCAGAAACTGATCTCGCCCTCCTGCGTGCCGTAGGGGATGACGCACATCTCGGTGCGGCGGAAGTCGTAGTTGAAGAGGTCTTGAAACCACATCCCCTCGACGCACAGCACGCGCCACTTGTCCGCGGGGTCGTCCGCCGCCTGCGTCTTCATGCGGTCGTTGCGGTCACTGTTCGAGCTGGTCGAGGAGGGCTTGAACAGGTTGATGATCTGCGAGACCGGAAAACCTTCGGGCGCGCGCTCCGGTTTGAAGTTGCGCATGATCGCCATCGCGAGCTGCGCCATCGTGAGCTTCTTGCCGCGAGCGGTGTCGGTGATGACCGAAACGTCCTTAATGAACTGCTCGTAGTCGAAGAACTCAAACAGAGACTTGAACTCGCCCGTGTGCCGGTTGACGACCGCGAGCGTGAAGATGCCGCAGTTCGGATGGCAGTTGCACGAAGACCAGCCCCACGGCGCGTCCGCGCCTTGCAGCATGTCCATCACAGACGTGAAGGCCGAGTACGAAGAGAGCGGGAACCAGTCGCGCAGAGGCTTCATGCGACCGCCGAGCTGTTTGTCCAAATCCTCGGCCATGCCGGCGAGCGTGTAGCGCTGGCGCTCGCGGACGTTGTCGGGCACGTCCTCGTCGCGGCCCGTGAAGGAGACGGGCTGGAAGGCGATGGTCTGAACCTTGTCAATGTTCTTCGCCGCGAACTCGACGATCTGGCCGATGGCGTCGTTGTTGATGGTGTTGACGATGGTCGTAACTAACGTGACCTTGATGCCGACCGATGCCAAATTCTCAATCGCGCGCAGCTTCACGTCGAAGAGGTTGCCGACGCCGCGGTGCTTGTTCTTCTCTTCCGAGACGCCGTCGAATTGAAGGTAAACGCCGTGCTGCCCGGCTTCTTTCGCGGCCTTGCAGAACTCGATGTCTTCGGCGTAGCGGATGCCGTTGGTGGCGGCGAGGATGCGGTAGAAGCCGACCTTCTTGGCGTAGGCGACGGCGTCGAGGAAGTAGGGCGACAGAGTAGGCTCGCCGCCGGAGAAGAGGATGATGATCTGGCGGCGCGGCTTGAAGGAGACGGCGCGGTCGAGGATGGCTTTGGTGTCCTCGAACGTCGGCTCGTGAACGTAGCCGACCTGGTTGGCGTCCATGAAGCACGGGTTACACATCATGTTGCAGCGGTTCGTCAGGTCAACGGTGAGAACCGCGCCGCGTCCGAACTTGATGTTCGAGGTGCCGTGCCGGTGGATGTGCGCGTCTTCGGCGGCGCGGAAGTCGCGCCCGAAGAAGAGCGATTCGACGCGTTCGAGGAAGCGCGCGTCGGTCGCGAGGATGTCTCTGAATTCGCCGTGCTTGGGGCAAGTCTTCGTCATGAAGACCTGCCCGTCTTCCTCGAAAATCTCCGCCTTGATCTCGCCGGGGTGCGCGTCCATCAGAGTCTCAAGCGGGGTCTCGCCGCTGATGACGCTCTCGCGAACCTCCTTGACGCAGCGCGGGCAAAGGGAGTCGGTCTCGCGCGGGAAGCCGAGCGGCGGGGCCGTGCGCTCGTAGGATTTCAGGAGCGGCCCCGGTGCCCACTTCGGCCTGACGGCCTCGCCTTCCGGCAGCCGCGTGTTGACGGACTGAAACGCCTTCCACGCAACGTCCGACAAATTCGAGACCAGCCGTGACGCCTTCACGCCGCCGAAACGGCCCTTCTCCGACTCGCCGCGGCGGAAATTATCGCTGAACAAGGCTCTTTATCTCCTTCGACGAAAACGGCACGCGCGCCTCGCTCACGAACGACGTGCCAACCCACTGGAAAATTATGTCGCTTATGATTTAAGGACGCCCCGGACGGACGAAGCACGTGCCCGCCCGAACGCCCGTGACATGATAAAGGCATGCGCCTGCAAACACAAGACGTTAGCCGCCGCCACTTTTGCCTTTTGCCCCCACGCGTCGTACCATCCGGCTTCGTCCGAGGTCAAGGTCATGGAAGCACATCCGACAGCAGTCGTCAGCCCCGGAGCGTCCGTCGCGCCGGACGTTCGCGTCGGCCCGTATGCGGTTATAGAAGATGATGTCAACATCGGAAAGGGTTGCGAGATCGGCGCGCACGCCGTCGTCAAGCGCTTCACGACGTTGGGCGAGCGCAACCGCGTTTATGAGCACGCGACTCTCGGCGGCGAGCCGCAGGACGTAAAGTTCAGGGGCGAACGAAGCGCACTCGTCATCGGCGACGACAACCTTATTCGCGAGTACGCGACGATTCACCGCGCGAGCGGCGAGGGCGAGGCGACGCGCGTCGGCTCGCGAAATTTCCTGATGGTCGGCTGTCACATCGCGCACAACTGCGAGGTCGGCGACGACAACGTCTTCGCCAACGGCGTGGCGCTCGCCGGGCACATCCGCGTAGAGGATCACGTCTTTCTTTCGTCGAACGTCGGCTCGCACCAGTTCGCCCGCTTCGGTCGCTACGCGATGGTCGGCGGGAAGTCGAAGATCGTGCAGGACGTTCTGCCGTTCTTCACGACCGACGGCAACCCGGCGCGCGTCCGCGGCCTGAACACAATCGGCCTGCGGCGCGGAGGCTTCACGCCGGAGTCGCGCGCGGCATTGAAGCGCGCTTACCAGATTCTCTTCCGCGCGCGCCTGCCCTTGGAGCGCGCCCTCGCCGCGCTCGAAGAGATGGGCGACGAGAATGTGACTCACCTCGCTCAGTTCATACGCGGCTCGCGCCGAGGCTTCACGCGCGAGGAGCGCGGCGAGGCGGCGGCATCTGAGCGCGAGCTGCTCTTCAAAGTCTCCGGCTGACTTTCAAAGCCGCAGGCTGAAACCAAAGTCATAAGCTGGTACAAAACATGAGCGGTCTGGTCGAAGAGAGAACCGTGGCCGAGCTTGCGTCGCTCGTCGGCGGCCAAGTCGTCGGCGACGCGGGCGCGTCCGTGCGCCGCGTCGCTTCAATCGAAGCGGCGGGCGAGGGCGATGTCGCGTTCGTCGAAGAGGAGAAGTTTTTTGAAGCCGCGCGCGCGTGCCGCGCGACGTGCCTGATCGCGCCGGAGGGCGCGGGTGCGAAGCTAATAGGCGCGGGCGGTAAACTTGAAGGCGCGCGCAGCGTGATCGGGGTCGCGCGACCGAAGCTCGCCTTCGCGCTCGTCGCCGAAGTCCTGCACCCGGTGCGTCGGCGCGAGGCTTTCGTTCACGAGACCGCGAGCGTCGCCGCGACGGCAACGCTCGGCGAGGGCGTTTACGTCGGCGCGTGCGCTTGCGTGGGCGAGGGCGCGCGGGTCGGCGACGGCACGCAGATTCTCGAAGGCGCGCGCGTAGGCCGTGGCGCGACGGTCGGGCGCGGGTGCGTGCTGCACCCGCGCGTGGTTCTGTACGAGGGCGTCACGCTCGGCGACCGCGTGGTGCTGCACGCGGGCGTGGTCGTCGGCGCGGACGGCTTCGGCTACGTGCGCGACCCCGGCGGCGTCTATCACAAGTTCCCGCAGGTCGGCACGGTCGTCATCGAGGACGACGTGGAGATCGGCGCGAACAGTTGCGTTGACCGCGGCGCTCTGGGCGAGACGCGCATCGGGCGCGGGGCGAAGATTGACAATCTCGTGCAGGTCGCGCACAACGTCCAGATCGGCGAGCGCGTCGTCATCGCGGCGCAGACCGGGATTTCGGGGAGCACCGTCATCGAGTCGGACGCGGTCATCGGCGGTCAGGTCGGCTTCGGCGACCACGCGCGCGTGAAGTCGGGCGCGGTCATCGGCTCGCAGGCAGGCGTCTTGCCCGGCAAAGTCGTCCGCCCCGGCGTCTGGTGGGGCACGCCCGTCCAGCCGCTCGAAGAGTACAAGCGTCTCAACGCCCTCTGGCTCCGCCTGCCGCGCATGAGGGAAGAGATCGAGGAGTTGAAACGACAAGTGAAGGAGCTTTCGTCGCGCCTCGGCGAAAAGGAAGAGAAGCAGGCAGAGTAACCGGAACATTCCCTTGCTCGTGCGAGTTGCTGACGTTTGGCCTTTGCGCCCGCGCCATCTTTTCTTAAACCTTCACACCTTCTTTCTTCCAGCCACGAACGGCTCGCAGAATTGCGTCCGCCGCGCGTTGTGACGCGCCGCCTTCGCCGAGTCGGGACGCGACTTCGCGCAGGCGTTCGCGCACTCGCGCGTTTGTTTCGGGTTCGAGCAACGCGAGGAGTTCGCGCGCGAGCGTGGGGCCGTTGAAGTCATTTTGCATGAGTTCGGGCGCGACGCGGGAGCCGGCGACGAGGTTGACGAGGCCGTAGTGCTCGACTTCGATGAGGCGTCCGAGCGTGTGCCAGTTGAGCGCCGACTCTTTATAGACGACGACGAGCGGCGTCGAGGCGAGCGCGGCTTCGAGCGTGGCCGTGCCGCTACAGACCGCCGCCGCGTCCGACGAGACGAGCGCTTCACGGGCTTCGTTGCGGACGACGGTCAAGCGCGGCCTCAAGTTTCCGGCGTCGGCGCGCGCGGCGATTAAGCTCTCGGCCTCTTCGCGCGAGCGGCGCGAGGCGAGCGCGACGACGAACTGTGCGTCAGGGAGTTTCTCCGAGACGAGCGCGGCGGCGTCGAGCATGAAGGGCAGGATGCGCTCGAACTCTTTGCGGCGGCTACCGGGCAGGAGCGCGACGGTCGGCTTCGTGGCGTCGAGGCCGTGGCGCGCGCAGAACTCTTCGCGGCTCATCCGCAGCGCGAACGCGCCCGCGAGCGGGTGGCCGACGAACTCGACGTGTTCGACGCCGCGCGCCGAGTACCACTCGCGCTCGAAGGGGAGGATCGTGAGCAACAGGTCAACGTCGCGCCCGATCTGCCGGACGCGGTGCGAGCGCCAAGCCCAGAGCTGCGGGCTGATGTAGTAAATAATTTTCAGCCCCCGCCGATGGAGCGAGCGCGCGAGCGCGAGGTTGAAGTCGGGCCAGTCAACGAGGACGACCGCGTCGGGCCTTCGTTCGAGCGCGGCGCGTTTGAGCGCGCGGTAGGCCGAGTAGAATCGCGGCAGCGCGCGCGCGATCTCAACGAGGCCGGTGATGGCGAGGTCGTCCTCGCGCACGACCGACTCGACGCCCGCCTCGCGCATGCGCGCGCCGGTCGAGCCGAAGAACTCGAACGCGACGGCGGGCGCTCGCTCGCGCAAGGCGCGCACGAGCGCCGCCGCGTGCGCGTCGCCCGACTCCTCGCCCGCGACGACCAACAGGCGCAGACTCTCCGTCGTCCCCGAAGACATCCGCGCGATGATACAGCAGTTTGCGACGGCGCGAAGCCGGGAGCGCGCGTTAACTCAACGTTCTTTCACTTCGAGCGGGTCGCCCGTCTGATGGTCGGTGATCTGGAAGCGAAGGAAGTCGTGAATCGCCGCGAGCGCGTCGGCGTTCTTCGTCTCGATGCGGACGCGCGCTCCGCGCTCCGTCTCTTCGTAAGAATAAATTATCTCCGACTTCAGGCGCTTCATGGCGGGGACGCCGGGCGGCACTCGGTCGTGAACGAGCATCGGCGTGTCGAAGTCGCCCGCGGCGAAGGCGCGCGCGATGTGCGAGAGGTGCTGCCTGATTTGTTCGCGGCTCGCGGCGTCCGAAGCGTCGTTGGCTTCGACCCGGATGACGCCGCCGTCGCGCGTCAGCGTGAAGTGGTGCGTCGTCGCGGTCTGCGAGAATCCCATCGCCGCCTCGCCGCGTTTGTTGACGGCGTCGAGGTGCGCGTCGTGCCCGTTTGCGCCGTCGGGCGTCTTGTCACCGCGCATCATCGGACAGTCGGCGTGGTTCATGCCGCCGTCTTCGTGCTTCGCGTCGTCGTGTTGCGCGCCCGTTTGTTTCTGCGCTCGCGTCGAGGCCGCGACCGCGCCGAGGGCGAGCGCCGCCGCGACGCAGGAAATCAAAACCATCTTCTTCATTCGTCTTCGTCCTTTCTCTTTCGCCTGCGCCACGTGTGCGCGGAGGCGTCTTTGTGTTCTTCGGTGGGCCGAGCCGAAAGCGATTCGAGAAGGTTCGCGCGCGCCCCCTT
>DASRCS010000223.1:0-4840 GCA_035652995.1 Pyrinomonadaceae bacterium
GTGATGCGGTCGCGCGTGTTCGTGAACGGCAGCGTCACGGGGTTCGGCGAGTTCGCCAGGGCGAGCAGGCCGATGTTGTGGCTCAGGATCGCGCCGTAGGCGTAGGTGAAGCGGCCTTCGGCGATCATGTTCGGCGTGATCGTGTAGTCAGACTGGAACGTGTGCGTGCGCCCCGGCGAGTCGGTCTGCGTCGTGGCGACGCCGGGCAGGCCGGAGCCGCTCGAGAAGAGCGAGTTCACGTCAATGGTCGGGATCGTGTCGCGCTCGTAGCGGTAGAACATCGTCCACTTGTCGCTCATCGTGTGGTCGAGGCGGAGAATCTCCTGATGGAAATTCGCCTGGGCGCGGAAGGCCGAGTTGAGCGTGAAGTTTGGCGCGTTCGGCAGCGGCAGCTTGTTGTAAACCTCGTTGAGGTAGGCGGTCGCCGCCGGGTTGAAGCGGTTGGCCGGGAGCGCCGTGCCCGCCGGCAGCACTTCCGTGCAGGCCGTGCCCGCCGAGTTGTAGGTCAGGCAGACGGGGACGGGGAAGATGCCCTGGCGGAGGTTCGCGTCCGGCACCGTCGAGACGAGCGTCGGGTAGCGAACGTCGCGGCGCGCTTCTTCCGAGAAGAAGAAGAAGGTCCTGCTCAGCTTGCGCGCGAAGGCTGTGCCGCCGCCCTCGCCGAAGCGCGGGAAGTAAACGGGGCCGCCGATGGTGCCGCCGAAGTCATTGTAGCGAAACGGGCAGCGCCGCGCCTTGCCGTTGCTCTCGCGACCGCAGGGCGGGTTCCCCGTAGTCTCGTTCGTGATGAAGTCGTTGGCGTTGAGCTTCTGGTTGCGGACGAACTCGAAGAGGTCGCCGTGGAAGCGGTCGCCGCCACTGCGCGTGATCAGGGTGACTTGGCCGCCGCCGCTGCTCCCCGATTCCGCCGGGTAGAGGCTGCGCAGAACCTTGAACTCGCTGATCGAATCCAGGCTCGGGTAGGCCTGAATCGTGATGTTCGAGCCGCGGTCGGTGATGTCCGCGCCGTCAACGGTGAAAGTGTTCTGGCTGCTGCGCGAGCCGTTGACCGAGATGTTGACCGTGTTCGCCTGACCCGTCGGGTTGGTCGTGCCGACGTAAACCTGATCGGCGAGGTTCGCCGAGACGCCGGGCGCGAGCGTGACGAGTTGGATGAAGTTTCGGTTGTTGACCGAAAGCTCGCGCGCCTGGTCGCCGTTGATGACAGTCGAGACGGTCGGCGTCGTCAGTTCCACGGCGACGGGCGCGGCCTCGACCGTGACGACCTCAGAGATGTTGCCGGCCTCTAACGCCACGTCAACGGTGCGCCGCTGGTTCACGTCGAGTTTGACGCCCGTCTGCGCGGACTTCTTGAAGTTGGGCGCTTCGACCGTCACGGTGTACAGGCCGACGGGCAGCGACGGGACTGAATACTCGCCGTCGTCGCCGGTCGTGACCGTGCGGACGACCTGCTGCTTGCTCTCGTCGGTGATCGTGACGGTCGCCCCTTTGACGACCGCGCCGGTCGCGTCCTTGACCGTGCCGTTAATCGTGCCGGTTGTCTCCTGCGCGAACGCCGCGCCCGCGCACGCGCAGATCAAGAGCGCGAGGGCCGCCATCCGACAGGCTTGTGTTAGGTAATGTCTCATGGAGTGCTTCCTTTTCGTCTCTCCGAAGGTTTAGGGCTTTGCCGAACAGCCCCGGACGGACGACGCGCGCGCCGGGGCACTGATGTCGCTTCCCTGGAATGAAAAAAAGTGCGAACTGCTTTTGACTGCGCCGAGGCTTTGAGGCACTGCCGAGGTGCCGAACCTTATACACCCGCCCCTCGCGGTTCGCAAGAACGTCGCCCGGGAAAGGACAGCCTCGCGCGCCGCGTCGCAGGCCCGGCCACTTCGGCGCGCGAGCTAACGCAAGCCGCCGGACTCGCCTGGAACTTGTTCGTGTGACCTTTGAATCGGAAATGGGCTGAACGACCCTGCCTGCTGCGACGCTTGTGGGCGTATTTTATGAACGCCGCGTCAATAATTAAAGCTAAAAGATTTTATCACTGGGATAAACAGAATTTTTGGATAAACTTTTCGGATGAGATACAGATTTTTGGATAAACGAACACTCCGCGCGTCCGCCAAGGCCGGATTTTTTCCACATCTCCGCCGACTTCTCAGCACTCTTCTTAAAGCGCGATTTTGATGCGACAGGCGTTGACAAGTTCTAGCAAGATTTGTTCCCAAGCAAAACAAATCTGCCCGCGGTCGCGCGGGTTCGCGACGCGGCCCGTCCTCAGAGCGACTTGAGGAGGGCGTCGGCGTCAGCGCCTTCGGGCACGCCTTCGAGGACGAGAACGCTCGCGCCCGTCAACTCGACGAGCACGCCGCCCTCCTGCGTCTTCCAGAGCTGCCGCCCGCCTTCCTTCGACACCTCGGAAGGCTCGACGCCGTAGCGCTTCGTCGTGCGTTTGACGTATGCGTCGAAGAACTCGCGCGCGTCCGCCTCCGTGTCCCAGACGGTCTTCTCGGCGACGAGCACGTCCGAGTCTTTCGGGCCGAGGAAGAGCGCGTAGCGGTCGCCGCCCCAGCCCTCGGCTGCCTTCTTCGACGCGTCGGGGGATTGCAGGTACTCGTCGAGCAGGAGGTAGAAGCCCCACTCGCCCTCGACATCGTTGTCGGCCTCGCGCCAGCCCTTGCCGAGCGAGGCGGAGATGTCGCGGATCGAGACCTTCTTCGGCTTCTCGCCCGCGAAGTATTTTTCGGGGTGGAGAATCTGCTCGGTGGACTTCGGCAGGTTCGTGTAGGCGGCGGAGACGGCGTCCCAGCCGCCGCGCTTGTACACTTGCGCGACCCAGCTCATGCCCTGGAAGTACGGGAACATGAGCGACTCGCGCAGGACGCGCGGGGCCTTGTCGAGCTGTTCGGTCGAACCCGCGCCGCCCGTCATCATTGAACGCATGAAGGCGACCTGGCGCGCGGGGCTTTTCGTCACGTACTGCAACATCAGGTAGGACGCATCGCCCTCGATGAGCGAGTGGATGGAAAGCTCCGCGTCCGAGTCGTGCTTCGGCCAGTGCTCGAAGCGGCGCAGGTTGAAATGCTGGTCTTGAAGTGCGTGCGTCAGCTCGTGAGCCATGACCGGCTTCTGGCCGTCGATGTCGATCCAGTCGGCGAGGTAAAACTCCTGCGTCTTCGGGTCGTAGTAGCCGGCGACCTGCTCGGTCAGGAGCTTGATGATGAACGGGCGGAGTTGAAAATCGGCGGGCGCGAGGCCGAGCTTCTTGAGCGCGATCTCGGAGTTGAGCGTCTCTTCGGGCGTCTCGCTCTCGTCGAGGTTTTTGATGAGCGCCTTCTCGATCTCGTCGCGCGAGAGCGCGCTGCTCTTCACCTGCCGGAGAATCGAGAGCTTCCGCAACTCGCTCGTCTCGCCGAGGACTTCGGAGGTCGCCTCGCGGATGGCCGCGGTCTTCGCGCTGACCGCCGAAGGCTTCGCGCCCGCCTGCCCCGCCCGCTGCCGCGCGCCGACCCCGGCGCCCGACGTGACGAGCAGCGCGACGAGCGCCGCGAGCAGCGCCGGCGCGATGAGCTTTCGCGACCACATTTTCTTTGACATCAAGAACCCTTCGCTCTTATAGTCCGCACAACCTCGGCGGAACTAAACGTCGAATTTTGCCCCGTCGTCACTTTTCATTCGGCGGCGGGACGGGAACCCGAACCTATGATGCAAGCGCCCGAAGCAGACGCCCTCTTCGACGACTGGCACGAGACGGCGATCCGCGTCCGCTACGCCGAGACCGACCGCATGGGCGTAGTGTACCACGCGAACTACCTCGTCTGGTTCGAGATCGGTCGCACGGAGTTCTGCCGCGCGCGCGGCTTCGCCTACAAGGACATGGAGGAGAACGAGCGGGCCTTCCTCGTCGTCGCCGAAAGCTACTGCCGCTACAAGGCCCCCGCCAACTACGACGACGAGCTAATCATCCGCACCCACGTCACCGAACTGCGCCGCCGCTCCGTCCGCTTCGGCTACGAGGTCATCCGCGCCGAGGACGGCGTCGTCATCGCCGAGGGCGAGACCGGCCACGTCGTCACGGACAACGCCGGCCACGTCATCTCGATGCCCGAAAGCTACCGCCAGGCGCTCAGCGCGCCGCCACTCGCGCCGAAAGAAAGTGAGCGGTGAGCAGTAGGCAGTGAGCAGTAAAAGCAAACTGTCTCCGCACTGACGGCTTCACTGACAACTTCAACAACCGCGCGCCGCCACCGCTCACTTCTCTTGCCGACTGCTCACAGCCGCTGCTCACTGCTTACTTTCTTCACGATTCGTGTCTGAGCGACAGCCTCGAAATCTCTCGCGCCCGTCCGGTCGTGTTGTCAACGTCAACGACGACGGCGTTGATTCGCACGTCGCCCTTCGAGTGTTGCGGGCGCGGGGTCGCGGGGTTGCGGAATCGCGCGATCACGTCGTCGGCCTCCATGCCGATGCAGCCCGCATGGCTTCCCGTCATGCCCACGTCCGTGATGAAAGCCGTGCCGCGCGCGAGCAAGCGCTCGTCGGCGGTCTGCACGTGCGTGTGCGTGCCGACGACAGCGGAGACGCGACCGTCGAGATGCAAAGCCAGCGCGACCTTCTCCGAAGTCGCCTCGGCGTGGATGTCAACAAGCCGGACCTTCACGCCTTCGTCCAGAGCCGAGAGGATTTCGTCCGCCGCGGCGAAAGGGTCGTCGTGCGTCGGCGGCATGAAGACGCGGCCCATCAGATTCACGACCGCGACGCGCCCGCCCGCGGCCTCGCCCACCCACACGCCGCGACCCGGCGCGGCCTTCGGATAGTTTGCCGGGCGCAGCAGCCGCGTCTGACGTTCGATGTA
>DASRCS010000224.1:0-17006 GCA_035652995.1 Pyrinomonadaceae bacterium
TCGACCATGCGCCGAAATGTCTCAGGCTCTACCCCGCAGTAGCGCTTGAAGTCCGCGGGGCGTAAATCTTTGATCTGTTCGTAGCTCATAGGGATGAGCTACTTGTCGCACCTTTAACTGACTTTCGCAAGAGGTCTAATATATATAGGGGGCAGATTACCCCCTAGGCTTGAGATCGAATGCACTCAAATATCAACAATCACTCGCAACTATAAATAAGCTTAGAGCTTCTTTTTCGGCCTTCCAACTTTCCTATTTTCTACCAGCTTCAAATCTGTCTCTCTAATCATGTAGTCTCTGCCGAATTTAGTTGCTGGCAGTTTTCCAGCCGCAATAAGAGCTACAACTCGCCTGCGAGTTATTCCTAATCTCTCTGCCGCTTCTTGGGTAGTTAAAAAGTCCATAGGGGAGATGTTATAGAACTAAACTAATTATTCTTCAAGGGGAAGAAAAAGATTGATGTTTTATTCCTTTAGGAGTATAAATAAATCAAAAGGGGGAAAGAAAGGGAGATAAAAGAAAAAGGCCACTATTTCTAGTAGCCTTAACTTCTTTAATTAGTTAACTCCGCAGGTAGGACTCGAACCTACAACCCTTCGGTTAACAGCCGAATGCTCTGCCATTGAGCTACTGCGGATTGCAACGCCCGCGAGGTCTGTAGTCCCTCGCGGGCGGAATTTTTATAGCAGAGCGTTCGCGGGGGTGTCAAACGCTTGGACTTGCGCGCGGGCGCGAGTTGGGTGATTATCTCAAGACCCGATCACCAGAGCTTTTCATCACGCCGCGCGCCGCCGAGCGCAGGAGGATTCTTTATCGCATGGAGCGTCGCATCACTTCCTGGCACAGCCCCGCCCTGGGGATGGAGATGCCTATCGTCGCATACGGGAACGCGGGCTACCCGCTCCTGATGTTCCCGACCGCCGCCGCAGACTTCCTCGAATACGAGCGCTTCCACCTCGTTGACTCGATACGCTACCACATCGAGGCCGGGCGGCTTCGCGCCTACTCGATCAACAGCGTCAACCGCTACAGCCTGATGAACGAGGGCGCGCCGCCGTGGCTCAAGGCCGACCTGTTGACGCGCTACGACCGCTACATCACCGACGAAGTCCTGCCGCTCATCAGGCACGAGGCGAGCGGCCAGTCGCCGATCACGACCGGCGCGAGCATGGGCGCGTACCTGTCGGCCAACACTTACTTCCGGCACCCGGACGTTGTGCGCGGCACGATTGCCATGAGCGGCAGCTACGACGTTCGCCCGTGGTTCGACGGCTACAACGACGACAACGTCTATTTCAACAACCCCGTCTCGTACCTGCCGAACCTCGACGACAACTATTTCCTGCCGCGGCTCCGCCACGCCGACGCGATAGTGATACTGACGGGGCAGGGCGCGTATGAAGCGCCGGAGCGCAGCCGCGAACTCTCGAACATCCTCCGCTCGAAGGGCATCCCGCACACGCTCGACGTGTGGGGCTACGACGTTGACCACGACTGGCCCTGGTGGCGCAAGATGCTGCCTCACTGGCTGGACAGGCTGCTGTAATCAGAAGGCAAAAGTAAAAAGGCAAAAGGCAAAAGAAGAAGACAAAGAGAAGCGCGGCCTTCATTCTTAACGAAGAAGGCCGCGCTCTTTTCCTTCACTTTTGCCTTTTTACTTTTGCCTTACCTCAGTGGTCGTCAACGCCCTTCTTGCCTTTCTTCTTCGCAGGCTCGACCTCGCGCGGTCGGGTCGCGGGCGGCGGGGCCTCCTCGTGCGTCGTGACGCGGGGCGCGGCAGTCTCTGGCTTCTCAGACTTCTTCGTGCCCGGTGCGACGGGCGGCGGCGTGGACAGCCCTTCGCCCGGCGCGACGGGCGGCAGCGTCACCTCTTCGAGCTTCGGCTCGGAGACGTTCGCGGGCGTCGTCTTGTCTCCGTTGTTGAGTCCCTTCGAGGCCGCGGCCATCAGGTCGCTGCGCTCCTCGGCCATCTCGCGCTGGCGCTGCTGGTACAGCTCGCGTATGTCTTCGGGCATCTTCGGCGGCGGGTCGAAGTTCTCCTTCGGCTTGTCCTTCAGGAAGTCCTTCATGAAGTCAATCCAGATCGGCAGAGCGCCGTGTCCGCCCGTCATGTCGGAGCCGAGGTTCTTCTTGTAACCGGGGTAGCCCATCCAGACGCCGGTCACGTAAGTCGGCGTGTAGCCGATGAACCAAACGTCGGTGTGGTCGTTGACGGTGCCGGTCTTGCCCGCGACGGGCACGCCGACCGAAGAGGCCGCGGGCGCGGTTCCGCCCGGAGCCGTCACGCCGCGCATGACCTGAACCATCGTCAGCGCGACGTACTCGCTGACGACTTTGAAGGTCGTCTTCTCCCACTCTTCAAGTGTGTTGCCGTCGCGGTCGAGCACGCGGCGGATGAGGTGCTTCTCGTTGCGGATGCCCTTGTTGGGGAAGGTCGTGTAGGCCGAGACCATCTCGATGAGCGGAACTTCGGTCGCGCCGAGCGCGCTGGGAAGGTACGGGGCCATCGGCCTCGTGATGCCGAAGCGTCGAACCATCTGCGCGCCGGTCTGGATGCCGATGGTGTCGAGCGTGTGAACCGCGGGGATGTTCAGAGAGTGTGCGAGCGCGATCTTCAAAGGCACGTCGCCGCAGGAGGTCGAGCCGTCGTAATTGTGCGGTTGCCAGCCGTTGCGGTTGATGGGTGCGCCCGAAATGATCGTGTCGGGCGTCATGCCCCACTCGATTGCCGCCGTGTAGATGAAGGGCTTGAAGCACGAGCCGGTCTGGCGGTCGGCCTGCGTGGCGTTGTTGAACTTGTTGCGGTTGAAGTCGTAGCCGCCGACCTCCGTGATGATCTCGCCGTTGTGCGCGTTGATGGTCATGATCGCGCCTTCGACTGCCGGAGTCTGCGAAAGCTCGACCGTGAGTTTGTGCGCGCCCGCGTTGACCTCTTTGATGTGGAACTCGCAGAGGTAGCCGACCTTGAACTCGCTCTTCGGCTGGTGGCCCGTCGCGCGGCCCATGTCTTTGGCCGTGATGGTCGCGTCGTACTCGCCGAAGTGCGCGGTCGCTTCGTTCTTCGCCGCGTCAACTTTCGTGATGAGTCCCATCAGGTACTCGCCGGGCTTGAATCGCTCCTCGTACCAGTCGGGGTGGTGGTAGCTGGCGAGTTGCTGCGGCGTGACGTTGACCGAGCCGTCGGCGTTCAGCGTGCTGATTGGTTGATAAGACGAGCGCCATCCGCTGTGCCCGCGGTCGTAATTTCTCAGGCCCTCGCGTAGCGCGTAGTAGGCTTTGGTCTGCGCGGCGGCGTTGATGGTCGAGTAAACCGTCAGGCCGCCCTGCGCGACGCGCGTCGTGTACTTGTCTTCGAGGTACTGGCGAATCTCTTCGACCGGGTAGGCGAAGACCGGCGACGCCGACTGAAGCGAAGGGCCGTAGGCCATGTCATGAAGTTTGATAGGCCGTGCCTTGGCCGCGTCCGCGTCCGCCTGCGAGATGAAATTGTTGTCGGCCATCAATTGCAGGACGAGGTTGCGCCGCTCGGTCGCGGCCTGCATGTTGACCGTCGGCGAGAGCTGGCTCGGCGCTTTCGGGATGCCGGCGAGGAGCGCGGCCTCGTCAACGGTGAGGTCTTTGGCCTGCTTGCCGAAGTAGGTCTCCGACGCGGCCTCGAAGCCGTATGAACCCGCGCCGAGGAAGACGTTGTTGACGTACATCTCCATGATCTGCTGCTTCGTGTAGTAGCGTTCGATCTGGAGCGCGATGATCCACTCGTTAAACTTGCGCGTGTAGGTCTGCTCGGACGAGAGGAACAGACGCTTGGCGAGCTGCTGCGTCAGCGTCGAGCCGCCCTCGCGCTTGTTGCTCGTGAGATTCTTCCAAGCCGCGCCCGCGATGCGGACGGGGTCAATGCCGCTGTGGCTGAAGAAGCGCGCGTCCTCGACGGCGAGGATGGCGTTCTGGACGTTGGGCGGAATCTCGTCGAACTTGAGCGGGATGCGCCGTTCGAGCGCGAACGAGCCGATGACCGTCTCGCCGTCGTCGGCATAGACGCGGGTGACGACGCTCGGACGGTAAGTGGCGAGCGCCTTGACCTCTTCGGCTGCGCGCGAGTAGTTGAGGCTGTACGCGAGCACGATGCCCGTCAATCCGCCCGCGGCGATGGCGAGCATGAGAACTGCCGGGAACCAGAAGCGGCGCAGGAAGCTTCGGCGCTTCTGCGTCGGGGGCGCGGGCGTGCGACCGCGTGCGTCCGTGTTGCGCGTCTGTTTTGCTGACATTGAATCTGGAATCCTTCTCAAGAAGGCCGTGCAGTCTGGGGAACTGCCGCGCCGTAAAACTTTAGAAGCCCACGCGGCGGAAGCTACGGGAAGAGCCACCGACGCAGCGAATTATATCTTAACGGCAGCGCGGAGCGCGAGGCGCGGAAGCCGGGTGGTTATCACGGAGTTCAAGCCTCTGCCTGCTCTTTACGGAGCGGCGGCCTGAATGCCGCGACCCTGAACTTATCTGTTTCAAAAACACGACACCGCACGGGTGTCTGTAGGGGCGGGGCTTGTCCCTGCCCGCTAAGCTTCAATTAAATTCAACTTGAGCTTCGAGAAGAACGTGCGGGGACCAGCCCTTCCCCTACAGCTTTGCGACGCGCTCTTGGAATTTTAAGTCCGATGCGACGCGCGGCGGTTCGCCTGCGCTGCGCCGACGGCGACGCTCAGGCCCGCCGAGATGAGCGCGCCGGCGGCGATGATGACGACGCTCAGGATCAGAGACTTCTGCTGCTCGTCCGGCCTGACCTCGCCCATGTAGGGCGCGATGATCGCGAAGAGAACGCCTTGCAGCAGGCCGAGCAAGCCGCCCGCGATTGCCGCCTCGACGAGAAGCGAAGACTTAGCCGCGCTGCGCGACGCGCGGACGCACTTCATCCCGGTCCAGCAGGCCATGCCCCACGCGACGGGCGTCACGCAGACGACGCCGGGCTGATGCCCGACGAACGTCACGAAGAGAACCACGGTCGTCCACGCGATGAGCGGCGGCAAGAGCGACTTCAACACCGCGCCGAAATCGAATCCCATCGAACTCACCTCCCGATTTGTCCGCAGCGTGCGGACTTTACTCCGCCGCCTGTGACCCCGGCAAGTTTTTGCGACGCACGTCGTCGTGTCGCCGCGCCGCCCGGCTTCAGCGCAGCAGGAGCAGCCGCAGGATGATCGGCGAGTTCGAGAGCAGCATCGCCCACCACACGCGCGGCTCTTCGTAGTTCTCGACGAGATAGAAGAGTCTCGGCGGGAGATAGATGAGCGCCGCCGTGAAGAGGAACATGAAGAGGCGGTCGAACAGCCCCGCGTAGTCCTTCGGCAGCTCCGACATCAGGTAAATCCAGAAGACCTGATAGCCGATGAGGTTAAGGAAGAGGCAGAGGTCGCCGAGCGACTCGGCCAGCGGCGACTCAAAAAAATTGAAGACGGGCGCGTGCCTCGGCTTCATGAAGTAGAAGTAGAGGATCAGCGTGTTGAGGATCGCGGCGAGTGGAACCCCGAAGAAGAGCGGGAGAAAGAGTCCCGTCGCCGCGTTCTCGTCGCCTTTTATTAATTCCAGCATCTCGGCTGACATCATGCCGACGGCGATCCAGAAGAGGAGCTGCGACAAAAAATAAGGGAGCCAGAAGCAGCCGATGTAGTCGGTGCCGAGTTCCGGGTTCCGCCGGTGCGCGCTCCTGCGCTTGAGTAAAGCCCCGGCGGGCGACAACAGACACAGCCCCAGGCAGAAGACGAGCATCGCCGCCTTCGCGGGAACGTCGGTCAACGCCGCCCGACTCGCGCCCGCGAAGATTCGCGCGAGGACGGTCAACAGAATCAGGTTGACGAAAAAAATGACGACATCGAGCAGCACCACTCGATTCTTCGGCTCGAAGATTTTTCTGAAGTCAATCACCTTCGGCTCACGTCAACGCGGGGAGTCAACTCGACCCGCGGCGGCTCGCTGGCGCGGGGTCGAAGAGGACGAGCGCCCCACACGCTAACACACTTCCCAACCTCTCCGCCCCGGCGAACGTAATTTTGTCCGCCCCCTGCTTTCTCCGTTTAAGCCGAGGTGAATGGCCGCCGAATGTTATTCGGGCGTGAAGGGCACGGCCTTGATGCGGGCGCGGGCGGCATCTATAATCCGGCTCGCGCATCTAAAGAGATGCACAAACGTGACGGGGGTGAAAGGTCTCGACAGGGGCCTGGATCGTCGGACGGATGCACGCCGGGCGTTCTATGCGGCTCGTTAAAAAGCGTAGAAAACACAAATGCGAACTCTAACGAGTTAGCTCTCGCCGCCTAAGTTTTCTTAGGACTCCGAGCGAGCGTCCCGCCGCGAGTTGCTCAAGCGAAGCGGGCCGGGGCGTAACTTAGTTGAGCTGGTCTGTCTCATGTGCTCAGGTGAGGCGGGCGAGAAAAATCTGGGCTAGCCGCGCGGCGGGGTCTTCGACGCTTCACTTACCCGCCCGAGGCGAACGCGCCGGAGAGAGACCGGCTGAGGAGAAGCGGCTAAGCGTGTAGGTTTCTTCGGCGTCGGCCTTTGGACCCGAGTTCGATTCTCGGCACCTCCATTCCAAAGCCACAGGGCAGCCCTTCCGGCTGTTCCGGCGGGAGCGAAATCGAGCGGAGCGTCTTCGGGACGCGGGCTAAAACGAAGCCCGCCAAAGCTCGCTCGCGCAGGAGTAAGGTAGAGTACGGGCGAACGGCTCAGGCTCTCGAAGCCCGCCGGTCGCCCGTACTTTTCTGGAGCGGGGCCGCGGCGTCAGCGCTGTCGCCCTGCCTGAACCACGTTGAAAGGATCGCTCTCCAAAGGCTCGGCCAAGCCGGGGCCGCTCACAACCAGCACGTAGCCCTCCCCAGCCTTGTCAATGGAGAGGTCGTTGAAGGTCGCAACGCCGCCCGCGACTTCAACCGTCGTCCGCCCGCGCAACTGCGCCCCGCGCGCGCCCGTGCCCGGTTTTATGCCGATGGTCAGCCGGCCCGGACGTCCGCCGTCGTCGCCCGCCACGTCCTCCACGCGCGCGTTGAAAACTTGACCGAGGTTTAAGTTCCCCGGGCCCGGGAGGTGATCCCAGATGATTATTTTGTGGCGCGGGATGCTGTAGCACCTGATGATCTCGCACGAGTGGCAGTCATCCGTGGTGAACGTGTACTTCACGCAGAACTTCAGCGTGTCGGAGCAGTGGAGGCCGGGCGCGGCGAGCGGCGGGAACTGTATCTGGAAGGGGAAGGCCAGCCCGCCGCCGATGTTGACGCCGCCGCCCGCGGCGTGCCAGATGGCCTCGTGGCTGAGGGCGACGGGCTGAGAGCCGACGAAGCCCGCGGGCGACGAGACGCTGACGATGTAGCTGTTGGCGGGGCCGTTCGTTCCGCAGGCCGAGCTTGAGAAGGTGTCCTCCGTGCTCAGGATGTCGGCTGCCACGCGGACGACGTTGCCTGGAGCCGTCAGCACCGGCGTCAGCGTGTAAACGTTGCCGCCGACGCTGACGGGCGGCGGCGCGTCCGCCGAAAGCTTCTTGACCTCGCAGCACTTGTCGAGCCAGACCTTGCAGTCGAAGACGCGCAGGCTGGCGCTCGACGAGCAACTCGACTGGTTCGTTGCCGTGACGGTGACGCCGCCGCCGCCCGACGAGTTCCAAGTGACGTTGATGCTGTTGCCGGTCGAGGGGCCGTTGATCGTGCCGTTAGTGACCGTCCACGTGTACGGCTGGAGGCCGGCTACGGCGGCCACCGTGTAGGTCGCCGTCAACCCGCCGCAGGTGTCCGTCGGGCCGCTGATGACGGGCACGGGCGGCGGCTGAGAGATGGTCACCGGATGCGTGACGCAGTTCGTCGTGCCGTTGACGCACAGCGTCACGTTGTAGGTTCCGGCAGCGGCGTAGGTGTGAGTCGGGTTCTGCTGGTTGGAGTGCGGCGTGCTGTCGCCGAAGTTCCAGTCCCAGGAGGTCGCGCCGGGGGCGTTGGCGGTGAAGGGGGCGGGCTGGCCCTGACAGGCGTTCGGCGTTCTGAAGTCAGGCGTCACGTCTATGATGCAGAAGTTGTCGAACGCTCCGGCGGAGGTCATCGCGCCGTCGTTGACGTTGGAGTTGTTCTCCACGCTCAGAGTGAAGAACGGGTAAGGGCCGCCCGCGGGTGCCGTCCAGGTGAAGCTGACCGGCGTCCAACTCGAAGTGTTGGTGATGGGGCCGGTCAGACCTATCGTGATTCCGGTCGAAGGGCCGGGGGAAGTCAAGGGCTGGGTCGAGGCCCGCACCCTGAACCTCGCGTAAGGTTGATTCTGGGGGGAATGGATGGGCCGGACGCCGAACGCGATGGCATACGTGTGCCCGCCGATGAGCGGCGTGGGCAACTGCTGTTGCAGGGCTTCGCCGACGACGAGGTTCCCCCACATGCTTACGTACCCGGCGTCGTTCCAGCCCATGCCCGCGCCCACGTCAGGAGTTCCGTAAGCGGCAGACCAGCCGTACACCGCGCCGGTGCCGGGCAGCGACCCGCCGACGAGTCCGTCGGTAAAGTTCCCGTTCGTGATGTTCATCCCGCAGGAGTTGGCCTGCGCTTTCGCCGTGTGGTCGGCGGCGGGGAAGAGGGAGACAGACAGGGAGATGAGAAAGAGGGACGTGAAAAGCTTTTTGTGTGTTTTCATAGTTTCCTTCCGGCTGCTGTGCCTGTGATGTCCTCGGAGGAGGAAGGTTGAAGTGGCGAGGCGTGCGCCCTTGTGGTAGGTCTTCGTGTGCGCCCTTGTGGTCAGGTCTAGGTAAGACGTTTTCTCAGGAGGGAGATTTCAAAGAGCAGTGCCGGCCCGACGCTTTCCGGTGCGGATCAGCGGAGTCTTCCGCGCCCGCCCGCATCATGACGTGGACACCGTTCTAACGTGACTTTGCACCGGCAACTTTTATACCGGGCGTCGGCGCGACCGGCCCTCACTTTGTGAACCGGGGTGTGATGCGACAGCCTCTACTTGATCGGCTGCGAAAACCGGCGGGCGGAAAGATATGCCGTGGCTGACACCGGGGGCGACCCGCGGCGCTAACCGTGCGTGAACAAATGATGACGCCGCTCTCAGCACCCGTGTACATATGTGGACAGCACCGACTCGCAAGTTATTCAGGGGCGGGCGGTGTGGTAACATCGCCACTTCGAGCCGGTTGCTTTTTTTATTCGCAGGTGTCCGCCCAAGACCTACCGGGAGAGTTGCCATGAGCACGACGCTTCAGACGTTCACCGCCGAAGAGCTTTTCACAATGCCGAAAGATGGCTTCCGCTACGAGCTTGTGAAAGGAGAACTCAGAAAGATGTCTCCAGCAGGAAGTGAGCACGGGGCGATCATCGTCAGGATTACGATCAGACTCGGCCACTACGTCGAGTCAAACAATCTCGGCGTCTGCTTCGGCGCGGAGACGGGATTCAAGATCGCGTCCGACCCGGACACGGTGCGCGCGCCCGACTTGGCTTTCATCAGCCGCGAGCGCATCCCCGAAAGCGGCATTCCAAAGAAGTTCTGGCCCGGCGCGCCCGACCTCGCCGCCGAAGTCCTCAGCCCCGGCGACAGCTACGAAGAAGTTGATGAGAAGGTCGAGGACTGGCTCGCGGCGGGAACTCGCGCCGTGTGGATCGTGAACCCGCGGAAGCGGAGCGTGACCATCTATCGTTCGATGACAGACGTGACGCGGCTTTCGGAATCCGACGAGCTAGACGGCGGCGATGTCGTGCCCGGCTTCCGCTGCAAGGTGTCGGAGATTTTCGTCTGAGTCTTTGGCAATCGGAGACTTTGAATGATTGGATTCTGAATCGTTCGACGGTCGTCAATCGGCCTCAGCTTTCAACAACCGGAAAAGTTTGGACAGGAATCTTCCAATCGGAATCTTTGACAGCGGCGTCGGCGGGCTGACGGTCTATCGCGCGCTGCACGAGCGCCTGCCGACGGAGCGTTACGTCTATCTCGGTGACACGGCGCGCGTGCCTTACGGGACGAAGTCGCTGGCGACCGTCGAGCGCTACGCCATCGAGAACGCGCGTTTCCTCGAAGCGCGCGGCGTCAAGCTGCTCGTCGTCGCGTGCAACACGGCTTCGGCCCTGGCGCTGCCCGCGATTCGCAAGAGTGTCGGCGTGCCCGTCGTCGGCATGATCGGGCCGGGCGCGCGCGCAGCCGTCGGCGATGCTTCGGCGTCGGGCCGCGTCGGTGTCATCGCCACCGAGTCAACCGTCCGCAGCGGCGCATACGGTCGCGCGATTGCCGCGCTCGCGCCCGGCATCGAAGTCACGGAGCGCGCGTGCCCGCTCTTCGTGCCGCTCGCCGAGGAAGGCTGGGCCGAGACGGAGGTCGCGCGCATGGTCGCCGAAGAGTACCTGCGCGACCTGCGCGAGAGGGAAGTGAGCGCGCTCGTCCTCGGCTGCACGCACTACCCGATCCTGCGCCGCGTGATTCAGGAGGCGGTGGGCGAGGGCGTGCGCTTGATTGATTCGGGTGAGGCCGCGGCGGACGCGGTCGAGTCGCTGATCGAAGAGAAAGACTTGCGCCGCACGGCGACGCAGGAGCTTCGCGACCTCCGCGAGGTCGGTGCGCGCGAGCGTTTTTTGTGCGATGATCTCGACCACTTTTACGTGACCGACGCCGAGGAGCGCTTCGCGCGGGTCGCCGAGAGATTCCTGGGGAGCGCGCCGCGCCGCCTCGAAGCCGTCGAAGTCTGGGGGCAGGATGAGCTTCAAACACGCTGAAAAGTCCTTCGCGCGCACTGACGGGCGGCGCGCAGACGAGCTGCGCGAGATTCGCATCACGCCCGGCTTCATGCCCTACGCCGAAGGCTCGGCGCTCATCGAGATCGGCCAGACGCGCGTCGTCTGCTCCGCGACGCTCGACGAGCGCGTGCCCTTCTTCCGACGCAACACCGGACAGGGCTGGCTCACCGCCGAGTACGCGATGCTCCCGCGCGCCACGCAGCAGCGCACGCAACGCGAGACGGGCAAGGGCGGGCCTTCGGGCCGCACGCACGAGATTCAGCGGCTCATCGGTCGAAGCCTTCGCGCCGTCACGAACCTCGCGCGCGTCGGCGAGCGCACGATCACCGTTGACTGCGACGTGCTTCAGGCCGACGGCGGCACGCGCACGGCCTCGATCACGGGCGCATACGTCGCGCTCGTGCTCGCCTGCCGCCGCCTCGTCAAAGACGGTAAGCTCCCTTCGCTCCCGCTGACGGGCGAGGTCGCGGCGGTCAGCGTCGGCGTCGTCGCGGGCGTGCCTCTGCTCGATCTGAAGTACGACGAGGACTCGCGCGCCGAGGTTGACATGAACGTGGTCGCGACCGGAGACGGTCGCTTCGTCGAGTTGCAGGGCACCGCCGAGGGCCAGCCGTTCACGCGCGAAGAGATGGACGCGCTGCTCGCGCTCGCCGCCGCCGGGTGCGAAAAGCTCTTCGCGGCCCAGCGCGCGGCGCTCGAATCCGTTGAATGAGGTTGACAGCCGTGCGCGTCGAGTCCAGCGTCTTCGCGCCATGAAGTCGGCGACGCGCGGCTGAGTTCCCGAGCACGACCGTTCCTTATCTCTTGCCTCGAAGGAGTAAACGAAATGCCTACAAGCTTCATGCTCACGCTTTCGCTTCGCAATCTCTCTCGCGCGCTCACGAGGCGCGTCACACCTCTGCTCCTCCTGTCGCTCGCGCTCGCCTTCGCGACTTCGCCAGCGCGCGCGCAGGCCATCGGCGCGAACCGCGGCGACATCGGCGCGACCGGCGGCACGGGCGTCATTCAAGGCCACATCGTCAGCCCGTCGGGCAAGCTGCCCGCGACGCGCATCCGCGTCACGCTCAGCAGCACGAACGGCGGCGTGCGCTCGACCGCGGCGGACGACGACGGCAACTTCACCTTCAGCGGCATCGAACCCGGCCCGCACGACCTGCTAATTGACGCCGGCAAGGATTACGAGACGGGGCGCGAGTCGGTCTTCGTCGAGGGCAGCCAGCCGATCTACAACGTGCCCATCTACCTGCGCCTGAAGCCGGAGGCGAACCCCGCGCTCGCCGGGGTGCCGAAGCCCGCGCTCGACCTCTACTCGAAGGCGCTCGACGCCGAGCGGAAGAACGACGACGCGAAGGCCGCCTCGCTCCTGACCGACGCCGTCGCGCAGTACCCGCAGTTCGGACTCGCGCACGGCGAACTCGGACTCCTCTACCTGAAGACGAACCAGCTCGACAAGGCGGTCGGCGAGTTGAAGGTCGCGCAGAAGGCTCTGCCCGACGACCCGCAGATCGCGTTCAACTACGGCTTCGCGCTCGAAGGGAAGAGCGACTACGAGGAGGCCGAGAAGCAACTGCGCCGCGCCGTCAAGCGAATGGACAAGAACGCGCAGGCGCACATGTACCTCGGCATCGCGCTGATGAGGCAGAAGGGGACTGACGACGCGGAGCGGCAGGCGAAGATCGAGGAGGCCGAGCGCGAATTTCAGCAGTCGGTCAAACTCGGCGGCGACCCCGGCGGCCTCGTCCACTACTACCTCGGCGGCATCTACTGGTCGAAGCGCGACTACAAGAAGGCTGCCGACGAGCTTGAGCTTTACCTCAAAGCCTCGCCCAAGGCGGCGAACGCCGAGCAGGTGCGCGCGACGATCAAGGATTTGCGCGCGAAGAAGTGAGCGAAGAGCATCGCGCCCGTTTGAGTCGAGCCGCGCCGCGCAGGTCGAGGCTCGCGCCCGCCGCCGACCGCGTGAACGTGCGCGCGGGCAACACCGAACACGCGGCCCACATCTGACGGGCAGTCCCACAAAGCGCCCACGTTCGCGGTCGCGCCAAAGCGCAGCGGAAGGAGTCGAGGAGAGCATGAAACGCACGAAGAGAGTTCTGGCCGCCGCGCTTCTGGCACTGGCCGGGGCGACGGCGCTCGCGCAGGAGAATTACACGAGCGACGACGAAGGCTACGCGCTCGAACTGCCGACGCAAGTCTGGAAGGCTTTGCAGCGACCCGACGGCGTTCACCAGCACACGGAATTCGTCAACGGCGACCGCACCGAGGGCTACCTGAAAATCCGCAAGGAGGTCGTCGCGCCCGACGCGAAGCTCTCCGACTTCGCGCGCAACGAGCAGGACACGAAACTCCGGTTCCTGCCCGGCTTCGTCGCGAGCGGCAAGGAGGAGCGCTTCTCAGGCCGCCTCAACGGCATCGTCATCGGCTACGAGTACACGAGCGCGGGCAAGCAGATGGCCGGTCGCGCCTACTACCTTCAGGCCGACAACCGCACCGTCTTCGTCCTCAACTTCACGGGCCTGCGCGACAAACTCCAGCGCATACAAAATCAAACCGACGCCATCGCGCGCAGCTTTCGTTTGAAATAGCTTTCAGCTTGAATCCCTCTGTGACTTCTGTGAAATCCTCTGTGACCTCTGTGGTTAAGTGAGACTTTCTTAACCACAGAGGTCACAGAGGATTTCACAAAGAGCACAAAGGGACTTGGCTTTTACGAAACTCGCCTTCGGAAATCCGCAATCGTCTCACAGCCTCGGAAGGGTGAAGCCTATCCTTGATCCTTGCCCGACCTCGGATTCGAGGAAGACCTGGCCGCCGTGCTGCTCGACGACCTCGCGCACGAACGAGAGGCCGAGGCCCGTTGACTCCTCCTCCTTCACGCGACCGTCGCGCGCAACGCGGTAGAACTTCTCCCACACGCGGTCCTGATCTTCCGAAGGGATGCCGTAGCCGCGGTCTTCCACGGTGACGCGCACGGCGTCAGCTTCGAGCGCCGTCGAGAGCGTGACGCTCGTGCGTTCGGGGCTGTACTTGATGGCGTTGTCCACGAGGTTCGCGACCGCGCGCGTGACGAGGCTGCGGTCGGCGGCGACGGGCGGGAGTTTCTGGCCGTCGCGCTCGACGAGCCGGATGCGCTTGCGCTTCGCCGCGGGCTGGAAGTTGACGATGGCCTCGCGCACGACCTCGTCGAGCATGAGCGGCGAGATGAGAACTTCCTGCCGGTCGCTCTGTTCGAGCTTCGCGACCGAGAGGAACGTCGAGAGCATGCGCGAGACGCGCTGCGACTCGGCGCTGATGATCGAGAGAAACTCGCGCGCGTCCGCCGGGATGCGCTCGTCCGTGACGAGCAGTTCGGCGAAGCCGCCGATCGAAGTGATCGGCGTGCGAAGCTCGTGCGACATGAGCGACAGCATGTCGCTCTTCAGCCGCTCGTACTCCTTCATGCGCGTCACGTCGCAGACCGTGACGGCGAGGCAGAGGGGCACCGGCTGGCCGTCGCCCTCGCCGTCTTCGTCGCCCGCGGCTGACGCCGTGACGAGCGAGATTCGCAGGGCGAGCGTCTGCTCGCGGTCGGTGAAGGTCAGCTCGCGCTCGTAAGCCTGCCCGGTCTGAAGCACGCGGCGGACGGCGATCTGCGGCTCGTCGAAGACGCCGGTGCGGAAGCGTTCGAGGAGTTGGAAGAGGTCGAGCGCGCGGCACTCCGCGGCGCTCAGCCGCGCGGCCTCGCGCATCTTCGTGTTGACGAAGGCGAGCGTGCCGTCGAGGTAAGCGACCGCGTGCGCGTCGCGCGCCTCCGACAGCACGAGTCCCGCGAAGGCTTGCTCGGTCAGGAGTCCGCTGACGACGCCGAAGGCTTCCAAACGCTGCCGCGCCGCCCACGACGAGTAGAAAGTCTCGCGGGCTTTTGGCTCGTCGAGAGAGCGCGTGTCGTCACGCTGAAGGTTGCGCGCGAACTGCGCGCTCACGTTCGAGAGCAGCGGCGCGTCCGACTCGTCGAACGTCGCGCGCAGGCGCACGAGCAGAGCGCCGACCGCGCGCCCGTCGTGGCGCAAGGGCACGGCGACCGTCGAACGCGCTTCGCCCGACTCGACCGTCTGCACGACAGTCTCGCCCGAAGCCATCGCGCGCTCGCACATCGCGACGCCGTCGCGCCAGGCGGAGTTGCGGTCGCCGTCGTTTTGAGCCGCGGACGCACGCGACGAGCGCAGCCGCGCCGACTGCACGATTGCGCCCGCGTCGTCGAGCCGCAGCACGACCGCCTCTTCGAGCGGGAGGACGGTGTCGAGGAGTCGCAGGCCGCACGCGAGTCGCTCGCTGGCCGCGCGGCCTTCGAGCGCCGAGGGCCTGGCGGCGACGCGCTCGACGTTTCGCGTGAGCAGCGCGTCAACCGTCCAGAGCCTGCGCGCCTCGGCCAGCGCGAGCGACCCGGAGGCCGCGAACATCATCGGCGCGAACACGATGTCGAGGTGCAGGAGGCGCGAGACGACCAAACTCACCGCGCACAACGCGACGAACGCGCACGCGGTCACGAGTAGAGCGCGCCGCGCGCCGAGACGTTCGAGCGCGAACCCGCCGCCCACACCCGCCGAGGCGACGAGCAGCATCACGACCCACGCCTGCGGCGGCACGCTCGGCGTCGAGCGGTCGTCGAACATGAACAGCGCCGCGGGCGACGCCAGAACGCCCAGGCCCCACGCCGCCGCGACGAGCGCCGAGACGCCGAGCGACATCGAGACGGAGACGAGGGCCGACTTCGGAGAAAATGAAACGGGACTCTTCAAGGCTTTCGAGAGGGCAAGACCGAGGAAGGTTCTTCAAACGCGCCGGTCGAGATTGCCGGCTCAAAACCATCTTACAATGCGGCGGTCGGAGTTAACAAGATATCGTTTTTGCGGAGCGTTATCATCGCCGTCCTGCGCCCGGCGTGAGTTGAGATTGCACGCGCAAGGATGGATGTCACGCGCCGCTCAAACAACGAAAGCTGAGGCGAGCGCGTCGAGCAGTTCGTCCTCGTCTTCTTCGGCGACGGCGCGCAGGTCTATGACGACGCGCTCGTCGAGTATGCGCGCGACGACGGGCCGAGACGCGCCGCGCAGTCGTTCGTCGAGCGCGGAGGCGGAGAGCGCCGCGTGCGTGAGCGCGACGAGCGCGGTCGGCGGGTGCGTGGTCGGCGCGGAGCCGCCGCCGACGGCTGAGCGGCCTTCGACGATTTCGGCGGCGAGCGAGTCGTCGGAAACTTTTTCTCGCAGCCGCCGAACGAACGAGCGAGCGCGCCGCTCGATCTCTTCGCGAGTCGCGGCGAGCATCCGCAGCGCCGGGATTTCTCGCGCCGCGTCGCCGCGGCGGTAAGCTCCGAGCGTTGCTTCGAGCGCGGCGAGCGCGAGCTTGTCGGCGCGGAGGGCGCGGTAAAGTGGATGACGGCGCAGGCGCTCGACGATCTCTCGCCGACCGACGACGAGTCCGGCCTGCGGGCCGCCGAGCAGCTTATCGCCGCTGAACGTGACAACGTCCGCGCCGCGCTCGACCGACTCGCGGATGACCGGCTCGCCCGCGAGTCCGAACGGCGCGAGGTCGAGCAGCGCGCCCGAACCCGCGTCTTCGTAAAGCAAAAGGCCGCGCTCGTGCGCGAGCCGCGAGAGTTCTTCGAGCGCGGGTGTCGAGGTGAAGCCGACGATGCGGTAGTTCGACGGGTGGACGCGCAGCACGAGCCGCGTCCGCTCCGTGACGGCGCGCTCGTAGTCGGCGAGCCGCGTGCGATTGGTCGTCCCGACCTCGACCATCACAGCGCCGGACTCGGCCATCACGTCGGGCACGCGGAAGTCGCCGCCGATCTCGACGAGTTCGCCGCGCGAGACGATGGCCTCGCCGCCGCGAGCGAGCGCGGAGAGGACGAGTAGTGCCGCCGCGGCGCAGTTGTTGACGACGAGCGCGGCTTCGGCTCCCGTCAACTCCGCGAGCAACTCTTCGGCCCGCGCGCCGCGGCGTCCCCGCGCACCCTTCGTCGTGTCGTATTCGAGCGTGCAGTAGCCCGCGGCCTCTTCCGCGACGGCGCGTCGCGCGTCAGCCGAGAGCGGGGCGCGACCGAGATTAGTGTGGAGGATGACGCCGGTCGCGTTGATAACTCGGCGCAGGCCGCGCGCCGACTCGCTCTCCGCCGCGAGCGTGAGCCGTCGCGCGGCCTCGGCGAGCAGAGACTCGCGCGTGAGTTTGCCGCCGGAGTTTGAATGCGGTTCGGAGTGTTCGCGCGACTCGCGCCCGGTTTCGTTC
>DASRCS010000225.1:0-10214 GCA_035652995.1 Pyrinomonadaceae bacterium
ACAGTTGGGCGACTTCCGCGATGGTATGGTCGCCGCCCAGGGCGGCTTGCAGCACCCGCTGCCGCGGGTCGAGCGAGTAGGCTTTCATAGCCTGTAAAGTTAAGGCCCCGGCTTGTATTCACTCAAGCGCGAACCGCTGTAGTAGCTAAGAGCTAATCGCTTCCGGCCTTTGGTTTTTACTCGTCACTCGTCACTTGTCACTCGTCACTGCTTTAAAAATATCTCCCCGTTAGAAAAGGATTCGTCAGGCGCTCGCGACCGATGGTCGTCTCGGGACCGTGGCCGGAATAGACGACGACATCGTCGCCGAGCGGGATGATTTTGTTTCTGAGCGAGTCCATCAACTGCTCTGTCGAGCCGCCCGGCAGGTCAGTCCTGCCGATTGATCCCGCGAACAGGCAGTCGCCGACAAACACCTTGTGCTCGCTCGGCTCGAAAAGGACGACGTGGCCCGGCGTGTGTCCGGGGCAGTGCAGGATTTTGAATTCGAGTTGACCGACTCGGTAAGTCTCGCCGTCCGTCCAGTGGCGTTCAATCTTCGGCGGCGCTTCGTATTCAAAGCCGAGTCCCGCCCACGCCGCGCGCGGGATGCCGAGCCACGCTGGCTGTTCGGGCAGCCCGAAGTACAGCGGCTCGTCCGCCTCGTGCAGAATCACTTCCGCCTTCGGCCTCTCGCGCTTCAGAGCGGCCACGCCCCCGACGTGATCCATGTGCGCGTGCGTCAGCGCAATCGCTTGAAGCTCAAGTCCCAGACGCTCGACCGCCGCGACGATCTCGCCCGTCTCCTCGCCCGGATCGACGCAGATTGCCCGCCGCGTCTCCTCGCACGCCAGCAGCCGCGTGTGCTGCTGAAACGGCGTCAGCGTGATTTGCTCGATGAGCATTGCCGCCCAAACTCCCCTCGAATGCAATAAAATATGTCCTTCGCGCATCTTAAAATTACGACGCGAAGAGTGTAAACCGCTCACGCGGTGCGGGAGGTTTTAAAGTCATGCCGATGAGTGCGCGCTCGGCGAGTCTGGCCGAGGTTCTGGACGAGTTGACGAAGGAGGGCGCGGAGGAGTTGACCGAGCGCCTCGGTGGCGGCGACCTGCGCTGCTTCGCGTGCGGCCACCGCTGCCTGATTCACGAGGGCAAGCGCGGCATCTGCAAGGTTCGGTTCAACGAAGGTGGCCGCCTGCTCGTGCCCGCGAACTACGTCGCCGCGCTCGCCTGCGACCCGACGGAGAAGAAGCCCTTCTTCCACGTCCTGCCCGGCTCCGACACCCTGACCTTCGGGATGCTCGGATGCGACCTGCACTGCGCCTATTGCCAGAACTGGTTGACGAGTCAGGCCCTCAGGGATGACGCGGCGGGGACTGCGCCGAGGGGCGTGTCGGCTGAGCGGCTGGTCTCGATGGCGCGCGAGTGCGGGGCGCGGGTGGTCGGGTCGAGTTACAACGAGCCTTTGATTACGGCGGAGTGGGCAGTCGAGGTTTTCAGGAAGGCGAAGCGGGAAGGCTTCAAGACCGCGTTCATCTCGAACGGTAACGCGACGCCGCAGGTGTTGGATTATTTGAGGCCGTGGACGGACTGCTACAAGATTGACTTGAAGACGATGAGCGACCGCGGCTACCGGCAACTCGGAGGCGTGGTCGGGAACATCCTTGAGACGGTGAAGATGGTGCACGAGCGCGGCTTCTGGGAGGAGATCGTGACGCTCGTCATTCCGGGCTTCAACGACTCGGAGGAAGAGTTGCGGAGCGCCGCCGAGTTCATCGCGTCGGTCTCGACCAACATCCCGTGGCACGTGACGGCGTTTCATCAGGACTACCGCATGACGGAGAACGCGAACACGACCGCGGCGCAACTCGTCCGCGCGTGCGAGATCGGTCGCGAGGCCGGGCTGAAGTTCGTCTATGCCGGCAACCTGCCCGGCAGAGTCGGACGCTGGGAGAACACGCACTGCCCCGCGTGCGACGAGCTACTCGTCGAGCGCTACGGCTACCGTATTCGGAAGATGAGGATCGGCGCGGACGGACTCTGCCCCGCGTGCGGCGAGAAGATTCCGGGCGTGTGGGCGTGAGTTAATGATGAACGCGGAATGATGAATGGAAAGCCCTCCGGCTTTTCTAATTCATCATTCCGCGTTCATCATTCGTCATTGGTTCTTACTTCGTCGCTATCGTGCCCATGTGGAAGTACGCCTGCCACTTGCCGCCGCGGTTGTTCCAGACCGTGCTGTGGCGCATCATCACGGGCTTGCCGTCCATGCCCGGCCCCTTGACCACGTAGGTGACGAGCGTCGAGTCGCTGTCGAGCTTCACCTCCTTGTAGTCGCTGAGCGTGAACTTGGAGGCGTCGAACTGCTTGACGCCCGCGAGCGATCCCGATTTGTCGGTGACGCCCTCCGGCTCGACCTCCATCGCGCCGCTCGCGAGGAAGCCCGCGAAGGCGTCATAGTTCTTCGACTTGAGCGCGTCCCAGACGGCCTTCTCGGCGTCGGTCGCCGTCGCGGGCGCCGCCGGGCTTGCGGCGGGCGAGGCCGAGGTGTTGGCGTTCGCGCCCGACTTGTTCGCGTTGGCGTTCGCCGCGCTCGAACTGTTCGCGTTCATGTTGCCGCCTGCGCCCGCGGGCGGCGGCTGCGACAAAGTCTCCTGGTGATAGACGCCGACCCACTTGCCGCCGCGGTTGGCCCATGCGCTCGCGTTGTAAACCTTCTTGCCCGAATCGGGCGAAGGCTTCCCGCCCATCGCGCTCGTCTCGGTCGAGGTGTAAACGAGCACCGCGAGGTCGTCGTCCACCTTCACGAATTTAACGTCGGAGAAGCTGTAGTCGGTCAGCTCGTACTGCTTGAGCGCGTCGAGCGTCTGCGCCTTGGTATAGACGCCGTCGTCCGCGACGAGCGTAAAGTCGTCGGAGAGCAAGCCGCCGAAGGCGTCCCAGTTCTTCGCCTTGATGGCGTCCCAAATCTGATGCTCCTTGGCCTCAAGGTCTGCCTGCGAGACGCCCGCGGGCGTCGCCGTCGCCGCGGCGTTCGCGTTGGCGTTCGTGTTCGTGTTCGCTGCCCCCGTGTTCGTGTTGTCAGTCGTGGTGGTGCAGGCCGACGCGGCGACGAGCAGCGCGGCCAGCGCGATGAGTCTCTTCATGGCAGGAACTCCGCCGAAAGGGTTTCGTAGAGCGACACGCTTCTACGCCAAACCGGGCGGAGAGTCAAGGGAAAAGGGTGAAGGATGAAGGCGGAAGGATGAAGTGAGGGGCGCGGAGCGATGAATGATAAATGATGAGCGACCGCTGATGAATGAGAGCTTTGCTATCCGGCGTCTGCCTTCACTTCATCCTTCATCCTTCCGCCTTCATCCTTCGACGCGAAGCGGAGACGCCAGGGCAGCAGCACCGACTCGAAGATGATCTTGCGCGACATCTTCGAGTGGCCCTCGCGCCTGTCCGTGAAGGTGATGGGGACTTCGGCAATGGTTAAACCCTCGCGCCGCGCGTGGAAGACGGCCTCGACGAGGAAGGCGTAGCCCTCGGCGGCGACGCGGCCTTCGAGCAGGTGGCGCAGGGCGCGCTGCGTGTAGCAGCGGAAGCCGCTCGTCATGTCGTGCGCGCGGAGGCCGGTGATGCGCCGGACGTAGTCGTTCGCGAACCTGCTCAGGAGCCTGCGGCGCGCGGGCCAGTTCTCGACGCGCCCGCCCTCGCAATAGCGCGAGCCGATGACCACGTCGGCGTTCGCGCTCGCTTCGACGAGCGCCGGGATGCGCGACGGGTCGTGCGAGAAGTCGGCGTCGAGCTGGACGAGCCGCGCGTAGCCGCGCTCGATTGCGTACTTGTATCCGTCAACGAGGCTGCGCCCGTAGCCGCGCGCGCCCGTCCGCCGCAGAACCGAGAAGCGGGGATTAGCGCCGAACAACTCTTCGGCATAGTCGGCTGTCCCGTCCGGCGAGTTGTCGTCGAGCAGCATCACGTCCGCTTCGGGCGCGACTTCGAGCAGACGCTCGACCAGCGCCGCGACGTTATCGCGCTCGTTGTAAGTCGGCACGACGATGAGCGTGCGATGCGTATTCATTCTCAGTTTTCAGTTTTCGGTTTTCAGTTCACAGCCCGTATTTGCTGAAAACTGAAAACTATTTCATCCGGTACAGGTAGATGGAGCCGCCGAAAATCTTTTCGGGCGTGCGGCGTCGGAACTGGTCGAAGTAGTTGACGCGCTCTGACTCGGTCAGCTCCACGCCGTTGTCGAAGCCGCCGGGCACGGTCGAGCCGTTCAAAAGGCTCGCGCCGATGGCGACGTAGCGCACGTCGTCAGGCTTCTCGCCCGGCGGCACGAAAACGGACGCGCCCTCGATGTGGTAGATGTCGAGCATCGGCCAGTTCATGATCGCCGCGCCGACGCGCCGCTCGCCGCGCTCGTGTAAGTATAGCGCGAGCGAGCGCACGTCGTCGCCCCACTCGACGTTCGAGTCCGACAGATACCACCAGTGCGGCGCGCGCGAGGCGAGTTGATTCATGTAAGTCATGTGGTCGGGGTAGGCGCGCGCGGCCTCGACCGCCACCCAGCAGAAGAGCGCCGCGACGACCGCCGACGCTATCGCCGCGCGCTTGCCGGCCCGCCGCAGAACGTCGTCGAGCATCGCGCCCGACATGATGAAGAAGAACGGGTACGCCGGGAGGTAGTAGCGCACGCCGATGTCAATCGTGCTCATCAGGAGCAGCCCCGTGAAGAACGCGAGCGGCAAAAGCAGCACGAGCAGGCGACCTTCGCGCGCGCGCCGCAGCCGGAGAAGCGCCCACACGATTGAGGCTATCGAGAGGAGAAGAATCGGCAGCGGCGTCTTCAGGGCGAAGGCGACGGGGAAGTAGTACCACCAGCCGCGCCTGCCGTACATCCCCAACAGGCCCGCGGGGTGGCCCGACTGCGCGTGCCCGATCTGCCAGCCGATGCCGGAGACGAAGTCCGCGGGGAAGACGACTTGCAGCGCGTAGTACCCGGCGGCCATCGGCGCGCGCAAAGAGCCGACGTTCGACATCGGCACGATCATGCGCGACATCGCCTCGTCCAGAGATTCGGGCTGCCTGTGGTGGAACAGGTACGCGGCGTTGACCGCGACGACGGCAGCGACGGCGAGCGCCGCCGCGTGGCCCGCGACCTGCTTCCTCGTCAGCCCGCGGCGACGCGCGCCCGTGAAGCGCACCGCGAAGACGACGACGAGCACGGGCGCGAGGGCGATCATCGAGAACTTCGTCACCGCCGCGAGTCCCAACGCGAGTCCCGCGAGGGCGGCCCGCCGCGCGCTCGACGACTTCAGGTATTCGTAGAACGCGAACGAGAAGACGAGGAAGGCGAGCGCCGAAGGGATGTCGGTCTGCACGACGCGCCCGTGCGCCAGAACCGTCGGCTCCAGACTGAACAGCGCGACCGCGAAGAGCGCCGCGCGCGGCCCCCAATGCTTTCGCGTGAAGACGAAGACGAGCGCGCCGAGCAGCACCGTGACGAGAATCGCGGGCACGCGCGCCCGGAACGAGAGGTCGTCGAAGCGCGCCGCGTTCTCGCGCCAGAAGTTCTGGAAGAGTCCGTTGAAGTAGTCGTAGCCGTGACCCGCGGGGTCAATCGGCGGTGCCTGCGTGTCTGTCAAAAGCAGCGGCACGGCGGCGATTGTCTTGGCGAACGGCGGGTGTTCGTTGACGGGCTGGTAGTCGCCCGTCGTCAGATGGTAGTAGCCCGCCGGAATCATCACCCACTCGTCAACCGTCATGCTCTTGCGCGCGACGACCGAGAGCATCTGCGCGGCCATCAGCGCGAGCAGCAGCGCGCACAGAAGTCCCGCGCGCCGGCTCAAAAAATCGCGCGCGGTCTCCGTTCCCTCGTTTTCTCCGTTGAGTTTCATCGTGTACTTGCTCGGTGAGGCCGGGCGGCTCTCAAAGGGACGACATTATGGACGATTCGCGCGCTCCGCGCCAGCCCGGAGGAAGGCAAAAGTAAAAGGCAAAGGGCAAAAGAAGATGAGCGGCGGTACGCTTCTCTTCATTAACGTTGAGAGTTTGTTCACGGCGAAGGCGGCGCTGTCCTTGGTCTTCACTTTTGCCCTTTGCCTTTTACTTTTGCCTTCTCTTCTGTGGCATACTCACTGCAACGCCGGAAAGCTCCCCGAAAATTCCTACGGAGGTTTTCAAATTGAAGTCGCACGCACGCGCCCTTCTGTCGGCAGTTCTCTCAACCGTTTTAGGCAGCACGGCCCTCGCGCAGACACGGACGCACGTCGCCGCCCCGTCGCAAAAAAAGGAGCGCTCGTCGCTCGTCGAGCGCGTCGGCACGACCGGCATCCTACAGGTCGAGGCCGAATCTTTCCGCGACCTTTCGCCGCGCCAGAAAATTCTCGCCTACTATTTGAGTCAGGCGGCGATTGCCGTTGACCCGATCATCTACGACCAGTTGTCGCGCTACGGCCTTCGTCAAAAACGAATACTCGAAGCCGTCGTCTCGCACCCGCGCGGCGTGCCGCCCGCGTCGTTGAAGAAGATCACGGACTACACAAAACTCTTCTGGGCCAACACCGGCAACCACAACAACTACACGGCGCAGAAATTCCTCCCCGACTTCACGCCCGAAGAGCTTGAGCAGGCCGCGCTCCAGTCAATCAAAAACGGCGGCCTGCAAATGACGCCCGACGAACTCCGCAAAGAGTTGGGCGAACTGCGCCGGTCGTTCTTCGATCCCGCGTTCGAGCCGATGTCCACGGCCAAGAACCCGCAGGGCGGACTCGACATCATCCAGGCCAGCTCCAACAACTTCTATGGCCCAAATGTGACGCTCGCCGACCTTAAAAATTTTCAGGATCGCTACGCGCTCAACTCTCGCGTCGTGAAAGGGCCGGACGGCACGCTCGTCGAAGAGGTCTATCGCGCGGGCACGCCCGACGGAAGCGTCCCGCCCGGCCTCTACGCCGATTATTTGAAGAAGGCCATCGGCTACCTCGAACAAGCGAAACCTTACGCCGAGCCGGGTCAGGCCGACGTGATTGACAAGTTGATTCGCTACTACCAGACGGGCGAGTACGCGGACTGGATCGCCGTCGGCGAGACGTGGGTGCAGAACCGCGTCACGGTTGACTTCTCCAACGGCTTCGTCGAGGTCTATCACGACGCGCGCGGCGCGAAGGGCGCGATTCAGGGGTTCGTCAGCGTCACCGACGAGAAGCTGAATCAGTTGATGACGAAGATCGCCGACAACGCGCAGTATTTTGAAGACCGCGCGCCGTGGAAGGACGAGTACAAGAAGCAGGGCGTGAAGCCGCCCGTCGCGATGGCGGTCGAGACTGTTGTTGAGACAGGCGACTTCAACGTCAACACCGTCGGCGACAACCTGCCGAACGAGGACGAGATTCACGAGAAGTACGGGACGAAAAACTTCTTCTTCACCGGCTCGACCCGCGCCTTCGACCGCGCGACGGGCACGACCGCGCTCGAAGAGTTCGCCGCCTCGCCCGAAGAAGTCCGCATCGTCAAAACTTACGGCGACGAGGCCGAAAACCTGATGACCGCGCTCCACGAAGTCATCGGCCACGGCTCCGGCAAGCTCTCGCCGAAGCTCACGCGCGAGCCGCAGTTCTATCTCAAAGAATACTACTCGACTCTGGAAGAAGCGCGCGCCGATTTGATGGCGCTCTGGAACGTCTCAGACCCGAAGCTGCGCGAACTCGGCCTCGTCTCGAACCCCGACGTGGCGAAGGCCATGTACTACAACGCCGCGCGCGTCATGCTCACGCAACTGCGCTCGACGACGAAGGGCGACACAATCGAGGAAGACCACCAGCGCGACCGGCAGTTGATCGCCAGCTACATCATGGACAAGACCGGCGCGATTCAAATCGTCGAGAGGGGCGGCAAGCACTACGTCGTCGTCACCGACTTCGACAGGATGCGGCAGGGAGTCGGGATGCTTCTCGCGGAGTTGATGCGGATCAAGGCCGAGGGCGACTACGACGCCATCAAGGCGCTCATAGACAAGTACGGCGTCCACTTCGACCCGAAGCTGCGAGACGAAGTCGTCGCCCGCTACAAGAAGCTCGACCTTCCGACCTACTGGACTGGCATCAACCCGGAACTCACGCCGACGGTTGTCGGTGGCCGCGTCACCGCCGTCTCGATCTCCTACCCGCGCGACTTCATGCGCCAGCACCTGAGCTACGGCGCGATGTACGACCCGGCGTTGCTCGCCGCGGCGAAAGAGAGCCGGACGCGAACGCCCGCGCGTCGCGGCGGGCGTCGTTGAGAGCAACATGTCAGATCGGGTTATAGACTCAAGATTGGTGTGAGGAAACAAGGGCGGGGGCAAGCCGCGCTTCCAGACTTGCGAACCGGCGGGCGTTGAACTGAACCACGCAACGCCCTGAAGTTGACAGGTTGGGAAGGGGCGGCTTGCCCCCGCTAATGTCTCTTCGTGTCGCCCTAATCCTCGACAGGCCGCGGGCCGGCGTCGAGGCCGCGCGTGCTGACTTGGTTGACGACCCTGACCTTGAGGTCGTCGTGGACTCTCACCTGACACGACAGGCGCACGTTCCCCGCGAGTCCGGTCTCCATCGCGAGGCGGTTGCGCTCCTGCTCACCCATCTCGCCGGGGTCGCCCGCGATGACTTCGACGCGGCAGGTCGTACACTTGGCGTTGCCGCCGCAGCGGTGAAGTATGTCAACGCCTGCGTCCTCGATGGCGAGCACGAGCTTGCGCCCGTCCTGCGCCTCAAACTCTTTCGTCTCCGTCGCGGTCTCCGCCGCAATCTTCGGCATCCTCGGAATCCTCCTGTCGGTTAAAGTCGGAAGGCTGAACGCAGCCGTCCAGACTTGAAAGAAATAGACGGCGACGACCGGGCCGAGGTCGCCGACGCGCGCCGGAGAGTCTCACGCGAGAACTACTCGGCCCGCGCCCCGGCCCGCGCACGTCGCGCCGTCGGTTTTTTGGTTTGCGATGTCCGGCGACTAGGCCGTGAACGAAGAGCCGCAGCCGCAGCCGCCCGTCGCGTTCGGGTTCTTGAACGTGAAGCCCGAACCCATGACGTTCGTCACGTAGTCAATCTCGACGCCGTTGAGGTACTGCGCGCTGAACATGTCAACGAACAGGCGCACGCCGTGCGAGTCAATGACTGTGTCGTTCGCGCGCGACTCCTCTTCGATGTTCAGGCTGTACTGGAAGCCGGAGCAGCCGCCGGGAACGACCCTCACGCGAAGGCCCGACGTTTCCGGCAAACCCTCCTCGCCGGCCATGAACTTCCTGATCTCCGCTGCCGCCTGCTCCGTGACGCTCATCGTCATCGTCGGAATCTGTGTCTCTGTTGCTGCCATCGTCTATCTCCTTAGTTTTATTCCTGACTTGTGCTTTTAAGCTTTCAGCTTTCAGCGCTCGGCTCTCAGCTTAAATCCCTTTGTGCCCTTCGTGAATGCCTCCGTGTCCTTTGTGGTTAAAGTGAGTCCGACTTAACCACACAGGTCACAAAGGATTTCACAAAGGTCGCGAAGGAAAAAGCCGAAAGCTGACTGCTGAACGCTGACGGCTCCTACGCTTTCTTTCCCAGGACTACAAGCTCCGGCTTCATCGCCTCGATTGAAACCTGGCGCGCGACCTCTTCGGCGACGCGGCGGAAGGCCAGCGATTGCGGCGAGTCCGGGTCGCTCACGACGACGGGCACGCCGCGGTCGCCGCCCTCTCGCACTTCGATGCCGAGCGGAATCGCGCCCAGGAGCGGCACGCCGTACTCGTCCGCGAGCCTCTTCCCGCCGCCCTCCCCGAAAATGTTGTAGCGCACGCCGGTGTCCGGCGCGACGAAGTAGCTCATGTTCTCGACCACGCCGAGGACGGGGACGTTCACGGCCTCGAACATCCGCAGCGCGCGCCGCACGTCCGCGAGCGAGACCTCCTGCGGCGTCGTCACCAGCACCGCGCCCTGCACGGGCACGAGCTGCGCCAAGCTTAGTTGCACGTCGCCCGTGCCTGGCGGCATGTCAACGATCAGATAATCAAGCTCGCCCCACTCGACATCCTGAAGGAATTGCCGGACGAGCGTGTGCAGTATCGGCCCGCGCACGATCAAAGGCTCGTCGCCCGGTTTGAGCACGGCCATTGACATGAGCTTGACGCCGTGCGCTTCGAGGGGCACGAGCTTGTTGACGTTCACGCGCGGCTGCTCCCGCGCGACGCCGAGCATCAGCGGCACGTTCGGCCCGTAAACGTCCGCGTCCATCAA
>DASRCS010000226.1:0-5264 GCA_035652995.1 Pyrinomonadaceae bacterium
GGCGTAGGCGTCGCCCGAAGAGTCAACCGCGATGTCGTTAGCCAACTCTAAATTGCTTCCGCCGAGGTATGTCGAATAGGTCAGTGCCGAGCCGTTGGCGTTGAGTTTCGTGACGAAGGCGTCCAGCCCCCCTCCGCCCGAAGTCTTTTGGAAGGCGTTGGCGGTGACGGGGAAGTTGGTCGAGGCGGTGTCCCCCGCGACGTAGGCGTTGCCGGACGAGTCCAACGCGATGCCGTTGCCGTCATCCTCGCTGCTGCCGCCGAGGTAGGTCGAGTAGATGAGCGTCGAGCCGCTGGCGCTGAACTTCGTCACGTAGGCGTCGGAGACACCGCCAAACGTGCTTTGCATGGCATTGGCAAGGGGGAAGTTGGTCGAAGCGGTCGTCCCGGTGACGTAGGCGCTGCCGGCAGAGTCAACCGCGATGGCGTTGCCGGTCTCGCTCTGGCTCCCACTGCCGCCGAGATAAGTCGAGTAGATGAGCGCCGAGCCGCTGGCGTTCAGCTTCGTCACGAACGCATCACTAGTGCCGCCGCCGAAATTCTTTTGAAAGGCGTTAACCGTCGGGAAGTCTGTCGAGGCCGTATTCCCCGCGACGTAGGCGTTGCCCGACGAGTCCAGAGCGATACCGTTGCCCTGATCATCACCGTTGCCGCCGAGGTAGGTCGAGTAGATGAGCGCCGAGCCGCTGGCGTTCAGCTTCGTCACGAACGCATCCATGCCAAGGCTGCCTCCGGCATTCTTGTTCTGAACGGGGTTCGCAAGGGGGAAGTTTGTCGAGAGGGTGTTACCCGTGACGTAGGCGTCGCCCGACGAATCCACCGCGATGCCGAGGCCGGCATCGCTGCCGCTGCCGCCGAGGTAAGTCGAATAAGCCAACACAGGGTCAATGATGAGCGGCCTGCTCGTGTCATACGCGCCGAGAGAGAAGCCGACCGCACCATTGCCCTTTAGCACGTAGCCGCACTCGACCTCCTGCCGCGCGCCGTCCGCCTCCTGATAGACCGAGGGCTTCTGCTGTCGCACCTCGCCCGCCGGAGTCTTGATGACGAGATTGCCGTTCGCGTCCAACTGCATATCGTCCGCGCCGTCGAACTTCAAAGACACTTGAGAGGCGTCCGCGCCCGGCTGCACGACGAAGTCGTACTCCAACTGACTCCCAGCGCCGTAATAAACCACGTCCACGCCCGGATAGACGCCCGCGTACTCGACGCGACCGTAAGTCGGGATTCCCGCGTGCCACTGCGAAGGGTCGGAGCCAACGAAGTAGTTGACGATGCCCTCCTGCTTCTCAAGCCCCACGACGGAAGGCTCGGCGTTCGCGCCCTCGATCTGCATCCTCAGCACAGCCGTCTGTCGCGGCGCGGTAGCTGTCGCGCGTTCGTGCTTGTCGAGCGGTTTGCTCGCCGTCGTGCCGCCCGCGTCCGTACTCGGCACGGCGAGGGCGAAGACGGCTTCGGTCGCCGTCAGGAAGACGGTCGCGCCATTCGCGCGCGTCAGGAATTTTACCTGCGGGTCAGTCTGCCCCTCGTTGGCCTCGAAGGTCAGTGACACTTTGCCGTAAGCCTCGGTCGCCTGCGTCGTGGCCGCGCCATGCGGCAAGGCAGAGGCGTGATTAGCCTTTGATGTCGCGGCCTTGACTTCACGCGCCGGGGCGCTGAAGGAGCGCGGCGGCATGACGAGCGAATGCAGAAGGCTGACGAGCAGAAGCGCGAAGACTGTGCGGCGGAGAGCCGCGCGGCTGGCGACGACGTTCTTTTTTGTTCTCTTCATGGCGGGACTCCCTGTTCGTGTTCGTGGCGCGGACGCGAAGCGCGCCTGAACCTCAAGCGCGGCTTTCGGTCTCCTGAAACGGTCTCGATTCCACTGGCTCTGTCATCTAGTGGCGGGCGCGCGGAGAACGTATCGCGGAAAAATTTCGGGCGGCGGCGCTACGTGCAGCCCGTCAAGACCCGAACGGGCGATGCCAGAAAGGAAGTTGATTGCGGAGGGGCGCGAGGGGGCGGCGGAAGCGTGGAAATCTATTCAAGCGGCGTGAAAGATCAGTCCCGTGCCGTGAAAATCGTTCTCCGCGCCGTGAAAGTTGGTTCTGGCAGAGTGAAAATCAGTTCCCGAAGTACGAAAATTGATTCCCGCAACGCGAAGATTGATTTCCGCGGCGTGAAAGTCTCTTGTCGCAATGTGAAAGTATCTTGTCGAGGCGCGACAGACTCCCGCCGCGGTGCGGAAATTATCTCGCCAGCCCGTCGTCACTTCCTCTCGACGCGGAAAAGAGATTGGCTCACGTCTTCGAGTTCGCCGCCGGGCGTCGCGCCTTTGAGCGCGAGGATGTAATCGCCCGCGGCGAGCTTTGAAGCGGGGAGCGTGAGGACGAAACTCGCCCCCGACGTGCCGTGCGTCGGCTTGAGACTGCCGCGACTGAAGACCTCTCCGCCGCCGACCGACCGCAGGACGAGTTGATAATTCTGGTACTCGTTCTCTCTCAGCCGTAGTTGCAGACGAACTTGCTGTGTGTCCTTGCGAATGATGAGCGTCGGCGGTGCGCCCGTTTCGACGCCCCTGACGCCCGACGCCAGCAGAACGAGCGCGGCGACGGCGGGCGGCGCAAAGACCTTCGGAGGCGGCGCAGGCGGCGCGGGCGTCGGCTGAGGCTTCGTCTCGCCGCGCGCGCTCTCAAGTTCGGCGGTCAACTCCTGCTCCCGCGCCTGCTCTCCCGCGAGTTGTTGCCGCGCCTCGCGCTCGCGCTGCTCGTCTGCGGCCTGCGCGTCGCGCGCGCCCGACAGTTCACGGCGGAAACGCTCGCCGCGCATGAACAGCCAAGCCGAAAACATCGAGAGCAGCAGAACCGCGAGCGCCAGCGAGAAGGCGAGCGCCCTGCGCCCGCCCGCGAGCGAAGAGATGAAGCGCTGCCACCAAGACGCGCCCGACTCTTCCGCGCCGTCCGCAACGCGCGAGGCGGCGATCTGGTCGAGCTTGGCCGCGAGAGCTTCGCCGAATCGCAGGTGCGCGCGCCGGTTCGGGTCGGCGAGGTAGGTGCGCTCGAAACGTTCGCGCATCTGCGGCGAGAGACGCCCGCGCGCGTAGCCGTCAACGATCTCGGCTTCGAGCCGCGTCAAACGCTCGAACGCCCGCGCGTCTTCGAAGTAGCGCGCTTCGAGCCGTGCCTGCTCCGGCTCGGAGAGTTCCCCGAACAGGTAGCGCGTCAGAATCTCGTCGGAGTCAGTCATCTCTTAACGCGAGAGGCTTAAAAGTCGCGTGCTGCGGCGCGCGCGACACAGCGCCCCATTTATCAGTGGCGAATCGGGCGATTCATATCGCCGTTTTCCTTCCCGCACAACGCCTCACGCACTGTTCGAGCTTGTCGCGCAGACGCTGCGCGCGGTTGGCGAGCGCGTCGCGCCGGAGGCCGAGCGCTTCGGCCAGCGCCCTTCGCCGCTCGATCCGGTCGCGCTTCTCTTCGCGGTAGTATTCGACGATCAGCGCGCGGCTCTCTTCGGGAAGCCGGCTCAGGCACTCGTCCAGACAGTCGAGCAGGAGTTCCCTTTCGAGCGCCGAGTCTTCGCCCGCGGCGGCGGCATCCGTGCGGTTCACGTCCAGCGGGTCGCGCCTGCGGTCGCTTCCCTTCCAGACTTCCAGAAGAACGAGCCGCGCCACCTCGTGGCAATAGCCGCCGACGCTTTTGATCTCGACGCCCTCGTCGAGCTTCCGCGCGACGCGGTTGAGAGTCTCGTCCGTCTGGTCTTCGGGGCAGGGCGCGCCGCGCCACTCGAAGAACTTGATGAGCGTGCGGCGGAGGTCTTCGTAGCGTTCACCGGCGCGCTCGCGATCCGCGTCGAGCCGCGCGAGAAGTTTCGAGAACGCCTCGGACGTGAGCGCCGACGCCATTCAACGCCTGCCCTCCAGGCTCGCCCACTCGCCCGTCTGGATGAAGCCGGCCCAGTAGTAAGGGTGCGCGCGCGATTTGTCCATGAGCATCCGCAACTGCACCTGACGCAGCGCCTCGCCCCTGCCCGCCCCGCGCAGCAGCGCTTGATAGTAGCCGACGACGAGGTCGCGCGTGCTTCGATCCGAGACGGCCCACAGACTCATCACCTGACTCTCGGCACCGGCGAGGACGAGCGCGCGCCGCAGCCCGTAAACGCCGTCGCCGACCTTCACCTCGCCGACGCCTGTGTCGCACGCCGAGAGCACGACCAGCTTCGTGCCCCAGAGGTCGAGTCCCGCCGCTTCGAGCGCGGTCAGGATTCCGTCGGCGTTCCCGTTGCCGCTTTGGTTCGCGCCCGCGAGCGCGAGGCCCGAACGCAGCAGAGGGTTGTCGGCGTGCGCGACCCAGCGGGCGAGCCGCGTGCCTTCTTTAGACTGAGCGCCGCCTTCCGCCTCGCCGTCGCGGCCATTCGTCGGTTGCTGCTCGTCCTGCAAAAAGAATCCGTGCGTGGCGACGTGAAGGATGCTCGGCGCGCTCAGTTTTTCGAGCGCCGACTTCGTGGCCTGCTCCCGCGTGAGGAAGCTCGCCTGCGGCAGCAGCACTTTGAGCGCGCGCACTTCCTCGCGGACGCCGGGCAGCGGCCCGAAGAAGATTTGCGAATAATCAACCCGCGCCGCGCCGCCCGCGCCGGGGCCTTTCGACCGGGCAGCGACAAGAGACGGCTCGCCGAACGCGGGGTCTGCGACGACCACGGGGCCGCCTTTGCTCTCGCGCCGCGCCTGAAGTCGGAGGAGGTCGCGCCCGCTCGTCAGGTAGGTTATCGAATGAGCTTCGACGAGGTAGTGACCCTGCTCGTCCACGAGCGCCGCGAACGGGACGAGGTTGAGCTGGCCGTCGGGCGAGATCAAAAGATGCTTCGACGGGCCGAGCAGCGAGCGGACGGGCTGCATGACCTTCTCGTCAACGGCGCGGGCCAGCCGCCCAACGTCCTTGCGGTCGGGGTCGCTCAGCGCCTCACGCAGAGCGTTGACGCGCGCGTCAATCTCCGCGGCGTCGCCGAGTTCCTGCCAGCGGACTTCGCCCTGTCGGCGGATGACGTAGGCGACGTAGCGCGGCTCGCCGTAAGACTTTTGAACGTCGCCGACCCTTCGGACGAGCGGGCGATAGACGGCGAACTCGACGAGCGCGGCGTCGTCTGGGATCGCCTCTTTGACCGCGTCGAGCGTCACCGTCCGCAAGCCCCCGTAGAACCCCGCGCTGCGTCGGCTGACCTCGCTTTCGAGCGCGTCCCTCTGCTCCTCAAGCGCCTTCACCTGCTGCTGATGCTCGGCGGCTGTCGCCT
>DASRCS010000227.1:0-9805 GCA_035652995.1 Pyrinomonadaceae bacterium
AGGTTGCCCGCCGCCGGGTAAGTCACCGCGAGCGCGAACGCGACGGCGATTGCGGCGTCAACCGCGTTCCCTCCGCGCTTCATCACGTCAACCCCGACCTGCGAAGCGAGCTTGCTCGTCGAGGCGACCATGCCGTGCCGCGCCCGCACGGGCGCGCGCGAGGCGGCGAGCGCCGCACCGCCCGGTTGTAAAAGAGGCGCGACGGGCGAGAGAAGGAAGAAGAGTACGAGAAGCAGTTTGAAGAAACTATGTTTGGATGTCATCGCTTTGAACCTCATGAAGAATCAACTCCATGTAGAGCGTCCCCTCGACAGGGTTGTGGCGGTACGGCTCTGTCTCGACGAATCCGAGCGAGCGGTAGAGCGCCTGCGCCCCGCGCATCGACGGCAGCGTGTCGAGCCTCATGCGCCCGTAGCCGGCGGCGCGCGCCTCCGCGATGATTGTTTCAGCGAGCCTCCGGCCCAAACCCGTGCCGCGGAATTCAGGCCGGACGTAGAGGCGTTTCATTTCGCAGACGCCGCCGTCAATCTTTCTGAGCGCGACGCAGCCCGCCGCCGTCTCACCTTCACGCGCGATGATGAGCCGGCCCGAGGGCGGGGCATATTCGCCCGGCAGACCGTCAAGCTCGCCCTGAAAATTCTGGAAGCACAGGTCAACGCCTATCGAAGCCTCGTACTCGCGGAACAGCCGCCGGGCCTCTTCGACATGAGCCTCACACTCGGCATGATAAATTTCCATGACTTACACCGCGAATTAACTTCTACGTTCGCACGCGCTGAGATAAAGTTGCGCCGCCCGCCAGCGGGTAGGCTCGTGCGCTACACAGTGGCGACGAGCGCGGCGAGCAGCGCGCAACGGAAAGCGACGCGGTCGGCGACGATGTGCTCGTGCGCCGCGTGCGCGCCGTCGCCTTCGACGCCGAGTCCGTCCAGCACAGCCACTCCGCACGCGGCGGCGAAGTTCCCGTCCGAAGCGCCGCCGACGCTCGCCTCCCCCAACTCGAAGTCGAACGCGGAAGCGACGCGGCGCGCACTCTCGAAGAGCGCGGCGACGGCTTCAGTCCGCTCCATCGGCGGTCGGTTGATGCCGCCGCCCACGTGGACGCGCGTTCGCTCGTCGAACGGACTCAAACCACGCAGCGCACCTTCGATTCTTCTCGCCTCGTCCGCCGTGCTGAAGCGAACGTCAACCTCTGCGCGCGCCTCCGCGGCGACGACGTTCGCGTGCGTGCCGCCCTGAACCGTCCCGACGTTGACCGTCGTTCCGAGTTCGGGCCGCGCGAGAGACGACACGCGCTCGACCTGCCGCGCGATTTCCAGCACGGCGCTCGCGCCCTTTTCGGGTTCGAGTCCGGCGTGCGCCGCTCGCCCTTCGACGCCCAAGTTGAAGAGGCCGGTTCCCTTCCTCGCCGTCTTCGCCCGCCCGCCCGACGCGGGCGGCTCAAGCACGAGCACGGCGTCCGCGCGTCTCGCCTCCTCCTCGACCAGCGCGCGACCGCTGCGGCTTCCAGATTCCTCGTCGCACGTCAGCAGAAGAACGACCGGCCTGCGCGGCTCAATGCCGAGCGCGCCGAGCGCGCGCAAAGCCGCGATGACAACCGCGCACGACGCCTTCATGTCGAAGACGCCGGGCGCGTAAATCTTTTCTCCCTCAACGCGCCAGGGCCGCCGTGCGAGCATGCCCTTCGGGTGAACCGTGTCGGTGTGGCCGAGCAGGAGCAGCGTTCGGGTGGAAGTCGTGCCGCCGCCGTGTGCGCGCAAACGAAAATGCTCGCCGTAGTCGTCCGCCGCCGGCACTCGCTCGATTGACTCGACGCGAGGGATCGTCCTCGCCGCTTCTTCGAGAAGACTGACGACCGCGCGACTGCCTTCGGCGTCACCCGACGGCGACTCGATCTCGCAAAGCCGGCGCGCGAAGTCGAGCACCGACGCACGTTCGCCCTCGAAGTGTTCGAGAAGTCGTCGCGCGTTTGAGTTATTCAGCTCAAAGGGCATTCGGGTCGAAGTGTGTTCAGTATTGCCGCGCGCCTCAACTCGCCGTCAGCGTCTCGGCGCGCACGGTCAGAGATTCAACGCGGTCGCGCATGACCTCAAAGCCGATGCCGAGCGCGTCGGGCGCTTTGATCGTGCCCGCGGGCGTGACCGTGACGGGCGGCTCGATGATGTCCTCGGCCCAGTAGCGCGCGCTCGCCGACACGTCGCCGGGCAGCGTGAAGCCGCGCAGCGTCGCCATCGCGATGTTGTGCGCGCGACCGACGCCGGACTCAAGCATCCCGCCGCACCAGACGGGAATGTCATTCTCGCGGCAGACCGCTTCGACTCTCGCGGCCTCTGCGTGGCCGCCGACGCGACCGAGCTTGACGTTGACGATGCGGCACGCCTTGAGTTCTATCGCCTTGCGCGCGTCCTCGCTCGAACGGATTGATTCGTCGAGGCAGACGGGCGTGCTAATCTGCGCCTGGAGCTTCGCGTGGTCGAGCACGTCGTCGAAGGCGAGCGGCTGCTCGACCATCATCAGGTCGAACTCGTCGAGCGCGCGGAGCATCTCGGCGTCGGCGAGTGTGTAAGCGGAGTTCGCGTCAACCATCAGACGTATGTCGGGGAAGCGCGCGCGCACGCGTTCGACCACTTCCCTGTCCCAGCCCGGCTTAATCTTGATCTTGATGCGTTGATATCCGGCGGCGAGTTCGCGCCCGATCTTTTCGAGAAGCTGCTCGTGCGAGTCCTGTATGCCGATTGAGACGCCGCACGGAATCTCCGGCTGCACGCCGCCGAGGTGTCGCCACAGCGGGACGCCCGCGCGCTTCGCCTCCAAGTCCCAGCAGGCGGTTTCAATCGCGGCCTTCGCCATGCGGTTGCCGCGGACGCGGCCCATGAGTGTGCCGACATCCGCCGCCGACTCGGCCTCGCGACCGAGCACCATCGGCGCTAGAAAGTCGCGCGTCACGGCCCAGGCGGAGTCGATCCACTCTTCGCAGTAGAAAGGGCCTTCGCCCGCGGTGCATTCGCCCCAGCCTTCAGCGCCGTCGCGGTCGGCGACGCGGACGAGCAGGATGCGGCGCTCGATTGTGCGCCCGAAGCTCGTCTCGAAGAAGTGTACGAGGCGCAGGCGTATCTCGCGCATCTCAATCCGGCGGATGTTCATGCGGGCAAAGACTCCGAAGTGCTGACGATGCGAAGATATTAGCGCGAGTGTGAGGCGAACACAAAACTTCAGTCGGCGGGAGGTGTGGTCAGGTCGGGGCCGAGGTTTTCCGTCGTCGCGCTCTCCTCGCCTTCGAGTGCGGCGTGGAGCGTGTGCCACGGGAGGCTCGCGCACTTGACGCGCGCCGGGTAGTCGCGCACGCCCGCGAAAATCTTGAGGCGGCCCAGGTGATTCGGCTCAGACTCCTCGTCGAGTTCGCCCGTGACCATGCGGTGAAACTCCTCGAAGAGAGAGCGCGCCTCTTCGCGCGTCTTGCCCTTGACGGCCTGCGTCATCATGCTGGCCGAGGCCTTCGAGATGGCGCAGCCCGACCCGACGAAACTCACCTCGCGCACCGCGCCCTCGTCCATCAGGAGATAGACAGTCAGTTGATCGCCGCACAGGGGATTGAATCCTTCAGCCGAACGGTTCGCGCCTTCGAGCTTCTGGAAGTTGCGCGGCTTCTTGTTGTGGTCGAGGATGACCTGCTGGTAAAGCTCGCTTAGCTCTGACATCTAACTGAAAACCTCGATAACCTTCTGCACGGCGTCGGCGAGCCGTTCAACCTCTTCCCTCGTGTTGTAGAAGGCGAAGGAGGCGCGGGCGGTCGCGGGCACTCGGAAGTGCTGCATGACGGGCTGCGCGCAGTGGTGGCCTGCGCGGATGGCGATGCCCTCCTGGTCGAGAATCGTGCCCACGTCGTGCGGGTGCACGTCGTCAATCACGAAGGCGAGGACGCTCGCCTTCTCGCGCGCGTTGCCGATGATGCGGACGCCCTCGACTGCGGAAATCTTCTCGGTCGCGTAGGCGAGAAGCTCCTGCTCGTAGCTTTGCGCCGCCGCACGGTCGAGCGTGTTCAGGTAGTCAATCGCCGCGCCGAGGCCGATCTGCGAGGCGATTGCCGGCGTGCCGGCCTCGAACTTGTCGGGGATGGCGGCGTAGGTGCTGCGCTCGAAGGTGACGGTGCGGATCATCGAGCCGCCGCCGAGGAACGGGTTCATCTTCTCAAGCAACTCCGCGCGCCCGTAGAGGACGCCGCTGCCCGTCGGCGCGAACATCTTGTGGCCGGAGATGGCGTAGAAGTCGCAGCCCAAGTCCTGCACGTCAATCTTGATGTGCGGCGCGCCCTGCGCCCCGTCAACCATGACGGGCACGCCGAGCTTGTGCGCGCGCGACGTAATCTCCTTAATCGGATTTATCGTGCCGAGCGCGTTCGAGACGTGGCCGACGCAGACGAGCCGCGTGCGCTCGTTCAGGAGCGCGTCGAACTCGTCGAGCAGGAGTTCGCCCGCATCATTCATCGGGATGACGCGCAGGCGCGCGCCCTTCTCTTCGCAGAGCATCTGCCAGGGCACGAGGTTCGAGTGGTGCTCCATCTCGGAGACGACGATCTCGTCGCCCTCGCCGATGAACTTGCGCCCGTAGCCGTGCATGACGAGATTGATGGCCTCGGTCGCGCCGCGCACGAAGATGCACTCGCGCGCATCGCGCGCGTTGATGAAGCGCTTGACCTTCTCGCGCGCGCCCTCGTATGCGGAGGTGGCGCGCTGGCTCAGGTAGTGGACGCCGCGGTGTATGTTCGAGTGCTCCTCGCGCAGGTACTTGCTCCCGCGCTCGATGACGATCTGCGGGACTTGCGACGAGGCCGCGTTGTCGAGATAGACTAGCGGCTTGCCGTTCACCGTCTGGCTCAGAACGGGAAAGTCCTCGCGGACGCGCCGAACGTCCCAACGGCCCGTCGCTCCCAGCGTCCCCTGCTCTTCGATTGTCTTCTCTGTCGCGATCATGATTTCGACTCTCTGATCTGTTTCATGAAACTTCAGACTTCGATGCGCGCGCTCAAACGGCTGAGTATGGCGCGGTCGAGCTGCGCGCGGATTGACTCGTACTTGATCTTCTCGACGATCTCCTCGGCGAAGCCGTAGGTCAAAAGGTTGCGCGCGAGGTCTGCGTGCAGGCCGCGGCTCAGGAGGTAAAAAAGCTCGTCCTCTTCCAACTGGCCGACGGTCGCGCCGTGCGCGCACTTCACGTCGTCGTTGTAGATTTCGAGCTGCGGCTTGGTGTCAACGCGCGCGTCCGCCGAGAGCAGAAGGTTCTTGTTGCTCTGCTCGGCGTCCGTGCCGTGCGCGCCCTCGTGGACGAAGACGCGACCGTTGAAGACCGCGCGGCTCTTGCCGTCGAGTATGCCCTTGTAATTCTGGCGGCTCGTGCAGTGCGGCTTCAGGTGATTGATGAGCGAGTGCGTGTCCGCGTGCTGCCCCGTGCCGACGATGTAGAGTCCGTCAACGCGGCACTCCGCGCCTTCGCTCTCTAATTTCACTTCGATGTTGTGGCGCGACAACTGCGCGCCGAGCGTCACTGTCGTCAGGTCGTAGAAGCCGTCGCGCGCGAGTTCGGCGCGTGTCGAGGCGACGTGGAAAGCGCGTTCGCTCTCGCCCTGAACCTTGCAGTGCGCGACGCGCGCGCCCTCGCCGACGAAGACTTCGACGACGGCGTTCGTGAAATAAGACTCGTCCGAAACTGACGCGTAGCTTTCGATGATGTCGAGCCGGCTGTTTCGCTCGGCGACGACGAGGACGCGCGGGAAAGCCGCCGTCTCAGCATCCGTCCGCGTTGAAATGAAGAGTAGCTGAACAGGCGCGTCCGCCCGCACGTCTTTAGGCGCGTAAAGAAAAGCCCCGCCGCGAAGGAATGACGTGTTGAGCGAAGAGAAAGCGTCGCCCGACTTCTCGGAGAGTCTTCCGAGACGTTCACGGACGACGCCTGTGTGCTCGCCCGCGAGCGCCGCGCCGAGGTCTTCGGCGACGAACCCGCGCGGCAACGCTTCGAGCGAAGACAGCTCCCGGTTGAAAATGCCGTTGACGAAAACGAGTCTGCTGCGCCGCGCCTCTTCGTAAACGAGATGCTCGACCGCGTCCCGTTCTATTTTCGCCGCGCGCTCTTCGCCGGCGACCTCGAAAGCCTTGCGCGCAAGCGGCGCGACGTTCGTGTACTTCCAGTCCTCTTCGTTGGTGGTCGGGAATCCGGTCTCCTCGAAACGCTCGAACGCGCCCTCGCGCAGACGCGCGAGCCACGACGGCTCGCCGCCACCGCCCCGCGTCGCGAACTCTTGGAACGCCCCGGCGTAAACACTCTGCTCTTTAATGGCCTGTGACATCTTTAAGCTTTCGGCATCCGGCTTTCAGCGCTCGGCTTCGGCCATGCCTTTGTAATCCGAATCCTAATTTAGTCGCTCAACACACAACCAAAGCAGTCGGCAAACAAAACGCTCACGCGCTGATTGCCGACTGCTGCCCGCCGACGGCCTCTTTAATCCAGTCGTAGCCCTTCTCTTCGAGTTCGAGCGCGAGTTCCTTGCCGCCGGAGCGGACGATGCGACCGCGGTAGAGCACGTGCACGTGGTCGGGCACGATGTAGTTGAGAAGGCGCTGGTAGTGCGTGACGAGGACGACGGCGTTATCGGGCGTGCGGAGTTTATTGACGCCGTCGGCGACGACGCGGAGCGCGTCAATGTCGAGGCCCGAATCGGTCTCGTCGAGCACGGCCAGCTTCGGCTCAAGGACGGCCATCTGCAAAATCTCGTTGCGCTTCTTCTCACCGCCGGAAAAGCCCTCGTTGACAGAGCGCGACATCAGGCCGGCGTCCATCTCGACAATCTTCGCGCGCTCGGCCAGAAGGTCTTTGAACTCCAGCGGGTCGAGTTCTTCTTCGCCGAGGTGCTTGCGCTTCTCGTTGTAGGCGAGCCGGAGGAACTGAGCGTTCGACACGCCGGGCACTTCGACGGGGTACTGGAACGCGAGGAAGACGCCCTCGCGCGCGCGCTCGTCTGGCGCGAGTTCGAGCAGGTTGCGCCCCTCGTAAAGAACCTCGCCCTTCGTCACTTCGTAGGCCGGGTGGCCCGCGAGAATCTTCGCGAGCGTTGACTTGCCCGACCCGTTCGGCCCCATGATGGCGTGAACCTCGCCCTTATTAATCGTCAGACTGATGCCGCGCAAGATTTCCTTGCCGTCAACAGTCGCGTGTAAATCTCGAATCTCTAGCACTGTAAATTTTCTCCGAAAATTTGAGAGGTCAGAGGCCGGAGGTCAGAGGCCAGTTGTAAGAATTTATTACTGACCTCTGACCTCCGACCTCTGGCCTCTGCTTTCATCCGACGCTGTTCTCAAGCTTCAGACCCAACAACCTCTGCGCCTCGACGGCGAACTCCATCGGAAGCTCGCGGAACACGTCCTTGCAGAAGCCGTTGATGATGAGCGAGACCGCGTCCTCCTGCGAGATGCCGCGCTGCTGGAGGTAGAACAACTGCTCCTCGCTGATGCGCGAGGTCGTCGCCTCGTGCTCGACGCGCGCGGTGTTGTTCATTACCTCGATGTAAGGAAATGTGTTCGCGCCCGAACGCCCGCCGATGAGCATCGAATCACATTGCGTGTAATTGCGCGCGCCCTCGGCCCCGGCGAGGACCTTGACGAGTCCGCGGTACGAATTGTTCGAGCGACCCGCGGAGATTCCCTTCGAGACGATGGTCGAGCGCGTGTTCCTGCCGATGTGGATCATCTTCGTCCCCGTGTCGGCCTGCTGCGCGTGATTGGTGAGGGCGACCGAGTAGAACTCGCCGATGGAGTTGTCGCCCTGAAGGATGCACGAAGGGTACTTCCAGGTGATCGCCGAGCCGGTCTCGACCTGCGTCCACGAAATCTTCGAGTTGCGCCCGCGGCATGCGCCGCGCTTGGTGACGAAGTTGTAGATGCCTCCCTTACCCTCCTCGTCTCCGGCGTACCAGTTCTGCACGGTCGAGTATTTGATCTCCGCGTCGTCGAGCGCGACGAGTTCGACGACCGCGGCGTGGAGCTGGTTCTTGTCGAACTGCGGCGCGGTGCAGCCTTCGAGGTAGGAGACGTGTGCGCCCTCCTCGGCGACGATGAGCGTGCGCTCGAACTGGCCCGACTCCTGATTGTTGATGCGGAAGTAGGTCGAAAGCTCCATCGGGCAGCGGACGCCGCGGGGGACGAAGACGAACGAGCCGTCGGTGAAGACTGCGCCGTTGAGCGCGGCGAAGAAGTTGTCGCCGACGGGGACGACCGAGCCGAGGTATTTCTTGACGAGGTCGGGGTAGTCGCGTATCGCCTCGGTGAACGAGCAGAAGATGACGCCGTGCTTCTTGAGTTTTTCTTTGTAGGTCGTCGCGACCGACACCGAGTCGAAGACCGCGTCAACGGCCACGTTCGCGAGCTGCTTCTGTTCGCTCAGGGGGATGCCGAGCTTCTCGAACGTGCGGAGGAGTTCGGGGTCAACTTCGTCGAGACTCGCCTTCTTCGCCTTCTGCTTCGGCGCGCTGTAGTAGATGATGTCCTGGTAGTTGACTTCCGGGTACTTGATGTTCGGCCAGTGCTTCGGCTCCGACATCTTCTGCCACTGGCGGAAGGCCTTGAGGCGGAACTCAAGCATCCAGTCCGGCTCGCCCTTCTTCTCGGAGATGAGGCGGACGGTCTCTTCGCTCAGCCCCTTCGGAATCACGTCCGACTCGATGTCGGTGACGAAGCCGTACTTGTACTCTTTGTTTGTCAGCAGTTCGATTGTGCTCATCTTAAGAATGCTTCCTGAATCCTCGTCAAAAATTTCAGCGCGCTCGCCCGCTCAAAGCCTCCGACTTCGTCCGCGTTCCCTGAATCTGGTGCAGGACGTTGTCAACCTTGCGCTCGGTTCCGATTAGCTGCGCGAGCGTGACGGCGGACAGCGCGCGCTCCACGACCTCGTGGACGTTGACGATGACGGAGCGGATGCCGCAGTCGCTCGTGTGGACGCACGAGTCGAGCAGGCCCGCGTAGCTCTTGCAATGGCCCTCGACCGTGTCCTCGTCCAAGACCTTGATGACTTCGCTCAGGCGAATCTCCGAGGCGGGCCGTGCGAGCTTGTAGCCGCCCTTCGTCCCGCGGATGGAGCTGACGAGTCCGGCCTTGTTCAAAAGCCACATCACCTTGCCCGCGTTCGCCTGCGACATCCCCTCGCGCTCGGCGACCTGCGCGAGCGTCAAAAACTCGCCCTCGCCGAGCCGCGCCAGTTGCAGCAGGCAGCGCAGACCGTACTCTTCACGTGCCGAGACTTTCATAAAACCGAACCCGCAAGCTTGACCGCGAATTTTGAGCGCAAGCCCATGTTAACCATACCTTACTTTTTTGTCAAGATTGCAGATATGTCGAAAAACGGGCGAAAAAGCGATTTTTCTTCTGTCGAAGCGGGCTTTGTTGTTCTTTTCAGTTGAGAGGACGGCGGTGAGTTCACCACGGAGACACGGAGGACACCGAAGCTGCACGGAGTCGCTCAAATCTCCGTGCAACCTCCGCGTTCTCCGTGCCTCCGTGGTGAATCTTCTATGTCCTTATCACAGGCGGAAGCTGGTTTAGTGCGGCTTGCCTGAAGACTCCAAAAGCTCGCCCTGCTCGTAAGCGTCGGCGAGTTGTTCGAGCGCGGCGACGCGGCGGCGGAGGCTTTCGCCTTCTTCGGTGTCGGCGACTTTGCGCGGCGGGTCGTAGGCGCGGACGGTCGTGACCTTGGGCACGATGTCGGCCCCGGCGGTGATGGCTTCGCCGACCGACTCGAAGTGGTGATGTTCGGCGAGGGCGAT
>DASRCS010000228.1:0-25737 GCA_035652995.1 Pyrinomonadaceae bacterium
TGTGAGTGAGTAACCGCAGTGCTTGAACCAGCCGCGGATGTCAGATTTCGTGACGATCCCGATGGCCTGCGTCAGTGCCTCGTCGAGCGCATCCGCGGTTCGCGCTTTAACTCCGCTCAGGAAAGTCTTGATCTTTGACCAGCACTGCTCGATGGGCGAGAAGTCGGGTGAATAAGGTGCCAGCCAGATGACCCCTGCCCCGCAACTTGCGGCCACCTCCTCGATCCGGCTGGCGTGATGAGCGGCCAAGTTATCGAGCACCGGCACGTCGCCGGGCCGGACGGTCGGGCGCAGGACGTGCTCTAAGTAGGCGTTAAAGGCGTCTGCATCGACCGCGCCTTCCACAGTCATCACGGCCTCGACCCTTGAGAGCGAGAGAGTCCCGATCAGAGAAGTCTGCGGGCCGTAGTTGCGCGGCACACTCTCGGTGACGCGTTCGCCGCGCGGCGCCCGCCCGCGCAGCCGTGTCATCGCCAGATTCGCCCCGGCTTCGTCAATGAAGCGCAGCCGCCGGTGGTCAACCTGTGCGAGCCGCCGCCAGTACCAGGCGCGCTTGTAGTTGTTACGCTCGCCCGCCGTCAGGCCCTTTTTTTGAGCGGCAGGCCAAGCCCCGCGAGAGCGCGGCTGATGGTCGAGACGTGGACTTGAACCGACCCCTGTTCGTCGAGCAATCTCTGCAACTCTGAGAGCGAGATGTCGGATTGCTCGCGCACTTTCCGCCGCAGGAGCTGGCGGTGCCGTGAGTTCAAGCTGGCCGGCTTGCCGCCGCCGTGGGCCAGCGGCGCGAGGTCGCCAGTCGCCCCCCACTGTCGCAGCATCTTCTTGACGAAGGCGGTGCCGACGCCGAAGCGCTCGGCGATTTCGGAGATCGAGCCTTCTCCTCGCTCATACGCTCGGACGACTCTCGTGCGTAAATCTAAAGAATAGGCTTTCATGGCGGCAGCTTACCCTTTGGATGCACGCAATTGCAATCAGCTATAAAAACATAGTCCCCGTCCTTTGCTGCCAAACCGGATCGAGTTATGCAATATGTCGGCAGCTTTGATATCTTTACCGTCGCGTTCCTTCGTGAACTTGATTAGCAATGCGTAAGCTGGTCATAGGCCACGGCTGATGATTGCCATCGGATCAGTAAGGAACTGGTTCCGGGCAAAATCAGCACCACGACATATATTAGGGGCAAGATGCCCCTCTAACAAGCTAAACATAGCAAGTGGCAACCTGTCAGGAGGGAAAGCCTGATGGGACGCACTCCGCGTGAAAAGCCTGCTCGGCTAGCGGAAAAACTAACTCACATCCGCAAAGCACTTAATCTTTCGCAGGACGATCTCATCAGGCGATTAGGCCTTGAAGGACAGATAACTCGTGAAGAGATTTCAAAATACGAGCGCGGCTTACGTGTGCCATCATTACCATCCTTACTTAAATACGCCAAGACTGCTGGATTAATTGTTGATGACTTAATTGATGATGAGGTTGATTTACCAGCCAAGATGCCTGTAAGACGAAAAAGTTATCGGTAGGTGACTGATAGTGGCAACTGAAATAATCAATGGTTAAATGGTTAGCGCGGGTTGAGCGCTAACATCTATGATAACGTGCCCGTTTAAGTCAGCTGACATTTAATCTCGGCCCAAACTGACTTTTTACCATATATGCCCGAATTTTTCTCGCTTTATGACCAACAATTCTCACTTTATGACCGAACTGACAGCCGCCGGGAATAAAATTTTCGCCGCCGTGATACGGTCGCGCCCTTGCCTGAATGAATGCTCATTCAGTATGATGTGGCCGTCTCTCGGAATCACCGGAAAGGCTCGGAAATCCCCTATGCTCAGGATCGAAAAGGCCGCGGTGCTCGGCGCGGGCACGATGGGCGCGCAGATCGCCGCGCACCTGGCGAACGCCGGAATCCCCGTGCTGCTGCTCGACATCACGCCGAAGGAGTTGACGCCGGAGGAGGAGTCGAAAGGTCTGACGCTCGACTCGAAGGAGGTTCGCTCGCGCGTCGCGCGCGCCGGACTCGAAGCGGCGAAGAAGGCGAAGCCCGCCGCGTTCTTCAACGCGGGCGCGGCGGCGCTCGTCTCCGTCGGCAACTTCGACGACGACCTCGCGCGGATCAAGGACTGCGACTTCATCGTCGAGGCCGTCGTCGAGAACCTTGAGATCAAGCGACGGCTCTTCGAGCGCGCGGAAAAATTCCGTCGGCCCGGCTCGGTCGTCGCGACGAACACGAGCGGCATCCCGGTCCGCCAGATCGCCGAAGGCTTCTCCGAAGACTTCCGCGCGCACTTCCTCGGCACGCACTTCTTCAACCCGCCGCGCTACCTGCATCTGGTCGAGTTGATAAGAACAGAGTGGACGAAGCCCGAAGTCTCGTGCTCGGTTTACGGCTTCCTCGACCAGCGACTCGGCAAGGGCGTCGTCGTCGCCAAAGACCGACCGAACTTCATCGCCAACCGCATCGGCACCTACGGCGCGATGGTGACTTTGCGCGCGATGGAAGAGGGCGGCTACACCATCGAAGAGGTTGACCGGATGACCGGGCCGGCGCTGGGCCGACCGAAGTCAGCGACCTTCCGAACGTTCGACATCGTCGGCCTCGACGTTCTCGCGCACGTCGCGAAGAACTTGTACGAGGCCGTGCCGGAAGACGAGGAGCGCTCGGCCTTCGTCCTGCCCGACTTCGTCACGCGCATGGTCGAGCGACGGCTGCTCGGCGACAAAACCGGAGGGGGCTTCTATCAAAAGCGGAAGGGCGAGGGCGAGAAGAAAGAAATCTGGACGCTCGACGTGGCCTCGCTCGAATACCGACCGCAGCAGAAGGCGAAGTTCCCCTCGCTCGACGCGGCGAAGAACGTCGAGGACACGCGCGCGCGAATCAAATCTCTCGCGTGGGGCAAGGATCGCGTCGGCGCGTTTCTGTGGCAGACGATGTCGAGCGTCTTCGCATACGCCGCGAGCCGCATCCCCGAAATCGCGGACAACGTCGTCGAGGTTGACCGCGCGATGAAGTGGGGCTTCGGCTGGGAACTCGGAGTCTTCGAGACTTGGGACGCCGTCGGCGTCGAGAAGTCGGTCGCGCGGATGAAGGAAGAGGGACGCGCGATTCCCGCGAACGTGCGGCGGATGCTCGACGCGGGCGCGACCTCTTTCTACAGGTCGGAAGGCGGGCAGGAGTTTTACTTCGACTTCGCCTCCGAAAAGTACGTGCCCGTCTCACCGCCGCCGGGCGTCATCGTTCTGAAGTCCGTGAAAGACCGGACGGGTGTCATCAGGAAGAATTCGAGCGCGTCGTTCGTGGACATCGGCGACGGCGTCGCGTGTCTTGAGTTCCACTCGAAGATGAACTCCATCGGCGGCGACACGCTTCAGATGTTGAAGCTCGCGCTTTCGGAAGTCGAAAAGAATTTCGTCGGCCTCGTCGTCGGCAATCAGGGTCAGAATTTTTCCGTGGGCGCGAACCTGATGCTCGTGCTCCTCGGCGCGCAGGAGGAGGAGTGGGACGAGATTGAACTCGGCGTGCGCGCGTTCCAGCAGGCGACGATGAGCCTTCGTTATTCGCCGAAGCCGGTCGTCGTCGCGCCGTTTCAGTTCACGTTCGGCGGCGGCTGCGAGATGACGCTGCACGGCGACCGCGCGCGCGCTGCCGCCGAGACCTACATCGGACTCGTCGAGGTCGGCGTCGGACTCATCCCCGCGGGCGGCGGCACGAAAGAGATGCTCTTGCGCGCGCTCGATTCAATTCCCGCCGGAGTCGCGGAGGCCGACCCGTTCCCCTTCGTCAAGCGCGCGTTCGAGACCATCGCGCTCGCCAAAGTTGCAACGTCGGCGGCTGAGGCCAAGCAGTTCGGCTTCCTGCGCGACGAAGACTCTTACTCGATGAACCCCGACCGGCTCATCGCCGACGCCAAGCAGGAAGTCCTCGCGCTCGCCGCCACGGGCTACACGCAGCCGCGCCAGCGCACCGACATTCTCGCGCTCGGAAACTCCGCGCTCTCGACTTTCAAGCTCGGCATCCACCAGATGAAGCGCGGCGGCTTCATCTCGGACTACGACGCGATCATCGGCGAGAAGCTCGCGCGCATCCTGACGGGCGGCGACCTGAATCACGAGACGCGCGTCTCGGAGCAGTACCTTTTAGACCTTGAACGCGAGGCGTTCCTCTCGTTGTGCGGGCACCGCCAGACGCAGGAACGCGTCGCGCACATGCTGAAGACGGGCAAGCCGCTGAGGAATTAGTCGCGAGTCTGGAGTATGGAGTCAAAACGCGATGACTCTCAAGGCGACGCTTTCGACTCCAGACTCCGAGACTCCAGACTCGAATTATGGATTACCCGATAACGCCAGCCGTCAGATTTTTGCGCGAGAAACGGGTCGCGTTCGAGCCGCACCTCTACGACTACGTGGAGCACGGCGGCACGCATCACTCGGCTGAGTCGCTGGGCGTTGACGAGTACGCCGTCGTCAAGACGCTCGTGATGGAGACGGACGCGAAGAAGCCTCTGATAGTGTTGATGCACGGCGACCGCGAGGTCTCGACGAAGCAGTTGGCGCGTCACCTCGGCGTCAAGAGCATTCACCCGTGCGACTTCGCGCAGGCGCAGAAGCATACGGGCTACCTCGTCGGCGGCACGAGTCCCTTCGGCACGCGCGCGAGGATGCCGGTTTACGCCGAGCGCACGATTTTTGACTTGCCCGTTATTTACATCAACGGCGGCAAGCGCGGCTTCCTCGTCTCGATTGACCCGAAGGTCTTGCGCGACGTGCTGCCGGTTGAGGAAGTCGAAGCCGCCATCGAGAAGGGCGCGTGAGAAAGTTTAAGAGGGAGTTTTATGAGAGACGCAGTCGTAGTTTCGGCGGTTCGCACGGCGGTCGGCAAAGCGCCGAAGGGGACTCTGAGGGACACGCGGCCCGACGAGATGGGCGCTGCCGTGATCGAAGAGGCGATCAGGCGCGCGGAAGGCTTAGACAAAGCGGAGATCGAAGACGTGATCATGGGCTGCGCGATGCCGGAAGCGGAGCAGGGCATGAACGTCGCGCGCGCGGCTTCGATTCGCGCGGGGCTGCCCGTGGAAACTTCCGCGATGACGATCAACCGCTTCTGCTCGTCCGGCCTTCAGTCAATCGCTCTGGCCTCCGACAGAATCAGGACGGGCGGCGCGGAGGTGATCGTCGCGGGCGGGCTTGAGACGATGTCCATGATCCCGATGGGCGGGCACATCATCCGGCCCAACCCTTACCTCGTCGAGCACTACCCCGACTTTTATCTCAACATGGGACTCGCCACCGAGAACGTCGCGCGCAAGTACGAGGTGACGCGCGACGAGCAGGACGCCTTCGCGCTCCGCTCGCACCGGCGCGCCGCAGCCGCGCAGGACGCCGGACGCTTCGACGACGAAATCGTCCCGCTCAAAGTCACGTTCGAGGAGTTGAACGAGAAGGGAAAGAAGACGACGCGCGAGGACACGTTCACGCGCGACGAGGGCGTGCGCCGCGACACGAGCGAAGAGTCGCTCGCGAAACTCAAGCCCGCGTTCCACGCGAAGGGCACGATCACCGCCGGGAACGCCTCGCAGATGTCGGACGGCGCGGCGGCTTGCGTCGTCGTGTCTCATGATCGCGCGCGGCGGTTGAACTTAAAACCGCTCGCGCGCTTCGTCGCCTACGCGACCGCCGGCTGCCCGCCCGAAGAGATGGGCATCGGCCCCGTCTTCGCCATCCCGAAAGTTCTGAAGCTCGCCGGACTGAAGCTCGAAGAGATTGACGTGATCGAACTCAACGAAGCCTTCGCCGCGCAATCGCTCGCCGTCATCAAGACGCTCGGACTCGACCCCGACCGCGTCAACGTCAACGGCGGCGCAATCGCGCTCGGACACCCGCTCGGCTGCACGGGCGCGAAGCTCACCGCCTCGATCCTGCGCGAACTCGAACGCCGCAGCGGGCGCTACGGGATGGTGACGATGTGCGTCGGCGGCGGCATGGGCGCTGCCGGAATCTTTGAAAGACTGTAAGCAGTAAGCCGTGAGCAGCGAGCAGACAAAACTGCTTACTGCCCACCGCTCACCTTTGCGACTGAAAGGAGCAGACGATGTCAGCCGTAGCCGAAGAGAAAAAGATCGTCGTGGGCGGGAGCTTTCTCGTCGAGGAGCGCACGCCCGAAGAGGTCTTCACGCCGGAAGACTTCACCGAAGAGCACCGCATGATCGCCGACACCGCGCGGCAGTTCATGGACAACGAGGTGCGCCCGCGCATTGACGACCTTGAGAAGAAGGACTGGAAGCTCGCGCGAGAGTTGGTTCAGAAGGGCGCGGAGTTGGGCTTCATCGGTGCGACCGTGCCGGAGGAGTACGGCGGCCTCGGACTCGATCAGGTCGCGGGCGCGATCATCGGCGAGTACCTCGGTCGCTCGGCCTCGTTCGCCACGACGATGGGCGCGCAGGGCGGCATCGGGCTTCTGCCGATTCTCTACTACGGCACGGAAGAGGCGAAACGGAAATACATCCCTCGAATCGTCACGGGCGAGTTGATTACCGCTTACGCTTTGACGGAAGCCGGTTCGGGTTCGGACGCGCTCGCGGCGAAGGCGACGGCGCGTCTGAGCGAGGACGGAACGCACTACGTTCTGAAGGGCGAGAAGATGTGGATCACGAACGGCGGATTCGCCGACGTGTTCGTCGTCTTCGCCAAAGTTGACGGCGAGAAGTTCACGGGCTTCGTCGTCGAGCGTCAGGAAGGTCTGGCGAACGGCGCGGAAGAACACAAGATGGGCATCAAGGGTTCTTCGACGACGGCGCTCGCGCTCGACGGCGTGAAGACGCCCGTCGAGAATCTTCTCGGCGAGGTCGGCAAGGGGCACAAGATCGCCTTCAACATCCTCAACATCGGTCGCTTCAAGCTCGGCGCGATGTGCTGCGGCGGCATGAAGCTGATGGCCTCGGAGGCCGTGCGCTACGCCAACGAGCGCCACCAGTTCGGCAAGCCCATCTCCTCTTTCGGCGCGATCAAACACAAGCTCGCCGAGATGGCGATTCGCACGTGGGTCGGCGAGGCGATGATTTATCGCACGCTCGGACTCATCGAGTCGGCCATCAACGCGACCGCGGACGCGGCAGACCCCGAATCGAAGCTGCGCGCGATTGAGGAGTACGCCGCCGAGTGCTCGGCCATCAAGGTCACGCTCTCCGAATACTGCGACACCTGCGCCGACGAGATGGTTCAGATTTTCGGCGGCTACGGCTACTCCGCCGACTATCCTGCCGAAAGGGCGTACCGCGACTCGCGCATCAATCGAATCTTCGAGGGCACGAACGAGATCAACCGGATGCTGATTCCGGGGATGCTGATGAAGCGCGCGTTGACCGGCAAGCTCGCGCTGCTGCCCGCGGCGCAGGCGCTCATGGACGAAGTGCTCTCGCCGTCGCTCCCGTCGCTCGACGAAGACGAGGGCGTGCTCGCGGCGGAAGCAAAGCTCGCGCGCAACGCGAAGAAGGTCGCGCTGATGGTCTTGGGCACGGCGGCGCAGAAGTACATGACGGCGCTCGCCGAAGAGCAGGAGGTTCTGATCGGCGCGTCGAACATCATCATGGACGTGTACGCGATGGAGTCGGCCATCCTTCGCGCGCAGAAGCTCGCCGCCGCGCAAGGGCCGGAAGCTGCGTCGCTCTGTCTCGACATGGTTCGCATCTTCTGCAACGACGCCGTCGAGCGCGTCGAAGTCAACGCCAAGAACACCCTCGCGGCCATCGGCGAAGGCGACGAGTTGCGAACGCTCCTCGCCGCGCTCAGGCGCTTCACGAAGCACACGCCCGCGAACACCGTCGCCGCGCGCCGCCGCGTCGCCGACGCGATGATCAAGGCGAACAGGTACACGTACTGAAGGCAAAAGTAAAAAGGCAAAAGGCAAAAGTGAGTGCGGGCTAGCGCTTTGCTTTTGCCTTTTCCTTTAGCCGCACGACGCAAACGTCTGCGCGACGCTTTACTTTTGCCTTTTGCCTTTTTACTTTTGCCTTATGAAAATCGTTCCCATCTCCGTGCCAACGCCCTTCTACGTCGGGCCGGTCAACTGCTACCTCATCGCGGAAGACCCCGTGACTCTGATTGACACGGGGCCGAAGACGAAGGAGGCTGCGGAGGCTCTGAAGGAGGGCTTGAGGCGCGCGCGCTTTCGCGCCTCTGACATCAGGCGCATCGTGCTGACGCACGCGCACGAGGATCACTGCGGGCTTGCGAAATCTTTACGCGACGAGGCGAAGGAGGCCGAAGTCTTCGTCCACGGCTGGGAGACGGGACACCGCGCGGGGCGGCTCGAATACGAGGAGCACCGGCGGCTTTTGGAGCGCGCGGGCGTGCCCGCGGAAGAGATCGCGCAGATGCGAAGGATGTACGAGGGCGTGCGACAGTACGCCGACTCGCTCGAAGACCACGAGCACGCGGAGCTTTCGGACGAAGAGGAGTTGAAGTTTGAGCGCGGCGCGCTGCGCGTCGTCCACACGCCGGGGCACACGCCCGGCTCTTGCGCTTTTTTGCGCGAGGCCGACCGCACAATCATCGCGGGCGACTGCGTCCTGAAGCGCATCACGCCCAACCCGATCCTCTCGCCCGACCCCGTTGACCCGGCGCGCCGCTTCCGCTCGCTCGCCGAATACCTCGTGAGCCTCGCGCGCCTGCGCTCGCTCGCGCCCACGCTCGTTTACGGCGGCCACGGCGAACCCGTCTCGGACTACGAAGAACTCTTCAACCGCTACCTGCGCGCCATAGGCGAACGCCAATCGCAAGTCATCCGCCTGATCCCCAAACAGGGCGCGACCGCCTGGGACATCTCGCTCGAACTCTTCCCCGGCGCTGCGGACGTTCACCGCTTCCTCGCCGTCTCCGAGTCGGTCGCCCACCTCGACCTCGCGCACTCCGAAGGCAAGCTGGCCGTCGAACTCTCGTCGGGCGGGCGCGAAGTCTATCGCAAGCCCTGATAACTTGGGCGGGATGCACCGACGTATTAGCCTGCTTCTCTTACTTGAATTGTTTAGAATCAGTGTGGCCCGCGAGAGACGCACATGAACTATAAAACAGAGATCGACGAGTTGGCGCAAAGCATTCCGCGTGACATAGCTGACTTTAACTTGCCTCTAAAGAAGAAGAACCCTCCGACCCAGGCATCTTCTGAATTTGTGACTAATCGCGAACAAGGTGACTGGGCTGAGAGATTGGTTATCCGCGCTATTAACAAAACGAGCGATAAGTTCGTCGCTGTACAATACGGGAAGGCGGATCGTCTGATTGCTGGCGAGCCGGGATTCAATGACTTCTATAACAAATATCAGCAAGAACTACTGGAAATTGGTAAGCGCCCAGATGTGCTAATTTTCAGAACTGAAGATTATGATTTCGATTGGAGCTTTAACATCAGTGAATTTCCGCCAGAGATGCTGAATAAAATCGTCCCGAAGGCCCTCGCCGGCTTAGAGATTCGATCCAGCTCTTTCCTCATCGAGGAGTACGATGAAGACTTGCGGAGGCGCTTAGTCGAACAGAGGTCAGAGACTTCTAAAGTGCTGGAAGAGATTTTAAGATATTCCGACCTGCTAGCGGACGAGGCAAGAGTCGCTTTGGAAGATCTGAATCCGCTGACTTTCGAGAATTACCCATCGCGCATCAGGCTGGACCGCAGCGAGCGTTCGAAGGAAGTTCGCGCTCTTTTGAAAAGGCTCGGTTCGCTCAAGAAGCAGCTCACGCAAACCCGCGACTTCCTCAGCTTTACCCCGAAAGTGGAAGACTTGAAGGTAGTCCTGAAGTGGATTCAGGTCTATGGCGTGCCGCATTATTACTTTCAGGTCTTCTTCGATAAGGTCTATGGAATATCGTTCAGTCAGATTCTGCAGTTGACTGCGAACCCTTTGAACCGCAATAAGCGATTCTACGTCGAGCGTGACACGAAGAATCAACTCAAGAGCACAATTAAGGTTAACGTCAGAGAGGGTGATGAAGTCGCTTACAAGGTCACGATGCCAGTACATAGAAGTGAGTTGAAAAAGCTACCGCGGGGACGACTCCTGTTCCACGTGGCGTTCGAAGGCGGAGAGGCTTATCTGAATCTGGGCACGTTATACGGATTGTTGCAGCTTGAGCAGCGAGGAAAATGAGTAGCGCCACGAACACGACTGCGGGGTCGGAATTTCTTAGCGACCTGCCCGAACTGGCGTACCTGCGCTCAATCACAGAGAGTCATCGTAAAAAGTTCGGTCAATTCTTCACGCCCGTGCCGGTGGCCCGGTTTATGGCAGGCTGGGTCGCGGCTAACACGCGTTGCCGTTCAATACTCGACCCGGCGGTGGGGCTAGGTGTGTTCTTCCGCGTCCTGCAAGCTGAGTTCGGGGCAACTCAGTTTGAGTTCACCGGGTACGATTCAGATAAAGCCGTCATAAGCAATTGCAAGGAGCTATTCGGCAAATTGGGATGCCAGAATGTCGAGCTGATTGAAGGCGATTACCTGCTTAACGACTGGGAGAATTGTTACGACGGTATAATTTGTAATCCGCCTTATTTTCGATTCCAAAGTTACGAGAATCGGCCAGCGCGTCTTCAGGAACTACAATCACGCCTCGGAATCTCGTTGAGCGGATTCTCTAATATCTATTCTCTTTTCATCCTCAAATCCCTTAAACAACTCTCGCGCGGCGGTCGAGCCGCGTTCATTACGCCGACGGAATTTCTTAACGCCGATTATGGCGTTCCCGTCAAGAAATACATAAGAGAAGGGGGAATGCTGCGCTACGTAATAGTCCTCGACGGCGACAAGGGCGTCTTCGAGGGCGCGCTCACCACTTCTTGCATTCTGCTTTTCGCTAACGACGAACAAGCGGACGGCGTGACCTTCATGCGCCTAAGCTCCGGTGAAGAACTGCCGTCGCTGGGAACAACTTTTCTGTCCTATCCAAGGGCTGTAGTCGCCGGAGCGACAGTGCCTTATTCCGAGTTAGACCCCTCGAAGAAGTGGCGGAGCTATTATCAAGAAAGTAAGAGCAGCCAGTACCGACACCTCGTCCCGCTTTCGACATACGGAAAAGTTGTAAGGGGCATAGCCACTGGTGATAACAGCTATTTTACCTTCAATACAGAAAAGAAGCGCCTATACAAGTTGAGCGACGCCTGCTTTGAGCCTTGCATTACAAAAGCTTCTCACGTCACCTCGCCTTTCTTAACCGCCGACCACTTCGCGCGTTTGCGCGATGCGGGAAAAAAAGTCTTCCTTTTTGACGGACAAAAGTGCGATGACCAAACGGCCCAAAGTTACATCTCGGTTGGCGAGAGGCTAGGCGTCAATAAAAGGTATTTAACCCGCCACCGTAATCCCTGGTACTTGATCGAACAGAGGCCGCCGGCTCCGATTTTGGTAACTGTATTTAACCGTGGAAGGCTACGCTTCGTCCGCAACGAAGCAGGCGTGCGAAACCTCACATGCTTTCACTGTTTTTACCCTAACATTTTTGCCGCATCGTGCGTGGATATTTTGATGGCTTACCTAGTCACCGACATAGCCACGGAAATCATGAGCGACGAGCGGCGCGAATACGGTGGTGGCCTAAAAAAGTTCGAGCCGAACGATTTAAATAAGGCAAGTGTTATCGATCTGAGTTTGCTTGATGCTGAGACAGAAGAATTAATCCTGAAAACCTTCGGCGAGTACAGGACAAGTAGCCTTGAGAGTGGCGATTGTGTGTCACCCCAAAGGAAATTGAACGAAATCTTTCTACGAATACTGTGTTAGAACTCTCCAATCGGAAAACGACACTTCAGCTTTCATGAAGTGTAATATCCACCGCTTCCTCGCCGTCTCCGAGTCGGTCGCCCGCCTCGACCTCGCGCACTCCGAAGGCAAGCTGGCCGTCGAACTCTCGTCGGGCGGGCGCGAAGTCTATCGCAAGCCCTGAAGGCCGGAGACAACCTTCGACACTTTAAAAAAGAACGCTCGGTTCACTTCATGCCGAGCGCGTTCAGGTAGCCGCGGTTGATTTTGCAGTTGGCGAACTTCATTTGTTCAAGGTAGGCGGCGAGGGCGCGCTCGACTTTCTCTTTGGGCGGGCGGTTGGTGCGTATTTCCTCGAAGGTGGTGCGGGGGCGGTCGGCGAAGGCGACGATTGCATCCCAGTCGGGCGGCGTGTTGACGGAGACGACCGAGGCGGTCGCGTCCATTCTCTTGTATGTCCAGAAGCTCCAGCCTATCCGGTTGCGTTCGAGCAGCTCGCGGAACGAGGCGACCCAGGCGTCGGTGTTCTCGCCCGACTCGCCGAGCCAGACGGGGACGTTGTAGCGGTCGCGGAAGGCGACGTACTCCTCAATCGCCTGCTGGTTCACATCCATCCAGTATTTGTGAAAGGTGTACGCGGCCTTAGCGTCGAAGGGCGGCCCGAAGACTTTGAAGTTCGTATCCCACTGCGCGCCGCCGAGGAAGACGATGTGATTCTTGTCCACCTCTCGGATGCTTGCGACGATCTTGCGGTAAACGGGTTCGAGCTTCGGGTTGAAGTAGTTGGTGTCGAAGAAGTGCGGGACGGGTTCGTTCAGGAGGTCATAGCCGATGACCGTCGGCTCGTCTTTGTAGCGCTCGGCGAGCTTGCGCCAGAGCCTCGCGGTCAACTCCTGACTCTCCGCGCTCTCGAAAAGAAACGGGTAGCCCCAACTGTCGTCAATGTTGTCGCCGGTCTGCCCGCCGGGCGCGGCGTGCATGTCGAGGACGACGTACAAACCTTCCTTTTTGCTCCAGCCGACGACGCGGTCTAAGAGTTCGTAGCCGACGCCTTCGAGTTTGCGCGGCTCGTCGTCGGTGACGAAGAGGCGGTAGTCGAAGGGCACTCGAATCGAGTTGAAGCCCGACCGCTTGATGAAGCGGATGTCGTCCTCGGTGATGTAGTTGTCGCGGTAACTCTTCCAGAAGCGTCGGGCCTCGTCCTCGCCGACGAGTTCGTTCAGGACTCCCTGAATCAGCCGCGGCGAGTTGGCCGACTTGAACTTGAACATGTAGCCTTCGGGCACGAGCCAGTTGCCGAGGCCGATGCCTTTGAGCATGAGCGCTCGTCCGTCCGGCGCGACGAACTCCTTGCCGCGCACGGTGACGAACTTCGAGCGCGCGTCCGCGCCGGACGTGCAGAGGCAGAGCAAGAGCAGCAGAAGGGCCGTCGAAGTTTTCTTCCGTCTAACCATCAGGCGTCACTCCGAATGAAATATGCGCGGCGGCGCGCAGCTCAAGTGTTCGTTGCCGGCTGTCGCCGCAGCCTCTCGACGATCTCTTCGGCGACTTCGCGCGCCGGGCGATGCTCGGCGTCAACAGGCTCGCCGAAATGCGGGTCGGCGTGCGCTGTCACGCATTCGACGATTCGGCGCGCGACCCACTCCGACCCCGGCCCTTCGACTTTACTCCCGCGCCCGACGAGCCGCGCCTCGACGGTCGGCAGACTCACCTTCAGGCAGAACGTCCTCAACTCCGGGTCGAAACGGCGTACTCCCGTCACGACCTCGTCGAAGTATGCGCGGCGGCTGAAAGTCATCGGGACTATCACGGGGCCGCGCGCGAGCCGTCGGAACAGCCGCACGCCCTCGACCGCAGACCTGCGCCACAACTCGATGTTCTGGAAGTCGTCCGTGCCGGAACCCTTCAGCCCGACCCAACGCGGCAGTCGCATCAGGAACGACCCGGCCCACTCCGGGTCGAAGATCATGCTCCCCGGAAGTGCTCCGCGCAGAAGCCTCGCCACGGTGGTCTTGCCCGCCCCGAACGCTCCGTTGATCATTACGATCATGCGAAACACCCCGCGCCGCCGAGGCGACCCGACCTCGCAGCCGGCGGCGCTAGAAGCCGTAGGCCGTGAAGCCGCCGTCAATCGCGACGCACTAGTTGGTGGTGTCGTCTGTCGGCAGTTTTTTCGGCTCGACTGACCAAGAGCCTCTTGCGCCGCCCGTACACCGCACGAAAAGCTTCCGCTCTCTCTTGAACCAGTCGCGTATGTCGGCTTCATTCTCGTGAACGTCGGCGAGGTGTACGTACTCCGGGAGGTCTGCCTTCGGGAGTGTAGTCTTATCCCACCAGCAGGACGCGCCAGTGGCGACCGCCGTCTTGTCCTTAGTGCGCCCATACTCGTAAGGCACCCATCGCGAGGCAGCCGTGTTGAACGTCATCACCGCCAAGACATGCGTGCAGTTGAGAAGCGCCATCTCGATGACAGCCGCCGTTATGACTGACAACTCGAACGCGTCGAGCTTCCGCCTTAACTTTGCCTCCAACTTCTGCACCTGCTTGTTGAGACTTGGGTTTAAGTCGATTATGTCGAGCCAGTAGTCGAAGCCCTCCTGCCCGGCGAGCCACGCGACGCGCAGGGCCGCGTCCTTGTCGGCCTGCTTGTGCGAGACGAACACACGCGGGCAGACCGTCGCGCCCGCCATCCGCGCTGCCCCTCGAATCCGGCTCAGCCATAGTTGCGCCGTCTGCGTGTTCGTGAAGGCAATACTGTCGATGCCCGCCCTCCATTCGGCGACGCCGGAAATCCAGGTGTTGTCTGGGAAGCGGTCACGCATCGGAACATTCTCGAATTCGTACCAGTTGTAGTCATACATGACGTACTCTCCTGTTCTGCTAAATCCCGTAAGACGTAAAGCCGCCATCCACGGCGACGCACTGGCCGGTGACGTATGAGGCGGCGGGCATCGAGAGGAAGGCGACGACCGAGGCGACCTCCGCAGGCTCGCCGACGCGGCGCATGGGCGTGCGCGCGAGAATCCGCGACAGGCGTTCCGCATCCGCGAGGACGGGTTCGACGAGCGGCGTGCGGATGTACCACGGCGCGACCGCGTTGACGCGTATTCGGTCTTCGGCCCACTCGACGGCGAGGCTGCGTGTCATCTGGAGGAGCGCGGCCTTCGTCATCGCGTAGGGCGCGCCGGTGCTCGTGTGCACGAGGCCGGAGACCGACGAGACGTTGACGACGCTCGCGCCCTCGCGCGCCGCCTTCAGGAGCGCGTGCGCCGCGCGCGTCAACTCGAACGCCGACGTGAGGTTCGTCGAGACGATGCGCTCGTACTCTTCCGTCGTGTACTCGACCGCGGGCTTTCGGATGTTCGTGCCGACGTTGTTGACGAGCGCGTCGAGCCGCGCGCCCGACTCTTCGACGCGGCGCAGCACGGCGCTGCGGCCTTCGGCGGTCGAAACGTCCGCGGCCAACCCTTCGGCACGCGCGCCGCGTCCGCGCCAAATCTCGACCTGCTCCGCAACACGCCTCGCGTCGCGCGCGACGGCGATGACGGTCGCGCCCAGAGCGAGGAACTCTTCCGCGACGGCCAGGCCGATGCCGAGCGTCGCGCCCGTGACGAGCGCCGTCCTGCCCGCGAGACTCCAACGCCCCGACGCCGTTTCCGAAATCACCTCAGACACTCTCGCCCACACCTCCCGTCCGCGCCCGCCGGGGACGTGCCCTCTGGTACATAACTATCGCGTACCTTGAAAGTGACAAATACAATCTTAAGGCAGAACGATTGTAACGGGAACGCAACACGCCCCTAAATGTCCCCGCGTATCCTCGCCCCATCTTTCCCGTGTCATCGTTCCCATTCCCGCCTCCCGACGGGCGAGAAGTGTTGAAGTAGCGGCGCGACCATCTGCCTCGCGGCTTTAGCGCGGAGTCTTCTACAAATGACATGACAATTCCTATCCGCGAGAAAGGATAGAAAACGATGTCCCCCTACCCCTCCGAGCCTTGCCGGGCCGCCGCCCGGCTTCAGTGGAGTGTCCGCGACTTCCTGCGGGCGGCAGCGACTTTCAGACGAAGCGAGCAGCCCGAAACTTACGGGCACGTCCACCCGCACGGACACGCGACGGCCAAGCTCTCCCGGGCGTTCGCCGCCGCTCTCGCTCACTCGCGCGGGCGCACCGCCGACCGCCGCGTGCTGGACGAGATAGAACTCGGCGCGTACCTGCACGACATCGGCAAGTACCTCGTCCCCGCCTCAGTCCTCCTCAAGCCCGGCCCGCTTTCGCCGGAAGAGCGCGCGTCCGTCTCGCTCCACCCGGCCTACGGCGCGGAGATCATCTCCGGCCTCGCGTGCGTGACCGACACGGTCTATCGCGTCGTGCTCTGTCACCACGAAAGGTGGGACGGCGAAGGCTACCCCGGAGGACTCGGCGGGACACGCATCCCCTTCGCCGCGCGCCTCGTCGCGGCGTGCGACGTGTACACCTCTCTGCGCGCGAGGCGCTCTTACAAGCCGCCGCTCTCAAGGCTTGAGGCGGCGCGGGTGATGGAAGAGATGGCCGGGCGCGAACTCGACCCCGACCTCACGCGGGACTTCGTGAGGCTCCTCGTGTCCAAGCAGGAAGGACGACGCTGAAGCCCGCCTCCTCCGTCCCGCCCGACTCGGAGCGATTGACGCCGGGAACCTTCGATGCGGTTGAACCCACGCCTTGCTTTCGCGGCGTCTCGTCCCTTCGCAAATTCATCGAGCAAAGCCGGACGCTTCACCGACGGACTTTGCGTTCTCAATCGCCGGCTCAGTCCGCGTGGCCGATGATGACGGGCGAGTGCGAGCCGATGTCCGCGGTCTCGACGCGCGGGAAGCCCGCTTCGTTCAGCCACTCGGTGTACTCGGCGCGCGTGTAGGTGTCGCCGACCTCGGTGTTGAGGAGCATGTTGAGGGCGAAGGCGAGCGCGTGGGGCGGCGCTGTGCGCGCGTCGTTGGGGATCATGTCGATGACGACGACGCGTCCGCCGGCCCTGAGCGCGCGTCGGAGCTTGCGGAAGAGTTCGCGCGAAGAACGTTCGCCCTCGGAGTGGACGATGTTTCCGAGCAGCGCCACGTCGTACTGAGCTTCGCCGAAGTCAACCTCCTTCAGATCGCCCGCCAGGTAGTCGAAGCGTTCAGACAGTCCGTGACGCTCGACGTACTCGCGCGTGGTCGGCAGCACGCCGGGGAAGTCCTGCGCGGTGACGCGCGTCTGCGGGTCGGCCTCGGCGAAAGCGATGCCCCAGACGCCGGTGCCGCACGCGACATCCAGAACTCGAAGGCCCTTCGCGTCGCTTCCCGCGCCGAGCGCTTCCGCCGTGCGTCGCGCCGGCTCGCGGTGGAGGACGTGGAGCGTGCGGACGAGCATGGGGAAGAACTCTTCGGCCATCTGCCGCTCCTCGACGCGGCGGAAGGGCTTGCCCGTGCGGACGCATTCGGTCAGGTGCGACCAGGAGTCGAGCAGCGCGCCCGACTCCGCGAGGCCGCCGACGTAGTCCGCGCTCTCGCGCACGAGGTACTGCCGCGCGTGCGGCGTCAGCTCGTAGCGACCGCCCGCCTTCGTGAGCAGCCCGAAGCTGGTCAGCGTGTCGAGAATCATGCGCGTGCCGCGCTCGGAAGAACCGGCTGCGGCGGCGACACCGGCTGCGGTCGAGTGACCCGCGGCGAGGTGCGAGAAGAGGCCGAGTTGCAGCGCCGTCGTCAGCACGCGCGCGGGCGTGAAAGAGAAAGACATCTGCCAAATCTGTTCGAGCGGCGTGGGAGCCTGCGGTCGAGTGTTCGTCTCCGTCACTTGCTGTTTAGTGTTCGTGTCGGTCATTTGATTACTCCTTGACATGAAGTGAGCCGCGCGGACTGTCGGCGCTAACCCGCGCGCGTGAACAGTACGAAGAAGGCGCGCTGCCCCTGCGCCTGCGATTCGTAAACGCGCTCGGCACGATAACCGCGTTCGAGTATCGTTTTCAACGGCTCGCGCGACTCGTCCCAATCTGCGTCGCGGAAGGCGGCGAAGAAACGCACGCCTCCGAGCGCGTCCGCGCCCGCGGCCTTCGCCACGCCGTCGAAGCGGCGCGGGAGGAAGTACGCCGGGTCTTCGGCGACTCCGGGCAGATTCTTCACGACGACGACGTTGAAGCGATTTTGATTCGCGCCGTCGAGCGCGAACCAGAGGTGATACGCGACGAGGTCTTCAAACGCGAAGACGTTGACGGCGCGCGCCTCGCCCGTCACGCCCGCCGCGGCCTGCGCCTCGTCCCTCGCGGCGGAGGCGGCGAGGTTCCCCCACGCGCACCAGATGTAATTCTCGTCGCGCCCGACGAGCATGAGCGCGCCCGCGAGCGTGAACCAGCAGCACAGGACGACGAGCGCGGCGCTCGCCGACCACGAGGGGCGCAAGGCCGCGAGCGCGACGCCCGCGAGAAGTGCATACGGCGCGGCGACGAAGATCAGGTGTCGCTCGCCCCAGATTGATTCCGGCAGCGCGTAGCTCGCGACGAACGCGAGCGCGGCGGGCAGCAGCGTGAAGAAGGCGAGGAACAGCACGGCTCCCGCGCCCGCTTCGTCTTCGCGAGTTTCGAGCCGGTCGCCGGCGCGCGCTTCGAGTTTGTCATCGGCGCGCGCTGTTTGTCCGTCGTCGGCTTGCGCCGTGAGTTCGCGCCGTCGCTTCAACGTCCTCAGAATCAGCAATGCGATTGGCAGCCCGACGGAGACGAGTCCGAGCAGCGCGCCGCCGAGCGCGTAGAGCGATTCGGCGGAACTCTGTCGGAAGTAGAAAGGCTCGTTCAGCAGCGCGAAGAGTTGCCAGAGGTCGCTCGCGCCGGGCCGCGCGATCCAACCGATGTTCTGCGCGAGTCCGCCGCCCGCGCCCGACTCGCGCGCGCACAGCGCGACCCACGGGACGAAGAGAAGCGCGAGCGCCGCGGACGCAAACAGAAACGCACGAGCCTTGCGCCGGTCTTTGAAGAAGAGCAGCGCCGCCTCGCACGCGACGACGAGCCAGCCGTAGTAGTGCGTGTAGATGAGCAGGAGGTTGACGACGGCGAGCGCGAGTTGAAGTCTGAACGTCCGGCGCTTCACGTCGGAGGAACTTCGCGTGTTGAGCAGTCGTGCGAAGAGCCAGAGTGAGATGAGCGCGAGCAGGAGGAGCAGGCTGTACATTCTCACTTCTTGCGCGTACTTGATGAGGTAGCCGTTCGCGGCCATGAGAAGCAGCGCGCCGTTCGTCGCCGACGGGCCGAGCCGTAGCTCGCGCGCGAGCAGAAGCAGCGGGACGAGCGCGGCGATTGAAGTAAGCGCGGGGAAGAGTCGGAGCCAGAAGAGCGATTCGCCGCCCGCGGCGATCCAGATTTTCAGCAGCGCGTAGAAGAGCGGCGGGTGAATCAGGTCTGCCGCGGCGAAGCGCCAGAGTTCGCCCCACGCGTGACGCGCTGCGTGGACGCTGAAAATCTCGTCGAACCACAGGCACGTCGCCGTCAGGTGTCGCAGACGCGCCGCGGCGTAGAGCGCGACGAGAAAAGCGCCCAGCGCGGTTGCGGGTTTCGGAATGAGGGATGCGGATCGGGGAGATCGGCTCATCGAGTCTCAGGTTAAATGACGCGCCGACTTATTCGATCAACGCGTCACAGCTTTCAATCCACGAACCGAAATCCGCCGCCCCGAAATCGCCCTCACGGCAGAGTCTCTGGCTCGCCGCCCGCGTCCTCATCATTCGTGCGTGCCGCTTCGAGGTCGAGCGAGGCTTCGCCGAGGCGCGCGGTGAGCCAGTTCAAAAAGACTTCGGCCTCGCGGCCCTTGCCCGTCCAGCGGGCGCGGTCGAACATCGTCAGCGCCATCGCGAGCGCGTGGTGTTGTCCGGCGCGGTCGCCCGCGAACTCGAACTGCCGGTAAAGCCTGTCAATCAGCCCGACGCTCGCGCGCGCGGTCTCCTCGTCTTTGAAGCCGAGCTTGTTGGCGAAGAACTTTGAATACACGTTCTGCGGGTGCGCCGTCGAGGTGTAGAGGTCGAAGTAGCCTGTGTGCAGCCCGGCCTCGTGCAAGACCGAGCCGACGTAAGAGGGCCGCGCGCCCGTGATGACCGCGATGTCTTCGATCTCGCCCATGCCTGAGAGGAAGAGCGAGATGATCTGATCCTTCTTCGACGGCCTGCTCGCGGAGCGCTTCCGCGGCTCGCCCTGACCGGAAGTCTCTTCCCTGGCGCGCGCCTTCTTCGGTTTGCTGCTCATGTCTGTCCCCCTTTCTGTCCGTCCGTTTTGTCGCAGGAGTTGATGGCTACTTTATCACTTCAAACTCAAAATAGATTGTCTTCCCGCGAATGACGAAGCAGAGGTACTGCTCCCAGAAGCGGCGGAAGAATCGCAAGCCGGGGCGGCGGTTGCACGCGTTCACGAGAAGCTCGAAGCCGAGCAGACGCCAGAGCTTCAGCATCGTCACGCGGATGACGCGCGGGCGGAGCCGCACGTGGCTGTAGAAGTCGAAGTCGGGGCGGTCGCCGGTGAAGTAGGCGAACGACTCGGTCGTCAGGTGCCGCCTGTGCGTCGGGTCTGTGTAGGACGCAACGTCGGAGTAGTGCGGCGTGTCGAGCCGGATAATCGCGCCGGGCTTCGCCACGCGGTAAAGCTCGGCGACGACGGCGAGCAGGTCGGAGACGTGCTCGATGACCTGGTTGCCGACGATCAGGTCGAACTCGTCGTCGGCGAAAGGGTAAGGCACGCGGTCGAGGTCGTGAATCACGTCGGCGTCCGAGCGCGGGTTGCTGTCGAGTCCGATTGCGCCCGGAGTCTTGTGCCTGCCGCAGCCGATGTCGAGTATCTTCAAGCCGGCGTGTGCGCGCGCCGCCGGCTCGAAACCGACGGCGTTCGTCGCGTGGGCGGAGTCGTTCGTCGTCACACTCTTCGCCCCTTCCCTCTGAGCCTTCCGCCCGCGAACCGAACCAGCGAGCCGACGACCGGCGCTTTGACGACCCACATCCGCAAACGCCCCGCGGCGGAGTTCTCGAACTCCGCGCGCTCGGCCCGCGCGCCCCTCATCGCCCAGCGGAGGTAAGCGGCGGCGGCCCGGCCTTCGGCCAGCGGGTCGCGCGGCGCGGCGCGGTGCTCTTCGATGACTTCGCGGTAGAGCGCGAAGACCTCTTCAAAGGCGCGCGCGCGGTCGGCGTCCGTGCGGACGAAGCGCGAGACGCGCGCGGCGTCCGCCGCGTCATAGCGCGAGATTTCGCGGAAGACCGCGTCGGCGCTCAGCTCGCCCTGAAGCGCGCGCACGCCGAAGTTGAGGCGGCGCAAGCGTGCGACCTCCGCGGAAGTCACGAGCGGGCCGCGCCCGACCGCGTCGCACAGCACGACCGCCGCGCCGACCGCCAGCGCTTCGAGCGCGCAGCGCCCCTTCGCGAAGACGAGATCGTAACGGCCCAGAATCTTCTCCGGCTCTTCGACCGCGTCGCCCGAACTCAGCCCGGCGAAGTCGAGCGCGACGCCCGCGCGCGCGCAAGCCTCGCGCACGGCTTCTGCGTGGCGGAGTTCCTTGTTGCTGAAGACGAGCGCGCGCCGCGGTCGTTCGGGCAGCGGCGCGCGCGGCCTGAAGCGTTCGAGGTCAACCGAGTTGAGGACGACGCGCACGCGCGACTCTTCGACGCCGCACTCCCACAGCAGACGGTCACGGCACGTGTCGTCAACCGCGACGTAGCGACGGATGCGCGGGTGCAGCGGCGCGCGCTCCTCCCAGGGGAGCCAGCCGTGGCAGTAGAAGAGCGCGGGCGCGTCGCCGAAGTGAAGCAGCGCCGTCATCGTCTCGACGTGGTGCTGGCCGTGGATGATGTCGGGCGGCGAAGAGATCGTGCCGAGGTCGTCGGTGACGGGCACGGTCGCTTCGCGCAGGCGTTCGGCGAGCGCGCCCGTCTGCGAAGTGTAAACGACGGGCGTGTGCCCCGCGCCGAGGAGCGCGAGCGCGAGTTCGAGCGCGAACAACTCGGTGCCCGTGCGGTTCGACATCGCGCAGTTGGTGATGAGGACTCGGAGGCCGCGGCCCATCAGCTTCTCCTCTCGACGGCTTCGGCCAGCGCGTCGGCGAGCGGTCGGAGGTGCTCGCGGTATCGGATCACGCGCTCGTAAATCCCTTCGGCGACTCTCGCCTCGCCCTGAAGTTCGTAGAAGGGCACGCGCCCCTCGAACGGCGGGTCGTTTTGAGAAACGGGGCGCAGGCACTCGACGCGGAACACGTCGAGGCCGCTCAAATCCGTCGCGGCGTGCTCGTCGCGACGGAGGCCGAAGTGTTCGGCGACCGCGCCGCCGCCGCGCCCGCTCAAGGAGTCGCGGACTTCCGCGGCGAGTTCGGGGTAGAACTCGAAGGCGGCGTCGAGCTTGCGCGCGAACGCCGCGTCGTCGAGCCGCAGCCAGACGGAGCGGTCGCGCAGGCGCGCGGGGCAGTGGTCGGGCCTTCGGACGACGGGGAAGTCGTAGCTGGCAATCGTCGCGCGGCGCGCGCGGCTCGCCAACTCGACGGCGGCGTTCGTGATGAGGCGCGTGATGTCGTGCGTCGTGTTGTAGCCCTCGGACGCGTCGCCGACGACAGAGCCGACGGCGTCGGAGGCGAACGCTTCGGCCAACTCTTCGGCGAGACTCACGAACGCGCCGAAGTCGCGCGCGAGGACTCGGCCATAAACTTCCGTGTCGGTGAAGCGACCGAAGACCGCGCCGGGCCGAGCGCCGAAATTTTCGAGGTAGCGCGCGGTCGCGGCGATGCGAGGGCTTCCGGTCCGCCCCGACCCGTCGGTCAGGACGAAGACGCGCGGGCGCTCGCGCTCGACGAAGCCGTGTACGCGCACCTCGTGGCCGGGGTGCGCGACGACGATGGCCGACAGGTTGCCGAAATTCATGTGTGCGTTAGTCTCGCGCGGTCGCAGGTTCTTCGGACGAGTTTTCGTGCGCTCATTGTGACAGTCGTCGAGCCGCGCCGTAAAGCGAAAAGTCTCCGGCGGCCCGTCGCCGCGGGCACCCGGCGCGCGGCGCGCGTTCGGCGCGACGCGGCGAGATTAAATCCGTAATTCGGGACGCGCCGGGGCTTCTCGAAATTTGAAGTCGCGCGGGAAGCAAATTTCGGAACCCGCGCGCGCGCGCGGCGTGCAAGCGCGAAGAAACATTCTCAGGAGGTCTTCGTGTCAATGAAAGCAAGAGCGCTCCCGTTTCTCGCCGCACTCGCACTCCTGTCCGCAACGGCAATCGTCCGCGCGCAGCAGGCCGCGCCGCCCGCGCCCGCCTCGCCTTCGACTCCGCCCGCCGCCGCCGAAGCGCCGGAGACGCCCGCGCCGCCGGCCTTCGCCGCGACCTTCTTCGACGACGGGCCGTTCCTCGGCATCCACGTCGAGGACGTGACGCGCGCGAACATGGCCGAGTACGGACTCGCGGGCGAGCCGCGCGGCGTCGGCGTCCGCGAGGTCGTCAAGGGCAGCCCCGCCGAGCGCGCCGGACTCCGCGAGCACGACGTGATCGTCCGCTTCGAGGGCGAAGAGGTCGGGAGCGTCCGCAAGCTCACGCGCCTCATCGAAGAGTCCGCGCCCGACCACACGGTTCGGATAAGCGTCCTGCGCGGCGGCTCGGAGCAGCAGCTAGGCGCGACGCTCGCGCGGCACGAACCCGTGATGATGCCGTCGGCGGGCGGCGTCCTCTCCGGCGGCGTTGACCTCGCCGACGCGCAACGTTTCGGCGAGGAGTGGGCTAAGAACTCCGAGAAGTGGAAGCGGCAGAACGAGGAGCTGAACAAGAAGCTCGAAGAGTTGCAGCGCACGCACCCCGGCGTCCTCGCCCTCGGCCCTTCGCGGCGCATCGGCGTGACGACGAGTCCGCTCGGCAAGCAACTCGCCGACTACTTCGGCGTCTCGCACGGCATCCTCGTCAGCTCGGTCGAGCCGAACAGCCCGGCGGAGAAGGCGGGCCTCAGGGCGGGCGACGTGATCACGGAGGCGGCGGGGCAGCAGGTCGAAGACGCGGGCGATCTCGTGCGCGCGCTCGGCGATAAGGACGACGGCGAGGTGACTTTGACAATCGTGCGCGAACGCAAGCAGCGCAACGTTCGCGTCAAGCCCGAACGGTGGGAGTCGCCGCGGGGCGTTCTCATCAACCCGGAAGGCTTCCGCCTCGAAGCGCCGATTGCGGCGACCGTCGTCCCGCGCATCGCAGTTCCGCCAGCGCTCGCCGCGCCGCATGTGGTCGTGCCACGGGTGGTTGCGCCGCAGTTGTACGCGCTGCCGCGCGTGCGTGTGCTCGGCCCCGGCGACCGCGTCCTTTAAGTTCGGATGAGCGACGGTAAGTTCGAGTGAGCGGCGGCTCGGATTACGCCGACGCGCTTGCGACGGCGTCGAGTCCGCACGCGCGGGCGGAATTCGACCGAAGACTCCTCGCCCCAAAAGCTCAAGCCGCCCGCGTGCAGCAACCGCGGGCGGCTTGAGCTTTTTCAGGTGTCACCTTGCGCCGCTCGGGCTGGCCGTCGGGCGCGGGCGGACGACTGGTCGGGGCTACTGGAGCCTGTTGAGCCAGTCAATGTAGCACTTGCTGTCGGACGCGGCGAGGTTGCGCTGGATCAGGAAGTGGCGTGTGCCGAGCGTGACGTTGTACCACGCGCCGCTCGCGAGCTGCGTCTGGTGCGAGCCGAAAGTCCACGCGCACTTGTCGGCGTTCTCCGAGCCGTTCGAGTCATACCAGGCGTTGAGGTCGGGGTCGGTCGTGGCCTCTTCGAGTTCGTGCGCGACGACGGAGACCATGCCGTCAACGCCCGCGTTGCTGTTGGGGCTGGTGGTCTGCGCGGCGCAGGCCGAAAGACAGCGGTTGGCGTTGCCGACGAAGGAGTAACGGACGTGATGGCCCGCGGCGGTGCCGGCTGTGTGCCAGCCGCAGTAGCGCGAGCAGAAGCCCGAAGACTCGGAGATGTTCGACGACGTGAGCACGAAATAGACGCCGTTCGAGTCATACGGCAGTTTGGCGTTGGTGAGCGCGGTGTTGACGACCGCGAGCACTTTCGAGTCGCTCAGGCGCGTGCCCTGCGAGCCGGTGTCGGTCGTCTCGCCGCCGAAGTTGACGTTGCCGCTGACGCCGCTGTAAGTGGTGTTGATCTGGAAGTATGACGAGCCGCCGTCGGTGCTGACGAAGTCGCGGACGATCTGCTGGCCCGCGGGCGTGTCGGAGCCGTTCGACTGGTTCCAGTTGCCGTACCAGATGATGTAAACCGTCGGCGTCCCGATGACCGGCCCGCCGTGGTAGGTGATGACGGGCGTCTGCGTGGCGGTGCTGCCCGCGGTCAGCGCGTCGCCGACGCGCGCGTTGCCGTCGCCGCGGTCGGTCTCGGTGCCGTTGGCGTCGGGCTGGTTGTCGGGGTTGGTGCCGTGGACTGCGGGGCCGCGCGACTGCCCCTGCTGTGCGTGCGCGGTATTCAGAAATTGCGAGGCGCGGAAAAGACATGCGGCGGCAAGAACCGCGAGGGTGATGCTGAAAATTCTCTTCATATGGTCTCCTCACGAGGGTTGACGGTTCACGCTACTGAGGCGCAGAACCTGCTTGCTTCTTTTTCAGAAGGTGAGCGGTTTTTAGGTTCAGACTTCCCGCGAGACGCGGGTAAGCCCCGGCGAATGATGCCTCCTGCTTATCGTATGAACGCGCCGCAACGCCGCCCGATGAGGAAACCAAACTGGGCGAGCGCCTGGGCCTGCTGTCCGTGGCCGGACAGTCAAAGAAGCGGAATCACAAACAACAAACTTCGCGGGGCAAGTACGGGAGTGATGCTTTCGGGTGGACTCTTATCTCACGGCGCGCGCCGCTTCGTCAAGAAGAAAATATAAAGGCCACTTATGACTAATGCTCCGTCAGTCTGAAGTTGAAGGATAGAGACGATGCAACTTGCGCCGTGCATCTTCAGTCGTAAAGCGCCACTCGATCTTGGCGCTGGCGGCGTTGCGCTGCTCCTCCAACTTCTTGGTTTCCCGCTTGAGCGTCTCCT
>DASRCS010000229.1:0-8661 GCA_035652995.1 Pyrinomonadaceae bacterium
CCAACTTGCGTCCTTCCCCTTTCACGTGTGCCGCGCGCGCAGCCGCGCAAGTCGCGCGCCGCGTTTCCGGCGGCGCTCAGGCGACGAGCGAACACTCTGCGCGTGAGCGTGTATAATGCCTTCATCGCACGTCGGACTCAACAAGTAATTCAAGCTCTAAAACTCAAGACGAAGCAAGTTCAAGACTCCGAGGACTCTTTCGATGAGCAAAAAAATTTCGAGACGCACGTTCGCGAAGGTCGCGGGCGCGGCAGCGCTCGCCGCCACTTCAACTCCACTCCCGGCGCTCGGCTCGCCCGCGTCGCCGCAGCAGAACCGCGGCGCTGGCGGCGACTCGCCCGCAGGCCGCGCGTTCCCCAAAGGCTTTCTCTGGGGCACGGCCACGGCCTCTTATCAGGTCGAGGGCGCGGTCAACGAAGACGGTCGCGGCCCTTCGATCTGGGACACCTTCTCGCACACGCCGGGCAACGTGGTGAACAACGCCACGGGCGACGTGGCCGACGACCACTATCACCGCTACAAGCAGGACGTTCAACTGATGAAGTCGCTCGGCGTCAAGTCGTACCGCTTCTCGATTGCGTGGCCGCGCGTCTTCCCCGAAGGCGCAGGCGTGCCGAACCCGAAGGGCCTCGACTTCTACAACCGCCTCGTTGACGAACTCAACGCCAACGGCATCGAGCCGTTCGCCACGCTCTACCACTGGGACTTGCCGCAGGCGCTTCAGGACAAGGTCGGCGGCTGGGAGTCGCGCGACACGTCCAAAGCTTTCGCCGACTACGCGGCTTACGTCGCACAACATCTCTCTGACCGCGTCAAGCACTTCTTCACCATTAACGAGTTCGGCGCGTTCGTCGAACTCGGCTACCGCGTCGGCATCCACGCGCCGGGCCTGAAGCTCCCGCCCGCACGCTTCAACCAGACGCGCCACAACGCCGTGCTCGGCCACGGACTCGCGGCGCAGGCCGTCCGCGCGAGCGCGAAGGCGGGAACGCGCGTCGGACTCGCGGAGAACATGAACATCTGCGTCCCCGTCATCGAGACGCCCGAACATATCGAAGCAGCCGTGCGCGCGACGCGCGAGATGAACGCGCCGTACATGACCGTGATTCAGGAAGGCAAGTACACGGACGCATACCTGAAGTTCGCGGGAGCGGACGCGCCCAAGTTCACGCCGGAAGATTTGAAGATCATCTCGACCCCGCTCGACTTCGTGGGCATCAACGTTTACACGCCGACTTACGTCCGCGCGGACGCGTCCTCGCCGCTCGGCTTCGCCTACGTGCCGCACCCTTCGACGTTCCCGCACATGGCCTCGCCGTGGCTCTTCGTCGGCCCCGAAGCGCTCTACTGGGGGCCGCACCACGTGGCGAAGATTTGGAACGCCAAGGAGATTTACATCACCGAGAACGGCTGCTCGTCGGCGGACGTGCCCGCGGCGGACGGCAAGGTCTATGACACAGACCGCGTGATGTACCTACGCAACTACCTGACGCAGCTTCAGCGCGCGACCTCGGACGGCATCCCCGTGCGCGGCTACTTCCTCTGGAGCCTGATGGACAATTTCGAGTGGGCCGACGGCTACACCAACCGCTTCGGCCTGCACTACGTTGACTACCAGACGCAGACGCGGACGCCGAAGCTCAGCGCGGGGTTTTATCACGAAGTCATCGCGCGCAACGCCGTCGCTTGAATCATTCGCCCGGCGTGAAAACAACATTGCCATGTCCACTCATCGCAAGCTTCCTCTTCGATTCCTGTCGGCGTTCGTCGCCGCCCTGTTGCTCTGCCCGGTCGTGCCGCCGACGCGAGCCGTCGGTCAGTCGGCGTCACAGACCGACAAGTATCCGCCGCAGGTGAAATTCACAGGCGACGGCGACCACCGGAACATGATGGAGCAACTCGGCATCAAGGCGCTGCGACCGGGGGCCGACCCGAAAAACCCCAACACCTTCGACGAGGCCAACGCCAACAAGTACCCGCTGCCGGAACTGCTGGTCATGAAGAACGGCAAGAGGGTGACAAATGCAAAGCAGTGGAAGGCGCGGCGCGCGGAGATCGCGGAAGACTTCGAGCGCGAAGTCTATGGTCGCATCCCGAAGAACGTTCCCGGTGTGAAGTGGGAAGTGACGAACACGAGCACGACAGATGTGGGCGGCATCCCGGCCATCACGAAGACGCTCGTCGGCCACGTTGATAATTCTTCGTACCCGCTCATCAAGGTTGACATTCAGGCGAGCGTGACGACTCCGGCGAACGCGCCGGGGCCTGTGCCCGTGATGGTCGAGTTCGGCTTCGTCTTCCCTCCCGGCTTTCGGCCCCCGCCGCCTCCGCCCGCCGCGAACGGCCCCGGCTGGCGGCAACAACTACTCGCCAAAGGCTGGGGCTACGCCGTCATCATCCCGACGAGTTATCAGGCGGACGGGCCGGAACTGACTTCGGGCATCATCGGCCTCACGAACAAAGGTCAGCCGCGCAAGCCCGACGACTGGGGCGCGCTTCGCGCGTGGGCTTGGGGAGTGAGCCGTTTGATTGACTACTTCGAGACCGACAAGGCCGTTGACGCCAAACAGGTCGGCGTCGAAGGACTCTCGCGCTACGGCAAGGCCGCGCTCGTCGCCGAGGCTTTCGACCCGCGCATCGCCGTCGGCTTCATCGGCTCGTCCGGCGAGGGCGGCGCGAAGCTCCACCGACACCTCATCGGCGAAGCGGTCGAGAACCTGACCGGCGGCGAATATTATTGGATGGCCGGCAACTTCATGAAGTACGGCGCGTCGGACGCCGTCTTCGGCGCGAAAACGGCGGGCGACCTGCCCGTTGACTCGCACGAGTTGATCGCGCTGTGCGCGCCGCGCCCCGCCTTCATCAGCTACGGCGTGGAAGAGCACGGCGACCCGAAGTGGGTTGATGCCCGCGGCAGCTTCATGGCCGCAGTCGCCGCAGGCCCGGCTTACAGGCTTCTGGGCAAGCGCGACCTCGGCACGCCCGGCAACTACCTCACCGACCCGATGCCGCCCGTCGGCCAACTCATCGGCGGCGAACTCGCTTGGCGACAGCACAACGGCGGCCACAGCGTCGCCGAGAACTGGCCCGCTTTTCTAGAGTGGGCGAGCCAGTTCATCCACGCGCCGCGACCGCGTTTGGGCCAAACCATGTCACACGTCGAACAGCCGGAGGCCGGCGCAGACCAATCGAAGCCGCGCGGCGACCGGCCCGTTCCGCGCGCCGACCGCAACTCTCAAATCGCACACGTCGAGCTGTTGGAGAAAGCGAAGAAGGGACGCGTTGACGTTTACTTGGAGGGCGACTCGATCACGAGGCGCTGGGGCGCGAGCGACGAGCAGTACAGAGCGTTTCTGGCGAACTGGCGGCAGAACTTCTACGGCTGGAACGCGGCGGACTTCGGCTGGGGCGGCGACACGGTGCAGAACATCCTGTGGCGGCTTGAGAACGGCGAACTCGATGGCGTCAACCCGAAGGTCATCGTCCTCATGGCCGGCACGAACAACGTCGGCAAAGAGTCTCCGCAAGGCGGCGAAGACCCGCGCGTCGCCGACACGGTCGAGGGCATCAAGGCGATTTTGGACATCTGCCGCAGCAAGGCTCCCGGCGCGACGATAATTCTGATGGGAATCACACCGCGCAACGACAACATGGCGGTGATGCCTCTCATCAACGAGATCAACAGCCGGATCGCGAAGCTCGCCGACGGCAGAAAGATCAGGTACCTGAACATCAACGACCGTCTGGCCGACAGGGACGGCAGGCTCTACGAAGGGATGACCGTCGCCGACGGCTTGCACCTCGATGTCAAAGGCTATCAGGTTTGGGCGGACGCCTTGAAGCCCGTCTTCGACGAACTGCTCGGCCCGCCCGCGAAAGAAGATCACGCGCCGCCGCCGACCGGAGACCCGAGCGCGAGAAAGGTTCAATGACCGACCGCGCGGGAGGAGGACAAAAGTCTCCTCCCGCGCGGGCGGAGTCAGCAAATGAAAGCATGGAAGCGAAGCCGGTCGTAAAAAGCGAGCAGGCGCGTCAGCCTTGGGGGCCTCGCGCCTGCTCTAACGTGATCACTGTCCTCACCCCAGCAATCACTGAGGCGAAGGATTCACCAACGCCTCGGTTGTCGCACATAGTAATCGAAAGCGTCGCGCCGCGCAAGCGAAGGGCGCGTGCGCGACAAAATATTCTCCCCGACGCGCTAAACGTCAACGGCAAAGCGCGACGGCTCCGGCGATGCCGGCGTCTTCGGCCTGACAGCATTCAGCCGCGGCGCGGCCTTCCGTTCCCCGACAGGCGGTATGTTGACAACGCCGGACGGCATAATGCAACCTCGCTTCTCGCGACCGCCACTTCCGTCTTGGCCGTGAGAAGCGACGCGGGAAATGGAGACGAACGGATGAAAGAAAAGCGAAGCGAAGACCTGGGCGAGCAACTCCTCCGGCAGGGGCTGAAGGAGAAGTCCTTCTCGAAGGAGCGCAAGGCCGCCATACGCGCATACCTGCGCGAGGGTTCGATAGCGGGCGCGGCCAGAGCATTAAGCAAGCACGACGAGACGGTCAGGAAGCACCTGCTCTCGACCTTCTGGCACTACCTGATCGTGGAGAAGTCATAGGCGCCGGACGATCCGGCGGGGACGACTCCGGGGCCACGCCGGTGTCATCCACCTGTTCTTGCGCCCCTCTTGCATCCTCGTTACATCTACGCCGGAGGGCGGAACGCGTCCGCGCTTACTAATTGTTGAGGCGTGCGACATTCTCGCAAAGCCCGTGCTCACCGACCCGACAAAAACTCGCGAGGGGCATTACTCGGATGAGCAATGCCCCTCGCGCTTCTCGTTGAAGAGGCCCAAACTTACGAGAGTTTAAAGCGACGAGTGGCTGTCTCTGCCGCTCGTCGCTTTGAGTCCCGATCAAAAGTTTAGCTTCAGGCCGAACTGCTTCCAGTTCGGCTCAGTTCAAAGGCGACCTGGCCTTCGCCTTCCGGCTCTGAAGTTCGCGTGTGTTGACAAGGAAGCCGCCGCGTCACTCGAAGGAATCGGCGGGCTGCTCAAGGACAGCTTCCGGCGCGTCCACATAAAACTCGACCATGTCCGCCGGGGGCCTGAAGCCGTGCCGCAGGTAAAGCGGGCGACTCCTTTGCGTGGGCCAGAGGATGACCGCGTGCACGTCTTCGGCTTCGCAGCAGCCCAGCGCGGCTTCCAGTAACATTGACCCGACGCCCCGCCCGCGCTCCGACTCGCGGACGAAGAAGTTGGTTAAGTAGGCGTGACGCTCGCGCTCCGGCGTCGGGTTCGGGATTTTCTCGATCAGTTGAAGCCAGACGTTTCCGACGATCAGCCCTCCGCCTTCCACGACCCAGCAACGCCACCTGCCTTCGTCATTGAGCCGCCCGGCCATCCAGAGGGCGCAGCGTTCGACGAACTCGTCCTCGCGCTCAAGTGCGCCGCCGGGCGACGCGCGGAACTCGTAACGGAGCCGCGCGAGCGCAAATGCGTCGGCGGGCGTGGCCTGCCTGATGCTGATGTCCATCTCTTACCCGCGCGGATAAACTTATCTCGCCCTTCAGCGCGCACGCATCTCGTCGAGCGGCGTGACCCGTTTCGGCTGCGGGTACGGGACGGCCTCGCCTTTGATCGCGCGCCAGAGGACGAGGTTGAACAGTTCCACGTCGGCGACATCTTCTTTGCTGAAGTCCAGTCGCTCGGAATCCTCTGCGACGCGGCCCTGCGACGGGTTCATCTCGTCGAGCGGTTGCGCGGGCGTCTCGGCGGCGTAAGGGCGCAAGTCCGGCGCGGCGTTGAAAATCTTGTGCAAGGGGCGACCGAAGCGGTCGAACTGCGAGAGCGGCGCGAGGCCGAGTATCTCCTCGACGGTCGCCACAACGTCGGTCGTGTTGACGAAGCGGTGAATCGTCCCGCCGCGGTTGTACGCCGAGGCGACGAGGAGCACGGAGCGGTGCGAGTCAACGTGGTCGGGGCCGTCCTGCGCGTCGTCTTCGAGGATGAAGAAGATTGTGTCTCGCCAGTAAGGCGAGCGCGAGACGGCCTCGACCATCCGACCGAGCGCGAGATCGTTGTCGGCCACGTAGGCCCGCGGCGTGCGCTTGCCCGCGCGCCCGCCCGAAGTGTGGTCGCCCGGCAGGTGCATGATCTCGAGCGCGGGCAAGTTACCTTTACGCACGAACTCCTGAAAGTCCTTAAGCCAGACCTCTATGCGTCGCTGGTCTGTGATGTTCAAGTCGAACGCCGGGTAATCCTGATTGGTGTACGGGGCGAGCGATGCCTTCGATGCACGATAATGCTGAGGCGCGTCGGGTGTACTGTTGTCCGCCTCGACGGGCACGCAGTATTCGCCGTAGTCGCGCAATGTCAGACCTCTTCTGATTGCCGCGTCCCAGAGAAAACCGCTCGCGGGTTCGTCCGCGTCGCCCTCGTCGTCGGGTCCGCCGCGGCGGTTCGAGTAGAGCGCGGGCGTCGTCTTCTCGGTGTAGTCGGTGACGTATGCGGAGGTAGTCCAGGGGTGCCCCTGCTGGCTCACCTCCGCGTTGACGAAGAAGCGGTCGAAGAGGCCGAAGCGCGCGGCGAGCGAGCGGTGGTTCGGGTTCGACTCGCGCGGGAAATAAAGCAGCGATGCGTCGCCGTCGCCGTCCTTCACGTCGCCGAACATCTGGTCATATGTGCGATTCTCCTTGATGACGTAGATGACGTGTTTGAAGGGCGGGTACTTGTGGGCGGCGCGCGTCTGCGACCAGTTGTTCGCCGCGACGACGCGACGCGTCAGCGCGCTCAACTCCGTGCTGCTCAGTCGCGGCGACACCACGTTGACCGTGCCGTTCAGTTGCCCGAGCGTGTAGTCGGTCGAGCCGCCTTCGAGTTTCTTGTCCGGCTGCCTCATCAACGGGTTGGCGCGCGTCCCGCGCCCCTTGCCGTTCAGCACGTAGAGCGCGTCCGTCGTGGCGACGACCGCCGTCGGATACCAGCCGCAGGGGATTCGCCCCGCGAGCGAGTCGGCGGCGCGGCCAGTGTTTGCGCCCGAGGTCGCGCGCCCGAGGTCGAAGACGGCGACCGAGTTGTTGTCGGCCTCGGCGACGAAGAGGCGCGAGCCGTCCGCCGAGAGCGCAAGAGCGTCCGGCGTGCTGCCTTCGAGCGCGCCCGAAGGCGGAGGGTCGGCCAGTTGTGTGACGACGCGCCGTTGTTTGGTGTCAACGACGGCGACGCGGTCTGTGGACGCGGAGGCGACGAAGAGCCTTGAGCCGTCGGCGCTGAGCGCGAGCGCGGAGGGGTGTCGCCCGACGACGACTTTGCCCGCGTCCGCGAGCGTGCCGTCAGCGTTGACGCCGAAGACGTTCACGGCGTCGCCGCCCCAGGCCGAGGCGTACACCTTACCGTCCGGCGCGGCGACGACCTCGTAAGGGTAGTGATCCGTCTTGAGCCGCTGAACGACGCGCCCGTTCACGAGGTCAACGACCGCGAGCGAGTCGGCAAGGTTCTCCGCGACGTAAAGTGAGCGCCCGTCGCGCGAGACCGCGAGGCCCGCGGGGAACCGCGTGCCGCCCTTCTTCGGGTCTTTCTCGGCCAGGACGATCTTGCCGACGAGCGTCGCGCGCCCTTCGCGCCAACTGTAGCGGAAGACCGCGTCCTCGTCGCCGCCGGAGGCGTACAGCGTCCCGCCGTCGGGCGAGAAGGTCAGTCCGAGAAAAGCCGCCGGCTGCGGGAGCGTCTGCACGACGCGCCCCGTCGCAAGCTCGACCACCTGAATGCCCTGCTCGCGCCAGCCGCTCAAAGAGAGGACGAGATAATGCCCGTCCGGCGAGAGCCGCATCGCGAGCGGCATGTTGCCGACATCGAACGCGCGCCCCGCCGTGTCGAGCCACGCGCCCGTCGGGAGTCGCGTCCTCATGTTTGAAGGCCTGGGCGCACGCGCACTCTGCGCGGCGACATGCGTCGCGGCTGTTGCCAAGGCCAGGGCGACCAACCCTCTCAGCACGACAAACGAATTAACTTTGCGGATAAGATTTTTCATGTCTGCGACAGCTTCGCTCGGCGACGGACGGTTGCGGCGTTGATTCGCAGTGCGCGCACGGCGTTTGGGTTTATGACTCGCTCAAAGTAGGTTAAGAATTGGCTCGCGCGCAAGCGCCATTATTGCGTAATTTTTTGGAGCCAATTCATTACCCGTCAGCAGACTCTGAGCGAGAATGAAACGGGAGTAGCCGAGTTTCGTTGACAACCCCAAAGAATTAAGGCGGGTGAGCTCGCCCTCGAAGCAAACACGCCCGCCTTAATAAATTTCCGCCCGTCTAAATGTGACTTTACCCATCTGTTTGCCACGATTGGAAGCATCCGCTTGCCGGGAGTACAACTAAAACCATAGATTTTTGCCCCCTACAAATTTTGTCTGTTAGAAATTGGAAGCATGAGTTCGCCAAAAGTACAAAATGGAAGCAACAGCTTGCCGGAAGTACAAATTTGAAATATCAAGCGGCTTAAAGAAGAATAGGCTTCTGAGAACTCTATCAATTATAGAGGTTACGCAGTTGGGATGAGCGAATAGAGCGGATTGGCGACGTAAGCGCGTACCGCCTCTCTGATGATCGAAGTCTTCGCTTCATACCAACTGATGCCTCTGTGATGGCAATGGCTCTCCAGACGCAGGAACGCCC
>DASRCS010000230.1:0-18546 GCA_035652995.1 Pyrinomonadaceae bacterium
CGTCAGCCACAACATGACCGCGGTGCGGAGCCTGTGCCACCGCGTCGCCTGGCTCCACAAGGGGGAGCTGCAAAAAGAGGGGCCGCCCGACCAGGTCGTCTCCGATTACCTGAGGACTTCCTTCTCGCCGCTGGCCGAACAGTCCTGGGAAGACATCGGCGAGGCACCGGGCAACGAGCAGGTGCGCGTCCGCCGCGCCCGCGTCGGTCGCGAAGGCGGCGCGGCGGGCGAGCCGATCAGCGTTGACACGCCGGTCGTGGTGGAATTCGAGTACTGGAATCTCGTCCCCGGAGCGCACCTGCACCTGAGCGTCATCGTCGCCACCGAAGACGGTTTCCCGATCTTCAACACGGGATCGGGCAGAGAGCCGGTCTGGCACGGCAAGCCTTTCCCCGCCGGCCTCTTTCGCAGCGCCTTTCACATCCCCGGCGAGTTGCTGAACGACGGGACGCATCGAGTGCACCTGTACGTCATCAAAGATCAGAGCACGGTCATCTATCACACCGACGACATTCTCATTTTCGATGTCGAGGACGCGTCGGAGCGTCGCGCGGGGTGGTACGGCAAGTGGATCGGGGCCGTCCGACCGAAGCTCGAATGGGAGACCGAGCTTCTCGGAGAAGCGGGGGCCTCTGTGCCCGCACGGTGATGGCGATGGAGGACGGCACGCGAAGGGGATTATCCTACTCCGTCCTGAGGGCCGGCTTCAGGGCGCTGCCGCGTCCGCTCAGGTCGGCGCTGCTGGAAGCATTCAATTCGGTAAGGCAGGGGACTCCTCTTAAGAGGTTCAAGCTGAGAGTTGTCTCCCGCCTCGGCAGGCACAACTGCCCAGTCTGCGGCGGTCGGGTGTGGCGTTTCCTGCCGCTCCCCGACGAGTACCTGGAGGAGTTGCGCAGGTATAATTATAAATACACGACCGAGGACGCCGAAACTTGTAACGCCCGCGGCTACTCATGCCCGCACTGCGATGCCGCGGATCGCGATAGGTTGTACGCGCTCTACTTGCGAGACTACTTCCGCGAAGTCGCCCCGAGCGATACCGTAAAGCTTCTTGACTTCGCCCCGTCTCCCCCGCTCTCACGTTTCATCCGAACTCAGATCGCGGACTCGCCCCACAGCTTTACCTACCGGACGGCAGACCTCTTCGCCGAGGGCGTTAACGACAGGGTTGACATCACGGACATGAAAATCTACGCGCAGGAGTCCGTAGATTTTTTCATCTGCTCACACGTCCTCGAGCACGTGACGGATGACGCGAAAGCGCTCCGCGAGTTGTACCGCATCCTGAAGCCCGGCGGGCGGGGCATTCTCGTCGTGCCGATTGTATTAAGCGCAGACGAGATAGACGAAGACCCGTCAGTCACCGACCCCGCCGAGCGCTGGCGCAGGTTCGGGCAGGGCGATCACGTGCGCCTGTATTCAAAACAAGGGTTCGTTTCCAGGGTGCGGGAGGCGGGCTTTACACTGCATCAGTTCGGCCCCGAGTATTTCGGTGAGCGCACGTTCGAGAGGCACGGCATTACCAACCGCAGCGTCCTCTACATCGTCGAAAAGGCATGACCGAGAGCACCGTCCGAGGGGAGTCATGGACGAGCGGTTATCTGCACCCGGCCTACGCGGAATCGCTCTCCGACCTTGGCTCGCCGCGCCAGTTACCGCGCTGCCGGGGCTGGCTCTTGCAGCGCCGCATTCCGGGCACGGCTTTTCAGGACGCGATGGGTTGCTACCCGATCTTCTCGTGCGCGGACTGGCGGGGACTGCGCGATGACCTGGACGAACTGGGCGGGGAACTCCTGAGCGTGGCGACGGTGACAGACCCGTTCGGCGAGTACGACGCGGGCTATTTGAAAGAGTGCTTCGGCGACGTGGTCATCCCCTTCAAGGAACACTTCGTGACCGACCTCAGCCGCGCGCCCGGCGCTTACGTGCACGCGCACCACCGCCGCAACGCGCAGAAGGCGCTGCGGGAGGTCGGCGTCGAGCGGTGCGAAAACCCTTCGGAGTTTCTCGACGACTGGACAAGCCTCTACGGGACGCTGGCCGAAAGACACGGCATCAAGGGCATGACCGCCTTCTCGCGGGAGTCGTTCGCGAAGCAGTTGGCCGTGCCCGGTCTCGTCGCCTTCCGGGCGGCGCGCAGCGGCACGACAGTGGGGATGCTGCTATGGTATGTTCAGCGCGGCGTGGCTTACTATCATTTGGGTGCTTACAGCGCCGCCGGCTACGATTTGCGCGCCTCGTTCGCGCTCTTCTGGCAGTCGGTCGAACACTTCGCGGCGGCGGGGCTTGGCTGGCTCAGCCTGGGCGCGGGCGCGGGCCTCGACGGCGGCGGCAACGACGGCCTGAGCCGCTTCAAGCGCGGGTGGGCGACGGGCACGCGCACCGCTTATTTCTGTGGCAGAGTCTTAGACCGCGCGCGCTACGACGAGATCGTGCGGGCCAGAGGTGTGGCCGGCGACGGCTACTTCCCGGCGTACCGCCGCGGCGAGTTCGCGTAGATGGAGAAGAAGTACCTGAGCATCGTCTCGCACTACGAGTCCTGCCTCGAACGGCACGGCGACACGCACCTCGGCGTGGACTGGCCGAAGGAGGAAGACGTTGAGACGCGCTACCGCATGATGCTTGAGGTCATCAAACCGGAGCATCGCGGCGAGAGGGTTCGGCTGCTCGACTTCGGCTGCGGCACGTCTCACCTCTACGAGCACATCCTCCGGCGCGGGATCGGCGGGATAGAGTACGCGGGTCTTGACCTGTCCGAAAAATTCGTTCGGCTGTCGCGGAGCAAGTATCCCGCCAACACGTACTACTGCGCGGACATTCTGGATGACGCCGTCAGCCTCCCGCGGTTCGACTACGTCGTCCTCAACGGCGTCTTCACGGAGAAGCGGGAACTCTCTTTTGAAGAGATGTTCTCCTACTTCAAGCGCGTGTTGAAAAAGGTCTTCGCCCACAGCGACATCGGCCTCGCTTTCAACGCGATGTCGAAACACGTTGACTGGGAGCGAGACGACTTGTTCCACCTCCCTTTCGACACGCTGGCGTCTTTCCTGACTTCGGAGCTGACACGGAACTTCGTCTTCAGGAACGACTACGGGCTTTACGAGTACACGGCTTACGTTTACAGGTAGGGGGACGGGAGCTTGGCTAAGGTAATCATCTTCGGCGTCGCCGACTTCGCTTCGCTGGCGCACTTCTACCTCAGGCACGACAGCCCGCACGAGGTCGTCGCCTTCAGCGTCAACGAGGCGTACCTGCCCGAAGGCGGGGAGTTCGAGGGCCTGCCGGTCGTGCCGTTCGAGGGCGTGCAGGAGTCGCACGACCCGTCGGAGTACAGCTTCTTCGCGCCGATGTCACACCGCCGGATGAACCGCCTGCGCGAGTCGGTGTACCAACAGATTAAGGGGAAGGGCTACCCGCTCGTCAGCTACGTCAGCTCGAAGGCGACCACGTTCCCCGGAGCCGGGATCGGCGACAACTGCTTCATCCTCGAAGACAACACCATCCAGCCCTACACCTCCGTCGGCAACAACGTCGTGCTCTGGAGCGGGAACCACATCGGCCATCACAGCGTCATCAAAGACCACGTGCTTTTCACCTCCCACGTGGTTCTCTCCGGCCACTGCGTGGTCGAGCCGTACTCGTTCTTCGGCGTCAACGCCACCATCCGCGACGGCCTCCGCATCGCCGAAGGCTCGCTGATCGCGATGGCGGCGGCGGTGACGCGCGACACCGAGCCTTGGGGCATCTACAAGGGCAACCCGGCGAAGAAGGGCGAGGTGCTCAGCAGGGACCTGGATTTCTGACGGGCGGTCGGCAGGCATGAAGTGGACTAAGAAGGGGCTGGTCTTCAGGAACGGCGGCGACCGCGAGTGGATGCCAACGCACGCGTCCGTGCCCATCGCGGACGAAGCCGGCGGGGACGTGGCCCGCATCTACTTCGGGGCGAGAGACGGGCAGGGCCGCAGCCTCACGACTTTCGTCGAGGTGGACGCCGACGACCCCTCACGCGTACTCTACCTGCACGACCGGCCAGTCATCGGCCTGGGGCGGCTGGGCGCGTTCGACGATAGCGGCGTGATGCCTTCGTGCGTGGTCAATCACGGCGGGAAGAAGTATCTGTTCTACATGGGTTGGAACGCGTGCGTCACAGTCCCTTATCGAATCGCCGTCGGCCTGGCGGTGAGCGAAGACGGCGGCGTCACTTTCGAGCGCGTCTGCGAAGGGCCTGTCATGGATAGGGACTGCCGCGACCCTTACTTCTGTACGACGCCTTTCGTCCTGATGGAAGGCGGCGTTTGGAGGATGTGGTACGCCTCCTGCACGGGCTGGCCCGTGATAGACGGCAGACCGGAGTCCGTGTACCACATCAAGTACGCCGAGTCGCGGGACGGGGTGAACTGGGCCAGAGAAGACGTGACCTGCATCGGGTACAAATTCGAGGGCGAGGCGAACGTGCGGCCCTGCGTCGTCAGGGACGGCGACCGATACAGGATGTGGTACTGCTACCGCGGCAGTCACAATTTCCGCACGCACAGGGAGCAGAGCTACCGGCTGGGCTATGCCGAGTCTCACGACGGCATCAGTTGGGAGCGCATGGACGAGCGGGTGGGCATCGAGCGCGCGGAAGAGGGCTGGGATTCGCAAATGATGGCGTACCCGTTCGTCTATGAGCGCGGGGGGCGAAAGTACCTGCTCTATAACGGCAACGGGTTCGGTCAGTCCGGCTTCGGGTACGCGGTTTCAGACTGACGGAGAGGTTTCATGACTCGGATAGACGTTTCGGAGTTCCGGGAGCGGGGCGCGGTGCTGGTGAAAGGTTTCTTCCGCCGCGAGGAGGTCGAGCGCGTGCGTCAGGACGCCAAGAGGGTGTTCCTCGCGCAGTTGTTGCGCCGCGGCCTTGTGGCTTCGGAGGGCGTCACCGAGAAGGAGTTCGAGGCGGCCCTCTTCGAGTATTTCCGCCTTCACCTTTCCGAATTCGTCAACTGCGGGAAGCAGGCTCAGCACCTGATCTCGCTGCACCGCCTCTCGCTGGACGCGCGCGTCACGGACACGCTCGCGCAGCTCGGAATGGAGTTCCCGAACGTCAGCACCAGGCCCGTGCTTTACTTCAACAGCCGTCACCTGGCGAAAGAAGAGGTGTACTGGAGAGTCTTCGCGCACCAGGATTGGAGAAGCATGCAAGGCTCCCTCGACTCGGTCGTCGTGTGGGTGCCGCTGGCGGACGTTGACGCCTCCCTCGGCGCGCTTCAAGTCGTGCCGGGCAGTCACAGGCTGGGCCTTCTGACGACGGAGGTCGTCAACAGCTTCGGGAAGGTTGATCGGTTCAAGGATGAGGATTTCGTCTCCGTCGAGGTCGAACAGGGTGACGCGCTCGTCTTCTCCTCGCTCCTCGTCCATCGCTCCGGCGTCAACGTCACCGACTCGATTCGGTGGTCGTGCCACTTCCGCTACAACAACCTCGCCGAAGGGACGTTCATCGAGCGGGGCTACCCGCACCCGTACCTCTATAAGCCGCAGGAAGAACTGATCACGCCGGGATTCCCCAGCCCCGACCAGGTCGGGCGAATTTTTCTTCCCGCCCCGACCGCGGCTGCCGGGGTCGGGGGGCGAGAGGATTAAGATCACCAATGCGAAACATAGATGAGCTTGCCATCTTCGGCGGCACCCCGGCCTTCCGGGAGAAGTTACACGTGGGCCGCCCCAACATCGGCGACCGCGGGCGACTGCTCGAACGCATCAACAACGTTCTCGACAGCAGGTGGCTCACCAACGGCGGCCCTTACGTGCAGGAGTTCGAGCGCCGCATCGCCGAGTTCGTCGGCGTCAAGCACTGCGTCGCGATGTGCAACGCGACCGTCGCCATCGAGATCGCGATCCGCGCCCTCGGACTCTCAGGCGAGGTCATCGCCCCCTCCTTCACCTTCGTCGCGACGGCCCACGCCCTCCAGTGGCAGCAGATCACCCCCATCTTCTGCGACGTTGACCCGGACACGCACAACCTCGACCCCCGCCGCGTCGAGGAGTTGATCACCCCGCGCACGACCGGCATCATCGGCGTCCACCTCTGGGGGCGGGCCTGCGAAGTCGAGGCTCTCGCCGAGATCGCCGAGCGCCGCGGCCTCGGACTTCTCTACGACTCGGCGCACGCCTTCGGCTGCTCGCACCGTGGCCGGATGATCGGCGGCTTCGGCGACGCGGAAGTCTTCAGCTTTCACGCCACGAAGTTCCTCAACTCGATGGAGGGCGGGGCCGTCGTGACGGGCGACGACGAGTTGGCGAAGAAAATCCGCCTGATGAAAAACTTCGGGTTCGGCGGACTCGACAGCGTCGTGCACGTCGGCACCAACGGCAAGATGAGCGAAGTCTCGGCGGCCACGGGCCTGACCTCGCTGGAGAGCATGGACGAGTTCGTCGCCGTCAACCGCTCCAACTACGGGCGCTACGGCGAGAACCTCGCGGGCACGCGCGGGGTGCGGTTGCTGGCCTACGACGCGGCGGAGAAAAGCAACTACCAGTACATCGTGCTTGAGATCGATGAGGACGAGGCCGGGGTCAGCCGGGACGAGCTGGCGCGCGTCCTCTGGGCCGAGAACGTGCTCGCGCGCCGCTACTTCTATCCGGGGTGCCACCGCATGGAGCCTTACCGCTCCTACTTCCCGCACGCCGGCCTGCTGCTGCCCGAAACCGAGAGGCTCACTGGCCGCGTGCTCGTCCTGCCGAACGGGACGAGCGTCGGGGCGCACGACGTGGACTTGATTTGCGAGATCATCCGGCTGGTCGTGGAGAATCGCGGGGAGTTCCGCGCGCGCCTGTCCGACGAAACAGCCGCCCGCGCCGGAAGCGCCTTATGAAAGTCAGCGTCGCCGTCGTCACTTACAATCACGAGAAGTACATCTCGCGGGCCGTCGAGAGCGCGCTCATGCAGGAGGCGGATTTCGACTACGAGATCGTCGTCGGCGAAGACTGCTCGACGGATCGCACGCGCGACATCCTGATCGAGCTTCAAAGGCGAAACCCCGACAGAGTCCGCCTGCTGCTGCACGAGCGAAACGGCGGCGACGGCGGCAAGAGAAATTTCGTGGAGACGTACCGGGCGTTCCGCGGAGAGTACATCGCCCTTCTCGACGGCGACGACTACTGGACTTCGCCGCACAAGCTCCGCCGGCAGGTCGAGTTTTTGGACGGCCACCGGGAATACTCCGAGTGCTTCCACAACGTCCTGCTCTGCCACGAGGACGGCTCGGAGCCGCCGCGCGAGCTGTACCCCCGCGGCCAGAAAGAACTCTCGACCGTCGAGGACTTGCTCAAAGGCAACAACATCTCTTCCTGTTCGGTCATGTTTCGCCGCGGGCTGTTCGGCGAACTCCCCGCGTGGTTCACCGATTTGGAGGTCGGGGACTGGCCGCTGCACATCCTCAACGCCGAGCGCGGGCCGGTCGGGTACCTCGACGAGTTGATGGCCGTTTACAGGTTCCACGGCGGCGGGACTTGGGTGAGCCGCGATTATCCCCAGCGCCTGAAGTTAATGATGAAGACGTTAGAAGTCATCAACAGACATTTTAATTATCGGTATCAAGGGATCATCCGGGCGACCGTCTCGGACTACTGTTACGAACTGGCGACCATTTATGAGCACGAAGGGAACGTGGCGGAAGCGAGAGCCTACACGCGGCGCTGCGTCATCGGGCGCATCCGCAGCCGGCGCGTCCCGGAGAATTATCTGTTGGTGTCTCTGCTGAGGCTGTACGCGCCTAACCTGTACAAGCCGCTCCGCGGGCTGAGTAGGTTCCTGCGGAAGGGGTCGTCGGTGGCGCACCGGGCCGTTTAAGCGCAAGTCGCCTGCCGTCACGCCCGACCGTGACGCGCAAACGCCCGGCGGCGGCTCGTCCGGTTTTGACGGCCCGTGGGCAGACGGCGACCGCCGCGCATCTTCAGCCCCACTTCTCGGAAGTGGAGTAGGAATCTCTTTGCGAATACTTTTTGTAGCCATGGCCGAGAGCGTCCACACGGCGCGCTGGGTCGGACAACTCGGCGGGCTGGGCTGGGACTTGCACCTCTTCCCCGTGACCGACGCGCAGCCACACGCCGCGCTGACCGGCGTGACCATGCACGCGTTCAGCGGCGCGCGCCCCGCGGGGGCCGACCACGGGCTTCGCGTGAAGGGGCCGTACCCGTTCCGCAGGGGCAGCTATATGTTCTACCTCGCGGCGCAGCGCGCCTTCCCGCGGCGCATGGCGCGGGCCGCGCGGCTCGCCTCGGTGGTGCGCGGCGTCAAGCCGGACATCGTGCATTCGCTCGAAATGCAGCGCGCCGCCTACCTGGCGCTCGAAGCCAAGCGGGCGCTCGGCGGAGGCTTCCCGCCGTGGCTCGTAAGCTGCTGGGGTAACGACCTCTATTTGTTCGGGCGGCTGGCCGAGCACGCGCCGAAGATTAAAGACGTGCTCTCCGAGTGCGACTACTTCACGGCTGACTGCGAGCGGGATAACGAGTTGGCCCGCCGGCACGGCTTCGAGGGAGAGACTTTCCCGGCGCTGCCGGTCATCGGCGGGTTCGACATCGAACTCGCACGCGCGCTGCGGCCCGCCACCCCGCCGTCGCAGCGGCGCATCATCGCGCTCAAGGGTTATCAGCACTGGGCCGGGCGCGCGCTGAGCGGGCTGCGCGCAATCGAGTTGTGCGCCGACGTGCTGCGCGGCTACAAGGTAGTGATCTATCTCTCGGACGAGACGATGGAGATCGCCGCCGAGTTGATGTCGCAGCGCAGCGGCATCCCTTTTGAAATCTTCCCGCGCAGCTCTTACGAGGAGACGCTCAAGCTGCACGGGCGCGCGCGCGTCTCGCTCGGCGTCAGCATCAGCGACGGGCTGGCGCTCTCGGCGATGGAGGCGGCGCTGATGGGTTCGTTCCCCATCCAGACCGACACGAGCTGCGTCGGCGAGCGGCTGCGCGACGGCGTGGGCACGCTGCTCGTGCCGCCGGACGACATCGAGCGCATCGCCGCCGCCGTCCGCCGCGCCGTGACGGACGACGAGTTGGTTGACCGCGCCGCCGAGATCAACTTTCGACAGCTTGCCGAAAGCCTGGGTCTTGAAACCGTCAGGCCGCGCGTGGTCGCAATGTATGAAAAAATCCGAAGCGGCGGGCGCGAGGCGGGCGCGAGATGACTCGCCGCGGCGGCAGTTGCGTCGGGAAATCCGACGGGGACGCTCTCGGCAATCGGGAAGCGCCTCCGAAATGTTAAAGTGAGAAGATGAGGGTTCTGATTCTTGGCGGCACGGGGATGCTCGGGCACAAGCTCTGGCAGACCTTCGCGCCGCGCTTCGACGCTTACGTGACGCTGCGCGGCGACGCGCGCGCTTACGCGCGGACGGGGCTGTTCGACCCGGCGCGCTCGCTCGGCGGCGTCTCGGCGCAGGACTTCGACTCGGTCGCCCGCGCCTTCGCGTCGGTTCGACCGGAGGTGGTCGTCAACTGCGTCGGCGTCGTCAAGCAGGACGCGGCGGCCAAAGACCCGCTCACGAGCATCGAGGTCAACGCGCTCTTCCCGCACCGCCTCGCGCGGCTCGCGCGCGGCGTCGAGGCGAGGCTCGTACACCTGAGTACCGACTGCGTCTTTTCGGGGCGCGCGGGCAATTACTCGGAGGGCGACAGGCCGGACGCGGAAGACCTGTACGGGAGGACGAAGCTGCTCGGCGAGGTCGAAGGCCCCGGCTGCCTGACGATTCGAACGTCAATGATCGGGCGCGAGCTTGCGGGCGCGCACGGGCTTCTCGAATGGTTCCTCTCGCAGGAGGGCGGGCGCGTGCGCGGCTTCCGGCGCGCGGTCTTCAGTGGGTTCACGACGCGCGCGCTCGCCGAAGTCATCGCCGAGGTCGTCAGCCGCCGCCCCGACCTGAGCGGCGTGTGGCACGTCGCCGCCGACCCGATCAACAAGTTCGACCTGCTATCGTTAATCAAAGAGGTTTACGGCCTGCGCGTCCGCGTCGAGCCGGACGAGACGTTCGTCTGCGACCGGAGCCTCGCCGCCGCGCGCTTCCGCGCGGAGACCGGCATCGGCGCGCCTTCGTGGCCGGAGATGATCGCGGCGCTGCGCGGCGACCCGACGCCCTACGAAGAGGTACGCGCCGCACTGGGTTTTAAAGAGAGGGTTCATGCTTCTTAAAGACAAGAGCTTGGTGGTGACGGGCGGGACCGGCTCGCTCGGCAAGGTGCTCGTCAGGCGTCTGCTGACGGGCGAGATGGGCGTGCCGCGACAGATCACGGTCTTCTCGCGCGACGAGGCCAAGCAGCACCAGATGCGCCTCGCCTTCCAGCGCAAGCGCACCGCGACCGACGAGGTCATCTACCACAACTTCGAGCACCTGCTCCGGTTCAGCATCGGCGACGTGCGCGACCCGCACAGCGTCTCGACCGTGCTGCGCGACGCCGACGTGGTCTTCAACGCCGCGGCCTTGAAGCAGGTGCCCTCGTGCGAGTACTTCCCGTTCGAGGCCGTGCAGACGAACGTCGTCGGCGCGGAGAACATCATCCGCTCGGTGCGCGAGCACCGACTGCCGGTAGAACTCGTCGTCGGCGTCTCGACCGACAAGGCGTGCAAGCCCGTCAACGTCATGGGCATGACGAAGGCCGTGCAGGAGCGGCTGTTCGTGCGCGCCAACCTCGACGGCGGCCCGACGCGATTCGTCTGCGTGCGCTACGGGAACGTGCTGGCCTCGCGCGGCTCGGTCATCCCGCTCTTCCACGAGCAGATCAGGCGCGGCGGCCCCGTCACCATCACGACGACCGACATGACGCGCTTCCTCCTCAGTCTGGAACAGGCCGTTGACACCATCTTCGCGGCGGTGCGCGGCGCGCGGCGCGGCGAGACCTACATCCCGCGCGTGCCCTCGGCCAGAGTCACCGACATCGCCGCGGCGCTCGTCGGCGACCGCAAGATCGAGACGCGGGTGACGGGCATCCGCCCCGGCGAGAAGGTGCACGAGATTCTCGTGTCGGAGGAGGAGGCGCACCGCACGCTCGCGCGCGGCGACTACTACGCCATCAGGCCGATGCTGCCCGAACTGCTCGAAGAGGAGAAGGTCGAGAACCCCCTGGGGCGCGAGTACAGTTCCGCCGACAACGTCATGACGCGCGAGGAGGTCGCGGAGCTTCTCGAAAGGCACGAGCTGATGGTCGGCGACCGCTTCGTTTACGAGGAGGACATGCTCGCCTGAGTGGCGCGGGCAGCGCCCGGAAGTCGGCGCGGGCGAGCGGCGTCCGTCCGACCGGGGCAGCAAATTCGGAAATGAGTTCAGCGATCAGAAATTGGGTGTCGCGGAGGTGCCTCCGGCCTTTGACGCTCTCGGCGGCGCGGCTGACGGCGTCGGGCATCCGCCGCTACTCGCTCGACGAAGAGGCGCGCACCATCTTCGGCGAGCGCGGCTTCCACCTTCTCAGAAAGCACTTCTACCTGCCGATCCCGGAGGCCGAGGACTTGGGCGAAGAGTTCTGGTCGCGCCGCTCGGAGATGCCGGGCGTGGACACGGGCGACGAGGAGGCGCTCGCCTGCCTGCGCGAACTCTTCCCCGCGTACCTCGGCGAATTCCGAGAGACTTTCCCGCTGCTGCACCAGTCGGCGGACGAGCCGGAACGGTTTTACCTGCTCAACGGCAGCTTCATGACGATTGACGCGCACGTTTACTACTGCCTCGTGCGCCGGCACAGGCCGCGGCGCATCGTGGAGATCGGGGCCGGCAACTCGACGGTCGTCGCCGCCGCCGCCTGCGCGCGCAACGCCGCGGAGGGCGGGCCGGCTGCGCGCCTGACGGCGATAGACCCGTTCCCTTTGCCGGTGCTCAAGCGCGGGCTGCCCGGCGTCTCGGAGTTGATCGAAGACAAGGTGCAGAACGTCCCGCTCGAACTGTTCACGTCGCTCGGCGAGGGCGACATCCTTTTCATAGACTCGACCCACGTCCTGCGCGAAGGCGGCGACGTGCAGGTGGAGTACTGCGAAATCCTCCCGCGGCTCGCGCCCGGCGTGCTCGTCCACGTCCACGACATCAGCCTGCCGAAGGCTTACCCGCGGGTCTATTTCGAGCGACACCAACTCTACTGGAACGAGCAGTATCTCCTCCAGGCCTTTCTCGCCTTCAACTCCAGGTTCAAGGTCGTCTGGCCGGGCAACTACATGATGCTGAACTACCCGCAGGATGTCTGCTCCGTCTTCCCCGAATACCACGCGATGCGCGAAGCGTTCCCGTCGTCCGAGCCGGCGAGCTTCTGGATGCGCGTGGCGGGCGGGGCGGGCGAGCCGCCGCGCACGAGCCGATTCGCCGAATGAAAATCCTGACCATCTTAGGCACGCGCCCAGAGATCATCCGCCTCAGCCGCATCGTCGAGAAGCTCGACCGGCTGGCCGACAGTCACGTCCTCGTGCACACGGGGCAGAACTTCGACGCGGCGCTCTCCGACGTGTTCTTCGAGCAGTTGGGCGTGCGGCGGCCCGACCACTACCTCGGTGCGCGCGGCGAGACCTTCGGCGAGCAGATCGGCCAGATCATTACCTTGACCGAGCGCGTCATGCGCGAGGAGCGCCCCGACCGGCTGCTCGTGCTCGGCGACACGAACAGCGCGCTCGCCGCGGTCGTCGCCAAGCGGCTCGGCATCCCCGTCTTTCACATGGAGGCCGGCAACCGCTGCTATGACGACCGCGTGCCCGAAGAGGTCAACCGCCGCGTCATCGACCACAGCAGCGACGTGCTGATGCCCTACACCGAGCGCAGCCGCCAGAACCTCCTGCGCGAAGGCTTCGAGGGGCGGCGGGTTTTCGTCATCGGCAACCCGATCTACGAGGTCTTGCGTCACCACGAGCAGCAGATTCAAGCGTCGGACGTGCACGCGCGGCTCGGACTCGAAGCGGGGCGCTACTTCCTCGTGACGATGCACCGGGAGGAGAACGTCGATGTCGAGGAGCGCCTGCGCTCGCTCGTCTCCGCGCTCGAAGCCCTGCACGCCGAGTACGCCGTGCCCGTCGTGTGCAGCCTGCACCCGCGCACGCGCCGGCGCATGGAGGCGTTCGGCGTGGGCGGCGAGCGCGACGGCCTGAAGTTTCTTTCGCCGCTCGGACTCTTCGACTTCGTGGCGCTCGAACAGAGGGCCTTCTGCGTGCTCTCGGATTCGGGCACGGTGCAGGAAGAGTGCGCCGTCTTCAAGGTCGCCAACGTCACCGTGCGCGACGTGACGGAGCGGCCCGAAACTCTGGAGTGCGGGAGCAACATGCTGAGCGGCGTCGGCGCGGACTCGATCACGCGCGCAGTCCGCACGGTGCTCTCGCAGGAGCGCGACTGGGTCGCGCCGCCCGAATACACGGTCGAGGACGTGAGCGCGGCGGTCGTCAAAATCCTGCTCGGCTACCTGCACGCGCCGCACGCGGGAAAATAAATCTGACGAGGGAAAGAGGGTCGAAAGGGGAACGGATGAGCAAGGTCTTGGTCACGGGCGGCGCGGGCTTCATCGGGTCGAACCTCGCGCGTCTGCTGTTGGAAGAGGGGCGCGAGGTCACGATCTACGACAACCTCACGTCGGGATACCGGCGTAACGTCGAGGCGCTGCCGCGCGCGCGCTTCGTCGAGGGCGACGTGCGCGACGCCGGGAAGTTGGCCGAAGCGATGCGCGGCGCTGACGCGGTCTTCCACCTCGCCGCGTCGGTCGGCAACACGCGCTCGATTGAGCACCCGGTCGAAGACTCGGAGGTGAACGTCATCGGCACGCTGCGGGTGCTGGAAGCCGCGCGCTCTCTGGGCGTCCGAAAGGTCGTCTTCTCTTCGTCCGCGGGGATATTCGGCGAGCTGAAGTTCCTCCCGATTCGCGAGGATCACCCGGTCGAACCCGACTCGCCCTACGGCGCGAGCAAGCTGGCGGCGGAGAAGCTGTGCCTCGCATACGCGAAGCTCTACGAGCTTGAGGCCGTGGCCCTGCGCTACTTCAACGTCTATGGCGTCAACCAGCGCTACGACGCATACGGCAACTGCATCCCGATCTTCGCGCACCGGATGCTCCGCGGCGAGACCGTGACCATCTTCGGCGACGGCGAGCAGACGCGCGACTTCGTCAACGTCCGCGACGTGGCGCGCGCCAACCTCCTCGCCTCCGGCGCGCGGGGCGTCTCCGGCGCGTTCAACGTCGCGTCGGCGACTTCGATCACCATCAACCGGCTGGTCGAGCTGATGGGCGAGGCTTCCGGCCTGCGCCCCGAAGTCGCCTACGGCCCGCCGCGCAAGGGCGACGTGCGCCACAGCCGCGCCGACATCAACGCCGCGCGCGAGGCGTTCGGCTTCGAGCCTTCCGTCGGACTCGAAGAGGGACTCGCCGAGTACATGGCCTGGGCGAAGGGCGAGGCCGCCGAGGCCGCGCGTTAACCGCAATGAAGGTCGCGATCATCTCGCACATTCTGCCGCCCGCGTGGACGGGCCAGGCGATCCTGATCTCGCGCCTGCTGCGCGGGCGACCGCCGGAAGAGTATTGCCTCATCTCCGAGCACGAGTGGGGCGACGGGGTGCCGAACGCTTCGTCGCCCAAGCTTCCGGGCAATTACCACGTGCTCTCGACGAGGGGGCTGATGCGCCGCGCGCAGCGGCTCGACGCCGTGCAGTCGTTCAACGCGGGCGTCCTCGGTCGTCGCATCGCGCGCGTCGCGCGGCGCGAAGGGTGTACCGGCGTGGTCGCGTTCTCCGGCAACCTTCTCGACCTGCCCGCGGGACTCGCCGCCAGCCGAATACTCGGCGTGCCGTTTTACGCATACGTCTGCGACTACTACTCGCAGCAGAAGACGGACGCGCGCGAGCGCGCCGTCGCCGAGCGCATCGAGCCGAGGGTCTTGCGCGGCGCGCGCACGGTCATCGTGCTCAACGAGTTCCTGCGCGACGAGCTGAAGCGGCGCTACGGCGTCGAGGCCGAGATCATCTACAACCCGTGCGACCTCGCGCCGTACGAGGCCGCGCCGGACTACGTCGGCCCGCGCGGCGGCGAAAGACGCGTCGTTTACACGGGGGCGGTTTACGAGGCGCACTACGACGCGTTCCGAAACCTCGTCCGTGCGATTGAGCTTTTGGGGCGCGAGGACGTGCGGCTGCACCTCTACACGACGCAGACGCCCGAAGAGTTGGCCGAGGTCGGCATCAAGGGGCCGGTCGTCGTTCACGGGCACGTGTCGGCCAGCGAGGTGCCCGCGATACAGAAGCAGGCCGACCTGCTCTTTCTCCCGCTCGCGTTCGAGTCGCCGTACCCCGTCGTCATCAAGACGAGCGCGCCGTTCAAGACGGGCGAGTACCTCGCGGCGCGCAGGCCCGTACTCGTCCACGTGCCCGCCGACTCTTTCCTCGCCTGGTACTTCCGCGAGCACGGGTGCGGCGAGGTCGTTGACCGGCTCGACCCTTCGGCGTTGAGCGGGGCCGTCGGTCGCCTGCTCGACGACGAGCCGCGCCAGCGCGAGATGGCCGACCGCGCCTGGGAGTGCGCGCGCCGCGACTTCCGAATCGAGCGGGCGCGCGCGAAGTTCATGGAAGTCGTCGGGGGCGGGCGCGGCTGAACCGCGGCGCGCGCGTGCAGCGGATGTCCAGGGACGCAACATCGCCGTGCCCGCTCGTGAGCGTCGTCGTGCCGACCTACAACTACGGCGCGTACATCACGGACGCGCTCGAAAGTTTGCGCGCGCAGACCTACGACGCCTGGGAGTGCATCGTCGTTGACGACGGCTCGACCGACGACACGGGCGAAGTGGTCGCGCGCTTCATTGAGCGCGAGCCGCGCGTGCGCTACGTCTGGCAGGAGAACCAGCGCCAGTCAGTCGCGAAGAACACGGGCCTCGCCGCGGCGAGGGGCGTGTACGTGCAGTTCCTCGACGCCGACGACATGATCGAGCCTCTGAAGTTCGAGCGGCAGGTCGAGTTCCTTGAGTCGCACCCGAAAGTTGACATCGTTTACGGCGGCGTCCGCTTCTTCCGCACGGAGAGTCCCGAAGCGCGGCTCTACGCCATGTTCGGCGAGGACGCGCCGTGGATGCCGGAAGCGTCGGGCGCGGGCAGGGAGGTGCTGCTGCCGCTCGTCCGGCGAAACATCATGGTCATCAACGCGCCGCTCGTCAGGCGCTCGGTGGTCGAGGAGGTCGGGCCGTTCGACGCGGAGACGGTCGAGGATTGGGATTACTGGATTCGCTGCGCGCTCGCCGGAAAGCGTTTCGAGTTCCGCGACTTCGAGGGGACGCTCGCGCTCGTGCGCGCGCACGGCGCGAGCACCAGCCGCCAGAACGACTTCGTGCTCGCGACGACCCGCGCGCTGCGCGCCAAGATTGACGCGCTGACCGACGACCCCGAAGTCCTGCGGCTCAACCGCGAGATGAAGTCGCAGCTCGAAGCGTCGCTCGCGCTCGAAGAGATCGAGGCGGGCAGCCGCCTCGGCGCGGCGCGGCAGTTCTTCAAGGCCGGGCTGCTCTGCCCGCGCCCGAAGGGCCGCGCGAAGTGGATGCTCTGCGCGCTCGGCTCGCCCGTGCTGAGCGCGCGGCGGTTGCGCGAACTCATGCGCGCGTCGCTGTGACGCGTCGCTCGCCGCGCCCGTCGCGCGACGGGCGCGGCCTTCGGTGTAGATTGGCCGCACGCCCTCCGGCGCGCGGCGGCGAAAGGGGAGTGTTTCAGAAACTTATAAAAATATGAAGAGAGCATTAATCACTGGAATCACCGGGCAGGACGGCAGCTACCTGGCCGAGCAACTTCTGGAAGAGGGTTACGACGTTCACGGCATCGTGCGCCGCGTCGCGCTCGAAGACCCTTCGCGGCGGTTCACGAGGATCGCGCACCTCATCGGGCGCATCACGATGCACGCGGCGAGCCTCGAATCCTACGCCTCGATCTTCCACATCTTCAGCCGCCACGAGTTCGACGAGTGTTACCACCTCGCGGCGCAGTCGTTCGTCGCCGAGTCTTTCGCCGACGGCTTCTCGACGATGAACACGAACATCAACGGCACGCACCACATCCTCGCCGCGCAGCGCGAGCTTCAGCCCAAGTGCCGCTTCTACTTCGCCGGCTCGTCGGAGATGTTCGGCAAGGTGAGGGAAGTGCCGCAGACCGAGGAGACGCCCTTCCACCCGCGCTCGCCCTACGGCATCAGCAAGGTCGCGGGCTTCGACCTGACGCGCAACTACCGCGAGGCATACGGGATGTTCTGCGTCTCGGGCATCCTCTTCAACCACGAAAGCCCGCGGCGCGGCTTCGAGTTCGTCACGCGCAAGATCACCTCGACGGTGGCGCGCATCAAGGCCGGGGCGGCCTCCGAGCTGCGCCTCGGCAACCTCGAAGCGCGCCGCGACTGGGGGCACGCCGAGGACTACGTCCGCGCGATGCGGCTGATGCTCAGGCGTGACGAGCCGGACGACTACGTCGTGGCGACGGGCGAGACGCACACCGTCCGCGAGTTCTGCGAGCGGGCGTTTGCGCGCGCCGGTCTCGACTGGGAGCGCTACGTGAGGACGGACGAGCGCTTTTACCGCCCGGCGGAAGTTGACCTGCTCATCGGCGACTCGTCGAAGGCGCGCGCGTCGCTCGGCTGGGAGCCGCAATACAGCTTCGGCGAGCTGGTGGACGAGATGGTTGACGCAGACCTCCGCGCGCTCGAAGCGCCGGACGCAGCCGGGCGCGCGGCGGGCGAATAACTCTGAATGATGAATGATGAACGCTGAACTAAATTAAGAGTGCCGGTCGCAGGTCAGACAGAGCCGACACCCTGCACCCGCAAACCGGAACCTCGCTTCCGTTCATTACTCATCGTTCATCATTCATCATTTTCTTTTATGTTCTCCGTAGCGATGTGCACGTACAACGGCGAGCGCTTCGTCGGCGAGCAGCTCGAATCAATCGCCGCGCAGACGCTCGCGCCCGCGGAGCTTGTCGTGTGCGACGACCGCTCGACGGACAGGACGGCTGAGGTCGTGCTTGAGTTCGCGGCCCGCGCGCCGTTCCCCGTGCGGCTCCACGTCAACGAGCGCAACCTCGGCTCGACCAAAAATTTCGAGAGGGCGATAAGTCTGTGCGAGGGCGATCTGATCGCGCTTTCGGATCAGGACGACGTGTGGGCCGGGCGCAAGCTGGAGAAGTTGGCGGCGGCGTTCGCGTCGGACGCGCGCGTCGGCCTCGTCTTCTCCGACGCCGAGCTGGTTGACGAAGAGTTGCGCCCGCTCGGGGCGAGGCTCTGGGAGAAGGTCGGGTTCGACGAGAAGCGGAGGCGTCGCGTGCGCGCCGGGCGTGCGCTCGACGTGCTGCTTCCGGGCGGGAGCGTGACGGGGGCGACGGCGGCCTTCCGCGCGTGGCTCAGGCCGCTCGCGCTCGAAATCCCCGACGACCTCCGGGTGATTCACGACGGCTGGATTGCGATGGTCGCCGCCGCCGTCTCGCGCGTGGTCTTCGTCGAAGAGCCGCTCGTCAGATACAGGCAGCACAGCGGGCAGCAGATCGGCGCGCCGGAGGAGTTCTGCGACACCGGCGGCGCGCAGAGCCTCGGCGACATTCCGGGGGCGCT
>DASRCS010000231.1:0-2733 GCA_035652995.1 Pyrinomonadaceae bacterium
CTTCTTCGAGTTGGGCGGCCACTCGCTGCTGGCGACGCGGCTGATGTCGCAGGTGCGGCGGCGGCTGGGGGCGGAGGTCGGGCTGCGGGGCTTCTTCGAGTCGCCGACCGTCGAGGCCCTCGCACGCCTCATCGACTCCGCGAGGAAGTCGGCACCGGCTTGCGACGCGCCGCCGATTGAACCCGTGCCGAGGACTGGCAATCCGCCGCTCTCGTTCGCACAACAACGGCTCTGGTTCATACACCAACTGGAAGCCGACAACACGGCTTACAACATGCCCGCCGCGGCGCGGCTGACGGGCGACCTCGACGTGGAGGCGCTTGAGCGGAGCCTCGGCGAGATCGTCAGGCGTCACGAGGTGCTTCGGACTGTCTTCGTGATGGAAGAGGACGAGCCGGCGCAGGTCATCCTGCCGGCCAGCCCCGTCCTCCTCCCGCTCGTGGATTTGAGCAAGCTCGAAGCCGCCGAGCGCGAGGCGGAGGTGACGCGGCGCGCGACAGCCGAAGCCCGAAAGCCTTTCGACCTGAGCCGCGGCCCGCTGATTCGCTTCACGCTGCTGCGGCTCGGAGAAGAGGAGCACGTGCTGCTCCTCACGATGCACCACATCGTCTTCGACGGCTGGTCAATCGGCGTCCTGATCAGCGAACTGACGGCCCTCTATCGCGCCTACAGCGGCGGGCAGGAGTCGCAGCTCGCGGAGTTACCGGTGCAGTACGCCGACTTCGCCGCGTGGCAGCGCGGCTGGCTGCGCGGCGAGGAGCTTGAGCGGCAACTCGCATACTGGCGGCGAAAACTCGCGCGCGTCCCTGAGGCTTTGAACCTGCCGACCGACATGCCGCGCCCGCGCGTCCTGGGGTCGGCTGGCGCGTCGCAGCCGCTCAGGCTCGCGCCGCCGCTGGTCGCCTCGCTCAAGGCGCTCGGACATCAGGAGGGGGCGACGCTCTTCATGGTGCTGCTGGCCGGCCTTCAGGTCTTGCTCTCGCGCTACACGGGGCAGAGAGACGTGTCGGTGGGCGCGGCTGTCTCGAACCGCAACCGCGCCGAGGTCGAAGGACTCATCGGCTTCTTCGTCAACATGCTTGTCATGCGCGGCGACCTTTCGGGCGAGCCGACCTTCAGGGAGTTCCTCGCGCGGGTGCGGGAGGTGGCGCTCGAAGCCTACGCGCACCAGGACGTGCCGTTCGAGCTTCTAGTCGAGTCGTTGCAGGTCGGGCGTAACCTGAACCGCGCGCCGCTCTTTCAGGTGGCCTTCGTGCTGCAAAACGTCCCGACGGCAGAACTGGAATTAGCCGGGCTGAGGTTGAGCCGCGAGGACGTGGACGCGGGCCGCGCGCAATTCGACCTGAGCATTTCGCTCGCCGAGGCGGAGGACGGCGGGGTCGTCGGCTCGATCAATTACAACACGGAACTCTTCTACGCCGAGACGGTCAGGCGCATGGGCGAGCACTTCGGGGCGCTGCTCGAAGTAGCCGCGGCGCGGCCCGCCGCGAGAATCTCGGAGCTGACCTTCCTCTCCGAGGCCGAGCGCGAAGACCTGCTCGTCGCGCGCAACCGCGCGACGCCCGCGCGCACGCACAACGCGCCGCTTCATTCGCTCTTTGAGGAGCAGGCCGCGGCGAAGCCGGAGCACACGGCCCTCGTCGCCGGCGCGCTGCGCCTCTCCTACGCCGAACTCAACGCGCGCGCTAACCGGCTCGCGCGCCTGCTCCGCGAGCGGGGCGTCGGCCCCGAAGACATGGTGGGGCTTTGCCTGTCGCGCCCCGGCGAAGCGGTCGTCGCGCTGCTCGCAGTCCTCAAGGCCGGGGCCGCTTACGTCTCGCTCGACCCCGTTCACACACAGGAAGAGATAGACCTGATGCTCGCCGACGCGCGCCCCGCGCTCGTCATCACCGAAGAGGCTTTGCTCGGTCGGCTCGGCGGCGCGCAGGGGAGAACGCTCTGCCTCGACGCGTCGGCTGAAGCCCTCGCGCGGCAGCGCGCCGAAGACTTGCGGCGCGAGGTCGTGCCGGGGAACGTCGCCGGACTCCTCTACGCTCCGACCGCGGGCGGACGGCGCATGGGCGTGATGCTCTCGCACGGCTGCGTCGTCAACCGCGTCAGGCGGATGCAGGAGGCGCACGCCCTGAGCCACGATGATCGTTTCCTCTTCAAGTCGCCGCTCAACTCCGAGCGCGCCGCGGCGGAACTACTCTGGCCGCTCTGCGTCGGCGCGCAAGTCGTCCTGGCGCACGCCGACGGGCAAGCCGAACCGTCGCGTCTCGTCGAGTACGTCAGCGAGAGTTCCGTGACGGGTCTCCATTTCGCGCCGTCAGAACTCAGAGAGTTCACTGAGCAGGAAGGCGCGGGAGACTGCCGCAGCTTGCGCGGGGTCTTCTGCGGGGGCGGGCCGGTCGGCGCGGACGTGCTCGCGGAGTGTGCGCGCACACTGCCTTCGGCCAGGGTGCGGCATTTTTATGGGCCGTGCGAGACGGCGGGCGTGGCGACGGAATGGTCCTGCGACGCGGGCGAGCCGCGCCGACGCGGGGCCGCTGTCATCGGCACGCCAACCGGGGGCGCTCGTGCCTACGTGCTTGACGAGGCGGGGCTGCCCGTCCCGTCCGGGGTGGTCGGGGAACTCTACCTCGGCGGCGAGGGGCTGGCGCGCGGCTACTGGCGCAGGCCGGGGCTGACTGCCGAGCGGTTCGTGCCCGACCCGTACTCGGCGGAGCCGGGCGCGCGCCTCTACCGCACCGG
>DASRCS010000232.1:0-22959 GCA_035652995.1 Pyrinomonadaceae bacterium
CTCCTTGAGGGCGCGGTCGAAACGTTCCCGCCCGGCGCTGCCGCTGAAGTAGTCGGGTATGTAGGCGCACAGGACGGGCGCGTCCGGCGTGAGCAGCGACTCGAACCCGCTCGTCAGCGGGCCGGCCTCGACCCACGCGCCGACGCCCGTGAGCCTTCGCGCCTCGGCCTCGGCGAAGAATTTTTTGAGGTCGTAGTCGCGCAGGAGGAAGCGCGCCTCGGCGGCGTAGCCGCGCGCGTCGCCGAAGACCGTGGGGCGCATCGCCCACTCGTACCGCATGACGTAGCCGGAGGCGCGCGCCACCTGCGCGGCTGACGCGAGCAGGAGGACGACGGCGACGCCGAGCGCCGCACGCCGACCGACCGGCAGCGCCGGTCGCGAAGACAAAAGCAGGGCCGCGAAGCCCGCGACCGTCACGCCGCCGAGCATCTCCACGAACAGGCCGTAGCGCGCGTACCCCGTCAGCGTCGCGCTCCAGAGCAGCGCCCCGGCGAGCGTGGCTAAGCTCAGCGCACGCAGGCCGCGGTCGCGCCGCGCGACGAGAAGGCACAAGACGGCGGCGACCACGGCCAGCGAGATTCTGCCGGAGTAAACGGCGAGTTCGCCGGTGCGCTCTGTGTTGAAGGCGACGCGCAGAGGCCAGAGGATCATTTCGACGGGAGAGCGCGGCCCCCACCTCCCGTCGTAGAGATTCGTCTGCGGCCAGTAAGGCGACTTGAAGACCGCGTTGTAGAGCGGGAAGACCGGGTTGCCGGTCTCGCGAATCATGTAGAGCGAGTAAGGGGCCAGCGGGGAGAGGAACGCGACCGCCGCCAGCGGCGCGAACCTGAAGACCTCGCCGCGACGCGACTCGTCCCCGCCCGAAAGCCACGCGTGCAGATAGACGACGGCGACCGGGATGGCGTAGGCGAGGTTCAAAATCTTGAGGCCGCAACTCATGCCGACGAGCAGCGCGATCCGCACGAGCCGACGACCCGCGCCGCGCTCCGCGGCCCGGAGCGCGAGGTGCGTCGCCTCTAGGAGCAGCGGCAGCGCCAGCAGGTCAACCAGGTACGTGTTGACGAGGAACAGCGCGTGTTCCGTCCAGAGCGTCAGGAGGACGGCGAGGCTGCGCGGCCAGACGCCGGGCACGTACCGGCGCAACATTCTGTCGAGAACCGTCCCCGTCCACACGAGGGCGAGGAGGTTTAGTGACGTGCCCAGTCGGTAGCCGAGCAGGTGACGTGCGACTCCGAGAAGCATGTCGGGCGCGGGGTTCAGCGGGTAGAACGGCGGGAAGAAATCTCCGCCGACGAACGGCCAGCCGCGCAACGCCCTCTCGGCGCTCACGAGCCTGTAATTGAGCACGTCGTAACTGGTGTCGGGGATGGCCGCGCGCATGGCGTAAACGCCGAGGAGCGGCAAAGCGACCGCGGCCCAGAACTGCCAGGGCGTCCGCGCTTCGTCCTCGTCTTTGAGATACAGCAGCAGGGGCCACAGCAGCGCGGCGACGGCGGACGCGAGCAGCCACGCGGCGCGCGCGTCGCCGACCGTCCAGAGGTACTGCCGGACGAAGACGACGAGGTAGAGCGGCATGAGCGCGTCGCCGAACTCAAGCCTGCGCCGGAGCGCACGTGCGGCCCGCGTCCCGAACGAGCGTCCCGCGTCGCTCTCTTCATTCTTGTTGATGCTTATCGCCACTACCTTCGTCGGTGTTTAGTTCGCGGCTGAGATGATCTTCTCGACGACGTTCGGCCACGAGAGTTTCAACGCGAGAAGCTTCTCGCGCCCGCGCTCGCCCATGCGCCGCGCACGCTCGCGGTCGCCGAAAAGTTCGTCGAGACATTCGGCGATGGCGCGCGGGTCGGGTTCCGCGACGAATCCTTCGCTCCCGTGCTCGACGAACTCGGTCGCGCCGCCGCCGTCGCGCGCGACGACGACGGGCTTCGACGAGAGCATCCCTTCCAGAGTCACGTAGCCGTAGTCTTCGTCGAACGGCAGGTAGCAGACGCCGAGCGCGTTCGCGTAGAGCTTGACGATCTCGTCCTCGCCGACGAAGCCGCGCAGCTCGACGCGGTCGCCGACGCCGTAGTGTTTGACGAGCGACTCGTAGTGCTCGATCTCACGCGAAGAGCCTGCGAAGACGACGCGGACGGGAGTGCGCGTGAAGCTCAACGCCTCGATGAGAAGCTCCTGACGCTTCTGCGGCTCCAAACGGCTGGGGTAAAAAATGTAGTCGCCAGAATCACCCGCGCGCAGGCTCGCGGCGCGCGGCGGCGGATGATAAAGCGGCTCGCTCTCGATCCGGTTGAAATGCCTGAGCCGTTCGGCGACCGCGCGCGAATTGGCGAAGACCTTGCGCGCTTCGGGGATGAAGCGCGAGTCGCAGTGGCGCACGAAGTCGCGGACGCGCGCGCCTTCGGGGTGCGTCGAGAGGTCGTCGAACTGCGTGCCCCAGAGGTTGTAGGCCGAGCGGTGCTGGTGGAGTATCCACAGAACCTTGCGCGGGTGCGCGACCGTGTAGGCCGGGAACCTCATGCCGACGACGAGGTCAATCGGCTTGCCGTTCGCCTCCGTCACGTCGAGCAGACGCCACGCGAGCGTGCCGCGCATGATCTCCGCGGGCGGGTACCACTTGAACGGCAGCGCCGCGACCTCCGCGTTGTAGCCCGCCTCCGTGAGCGCGCGCCGCAACCCCTCGACGTGCGACTCCGCGCCGCCCGTCGTGAAAGGGACTTGCGTCGTGCAGATGAGAATGTTGCGAATCGCCATCGAAGCGTGGTGGCCGGAGCGTCGCGGCAGTCGTCAGAGCGATGACAACTTAACACGGCGGCGCGCGGCGACGGAAAGCCCGCGCGCTGAGAGAGGCGATGCGAGCACTTTGTGAGAGGAATAATTAACAGGGATGGACAGGATGGACAGGATTCAAGATTTCAGATTTGAGATTTCAAATCTTCAATCTGCAATCTTCCGACAACTGAAAACCGAAAACTCGAAACTGAAAACTGCTATCCTGTCCATCCCGGTTAAATTCTTATAAGCCCCGCTCGACGGAGAAGATGATGTCAGAGATTCGCAAAGACACGCAGACGGCGGAAGGCTCGCAGCGCACCCTCGCCGCGCACGCGATTCTCACGGGGCTGACGCCGCTCATCCCCGTGCCGGTCGTTGACGACGTGGCGAAGAATTACTTTCGGAGGCGTCTCGTCCGCCGTCTCGCCGCGGCTCAGGGCCGCAGCCTGAGCGGCGAGGAGTTGGCCGCGCTCACGAAGGAGCAGGGGCGCGGGTGCGTGCGCGGCTGTCTGACGGCTGTGCTCGTCTATCCGCTGAAGGCGGTCTTCCGAAAGGTCTTCTACTTCCTCGAATGGAAGCGCGCCGTTGACCTGACGAGCCGCACCTATCACTTCGGCTACCTCACCGCTCACGCCTTGCAGCCGCGCGCCGGCGGCGCGAGTCTTGTTGACCTGTGCGGCGCTGCGAGCGTCGGCGAGGCGATCCAGGTGGTCTGCCGCGAAGCGCCCATCAAGCCGGTCGAGGCCGCGGTCGGCGGCGCGTTCCGGCAATCACGCCGCGGGCTGCGGGCCGCCGCAAACCTTCTCGCGCGAAGCCTCCGCCGCCTCACCGGACGCGCACGCGACGAGGAGGTCGCCGAGGCAATCGAGCGCGTCGAGCCGGAAGAGGAGCGCGAGATCGAGCCTGCCGTCACGCGCCTCCAAAGCTCCATCGCCTCCGTCCCAGAAGAACACTTCCGCTCGCTGCGCGCACGACTCAACGCGCGGCTCGGCCTGCCCGTTAAAGAGTAAGGCCCAACTGCCAGAATTCGACAATATTCGAGAACCGGGCGCGAGGCTGCGACTCCTGCTTATAAATACGCCTCGACGTTGCAGACGGCGATTGAAAGCTCGCGGTCGTCGCGGTTCCCTGTGTCGGCGGGGCGCGGCTGCCAGGTTCGGTCGGCGCGAATCTCAAGCTCGTAGTCGCCCGCGGTCGCCAACTCTTCGGGCACTTCCGTAAGCAGCGAGAGCCAGCCGTGTCGGAAGAGCGAGAGGGCGCAGAGGCGCTGGCCGTTGAGGAGGAGTTCGAGGCCGAGCGGTCGCGTCGTGAGGTCGGGGATGTGCGTCGTGAGGTCGAGTCGGAGGGCCGAGAGGGAGGGCGCGTTGAAGCGGACGCGGCCACGGCTCTTCATCCAGCGCGCGACGGGCGGGAGCACGTTCGGCTCGTACCAGCCGTCGTCGAACTCGGCGGCGCGGTCGAGGCAGAACGAGCGCGCCGCGCCGACGGGGGCCGTGGAGTCGGAGTGAAGCGCGGCGTCGGCGAGCGCATCGTTCGTTCCGCTCGTGAAGAGCGCGGAGCGGTCGCGGTGCTCGTTGTAGAAACTTCCGAGCGGCGCGTCCGACGCTTTGACGAGGACGTAGAGGCCGCTCTTCGGAAGTCTGACGTGAAGGTCTGAGATTTTGCCGAAGACGTAGCCCATCGCCATGTCGAACGCGCGTCGCTCGGCGAAAGTGAGGCCGCGCAGGTACTCGACGAAGTCCGACTCGAAGGGCAGTCCGTACTCGTCCGACTGCTTGATGAACTCTTCGGACGAGAGGCAGAGCGCGTAGCGCGGCTCCCACGCGACGTGACTGAAGAAGCGACGGAAGCGCGCGGCGTGCTCCTGCTCCTCTTCGAGTCCGATGTGGCCGTCCACGGCGACGAAGCGCCGAAGCTCCTCCGCCGTCATCTCCTCGTAACTCTTCTGCGTGCGCCTGTCGGTGCATTCGATGCCGTGGAGTGTGACGCCGCCGGGCCGAAGCACGCGCCGGATTTCGGCCAGCACCGCGTCCTTCTCGTCGAAGCCGACGTGGCCGAGCACGTCGAGGCTCACGACGTAATCGAAGCTCGCGTCGTCGAAGGGCAGGCGCGTGAGTTCGGCGGCGCAGGTCACGTCGTAGCCGTTGCGGCGCGAGGCGAGCGCGCACTCCGCCGAGAGGTCAACGCCCGCGAGCGTGACGCCCTTGCGCTTTAGAAGCGCGAGCACGCCAGCGCCGCAGCCGAGGTCTAACAGGGTCGCGCCCGCGCGCACGTTGTCATAGACCCACATCGTCCGCGCGAACCTCATGTCGAAGCGGTCGAGCGCGCGGAAGTAGCGCGCGTCCAGAACCTCGTCGGAGACAAACTTCGTCCGGTAGAACTCGGCCAAGTCGCTGATGCCGGCGCGTCTGTACAAGTCGTCTTTCATCAAATGCAGTGACGAGTGGCGAGTGACAGGTGACGGGTTGAAGGCACGGAGCTAAGAGCCAACAGCTAAACGCTAAAAGCTTTTCGGCTCGTCACTCTTCACTTGTCACTCGTCACTGCTTTCGTCCTCTCAAGCGCTTCGATGCGCGCCTCGATCCGGCGGCGGGCGCGGTCTTGCGCGACGGCTGCCTCGGATGCTTCGAGCGAGAGTTGTTTGAAGCAGACGCGCTGCTCTTCGAGCGCGTACTCGACGCGGTCGCGCGCCTCGTCGCGAAGAGCGTCGGCGAGAGCGTCGAGATACTCGCGACGCTCGGCGCGCAGTTGTTCGGTCCCGGCCCGCCGCTCTTCGCGCAACTGTTCGACGAACTGCCTCATGTCGGACGCGAGTTGCGTGAGCGTCTGGTTGACGTGCGCTTCCGCGCTGCCGAGCCGCGACTCGAACGCGTCGAGCCGCGCCCGCAACTCCGAGAAGCGCGCCGCGTTGGATTCGGCCTCGGCTTGCTGCCGCCGGAGCAGGTCGCGCAGTTCTTCGAGGGCGCGTTCGTGGGCGGCGAGCGCCGAGTGCGCGTCCGCGAGCGCGCTGTGGGCGGCGGAGTTGAAGTTGACCTGCTCCCAAGTGAACCAGTGCGCGGCGCGTTTGATCTGCCGCTTGAGCCAGAGTTCGACGCGCGCGACCGCGCCGCGCCGGTAGCTCACGACGGGCGGCAGGCGCGACCACGCGCGCTCGGTCGTCGCGAGATTCGCACGCAAGCGCGACAGCGCCTCGACGCCCTCGCCGTCTGTCGCGCTCGGCGCGGCGGCACTCGGCGAATCAACGCCCGGCACGTCCGCCGACTCGCCCGGCGTGCGGCGCGCGATGACGCCCGCCCGCGCCGACCCGGCGATCACGCGCTCGCGTATCTCGCGCAGAGTGCTTTCGACTTCGTAATCAACCATGCGTCACCCGATCCATTTGGATTTTAGATTTTGGATTGCGGATTCGTCGAAAGGGTGATGGCGTCGCTTTCTTGTTCTTCAACCCGCAATCCGAAATCCGCATCCCGCATTCCGACGCGTCTCGCCGTCGCGCTGGCGTTGAGGTTGGCGATTCCTTCGACGAGGACGGGGCTGGCGACTTGAAAGAAGAGCGCGCCGTCGAGCCAGTCGTAGCTGATGCCGTCGCGGCTGTGGACGGCGAGCGAGACGGAGAAGCGGTCGAGTCCGAGCCAGCAATTGAACGCGAAGCTGACTTCGACCGTGTCGCCGCGCCGCAAAAGCCCAAGCTCGATCTGCTGCTCCTTCGTGTTCGTCCCGTAGGCGTGTATGCCGTGGCTGTTGTTGACGAGGAAGCCGACGACCGCGTCCTCAACCTCGCGGTTGAACCTCGCGCGTACGCGCAGGGTCAGCGGCGAGCCAGTCTCGACGAACGCCGCGGGCCGTCGTGAGGCGTCGAGGAGTTCGGCGCTCACGATCTCGGCGCTGCCGTCGCCGTGGCGGAACGAGTAGCTGAGCGGAGTGCGCGGCCCTTCGTCTTCGGCCTGTCCCGGCGCGGCCTCGCTCGCCGTGGTCTCGTCCTCGTAAGCCTGCTCGCGCTCCATGACGATCTTCTGGTAGTGGTTGAGAACGTCGAACGGCGCTCCGTCCTGGACGACGCGACCGGCGCTCAGAAGGATCGCGCGCGAGCAGAGCGCGCGGATGGCCGCCGCGTCGTGCGAGACGAAAAGCACGGTCGCGCCGCGCTCCTGAATCTCCCTGATGCGGCGCAGGCATCGGTGCTGGAAGACCGCGTCGCCGACGGCGAGCGCCTCGTCAATGACGAAGATGTCCGGCTCGACGCTCGCGGCGACGGCGAAGGCGAGGCGGACGAACATCCCCGACGAGTACGTCTTGACGGGTTGATAGATGAACGGGCCGATCTCCGCGAAGCGCTCGATTTCGGGGAAGAGTCTTTCCGTCTCGCGCCGCGAAAATCCCATCAGCGCGGCGTTCATAAACACGTTCTCGACGCCCGTGCCTTCCGGGTCGAAGCCCGCGCCGAGTTCGAGCAGCGCGGCGACGCGACCGTCGCGCCAGACGTTGCCCGCGGTCGGCTCAAGCGTGCCGGAGATGATTTGCAGCAGCGTTGACTTGCCGCACCCGTTCGGCCCGATGATGCCGGTCGTCGTGCCGCGCTCGACCCCGAAGCTCACGCCTTTGAGCGCCCAGAACTCGCGGTGACGTTTCAGTCGGCCTCGCGTCAGAGACTCCGTCAGCCGGTCGCCCGGACGCCTGTAAATCCGGTATTGCTTCGACACGCCCTCGACGCGCAGCGCCACGCTCATGCGCGGCAATTTATCAGAGTGTGGAAGTCGAAGGCCAGATGACAGGCGGTCGTGTCTAGTTGCCTTCCACAGAATTCCGCGCAGAATTCAGACTAGCTCGCCTGCCCGACGCAGTCTTGAACGTCAACATTGCGCCGCGAGAAAGCGGTGTGGTACGCTCAAGACCTTCCCCTGAAAGTGATTCCGATGGCGAGGCCAGAACCCTTACGATGAAGACGTGCCCGAAATGCGGCAGGCAGTACGCCGACACGAACACGCTGTGCCCGACGGACGGCACGGTGCTGAAGAAGTCCGCGAAGGACGACGCGCTCCTGGGCCAAGTGCTCGCCGGCAAGTACCGCATCGAGGAGAAGATTGATGAGGGGGGGATGGGCTGCGTCTATCGCGCGACGCACGTCCTGATGGAGAAGACCGTCGCCATCAAAGTCCTGCACCCGGCGCTCGCCGCCGACGACAAGATCGTCGCCCGCTTCACGCGCGAGGCCAAGGCCGCCTCCCGCATCTCGCACCCGCACGCCATCGTCGTCACCGACTTCGGCGAGGCCGAGAACGGCGTCGTCTATATGGTCATGGAGTACCTGCGCGGCAGCACGCTCAAGGACGTGATCCGCGCGGAAGGGCCTCTGCCGCTCGCGCGCACCGCCGAGATCGTCCGACAGGTCGCCGGGGCTTTGGAGGCCGCGCACGCCGAGGGCGTCATCCACCGCGACCTCAAGAGCGACAACATCATGCTCGAAGAGACTTCGACCGGCGGCGACTGGGCGAAGGTCTTGGACTTCGGCATCGCGAAGATTCAGCAGGACGTTGACGTGACCGATCCCGGCCTGACCGCGCCCAACATCATCATCGGGACGCCGCAGTACATGTCGCCCGAACAGTGCTCGCAGGCCGCGCGCATTGACGCGCGCTCCGACGTGTACTCGTTCGGCGTCATCCTGTTCGAGATGCTCGCCGGCCACGTCCCCTTCGCGGGCGACTCGCCGACGGCGACGATGATGAAGCACCTTCAGGAGCCGCCGCCCCCGATACTCGAAGAGCGGAAGGACTTGCCCGCGAGCGTCGCGAAGGTCGTCGAGCGCGCGCTCGCGAAGAATCCCGAAGAACGTTTCCAGAGCGCCGAAGAGATGGCCGACGCGCTCACGGTCGCCGCGAAAGACGCGACCGCGCCGGAGGTGGGCGCGGCTGACACGGGCCGCATCATCATCCCGACCGGGCCGAACGACCCCGCGCGCACGACGCTCGAAGAAGACGACGAGGCCACGGTCGTCAGCGCTCGACACCGCCGCCTGCCGGTCGAGGAGGTGCCGCCGCCGCCCGCCGAAGAGGTCGTGCCCTCGTTCGTCGCCGCGCCCCCGCCCGCGTCGGGCTTCAGCCCCTGGCGCGTCGCGATTCCGGCGGTGGCGGCGCTCGCCATCATCTTCGCGGTCGTCTTCGCGTTCCAGCGCCGCGGCTCGACTTCCGCGAACGAGCCGCAGACGCAGCCCTCGCTCATCTCAGACCCGAACGGCAAGCCCGTGCAGTCAATCGCCCCGCCGACGGGACAGGCCGAGCGCAACATCGCGCCCGTCGCGGCGACGCCGACTCCCGCCGCCGCCGCCGCGGAGAACGTTCCGGTCGCGGGCGCGGTCAACGCGGTGGCGTCGCCGACACCGGGCCGGGGCAGGCGCGGGGCCAACGAGAATCAGAATCAACAGACCGACGAAGAGAACGCCGGCGAGAATACGAACGAGGGCCAGAACGACAACGAGCAGAAGAAGCCGACCCCGACTCCTACGCCGCGCGCCCGCCGCGTTGACACGCTCAACTCGAACCAGGACGACACGCCGCCCCCGCCCGTGCCCACGAAGAAGCAGAAGCAGAAGCAGCCGGAGACCCCGCCCGACAATCCGCCCAAGCTCGACGACAACAACCCGCCGAAGCTCGAAGACTCTTCCGCGCCGCCCGGCGCGAACTCAAGTGGCCCTGACGTGAAGCTCTGAACTTTTCCGCGCGCGTCGCCGGTGTCTCCGCACGCGTCAACACTTCAAGCGCGCCGCGCGGCTTCGCGCACGAGGCCGAGGAGCTTTCCTTCGTCTTCAAACTCCAAACCGATCTCGACGACGTAGAAGGGAAGTGAGGTTGTCAGAGTACGCAGCTTGACCGCGTCCTTCGCCGTCGTCAGAAGCGCGCGCGCGCCCGCGCGCCCGGCCTCGCGCGCGACATCGTCAAGCTCGGCCTGTGTGAACTTGTGATGATCGGCGAACGCGCGTTCGTGCCGGAGGTCGAAGCCGTCACGGCGAAGTTGAGCGAAGAACGCGCGCGGGTTCCCGACCGCGCAGAACGCGCCGACGGGTTGCGCTGCGACCCTTTCGAGCAACGCTTTGCCGCCGCCGCCTTCAGGCAAATCTGTGCCTGCGTCGCTCTCAAACTCAATTCTCGAAACGCTCGACGCGGCGTCCGCCGGACTCAGGCCGAGCGTCCGCACGCGCGAGGCGATGACCGCCGCTTTGCCTCCGCTCAATCTCAGAACTTCGTCGCGCAAGGCTCCGAGGTCTTCGGCCATGTCCGAGCGCGTGATGACGACGCAGCCCGCGCGCGCAAGTCCCCCGCGCGGCTCGCGCAGGCGTCCCCGCGGCAGAAGGCGTCCGCCGCCCCACGGCGCGCTCGCGTCAACGGCGACGATGTCGAGACGGCGCGCGATTCTCAGGTGCTGAAAGCCGTCGTCCAGCACGAACACGTCCGCGCCCAAATTCTCGCGCGCCCAACGCGCGGCGGAGGCGCGGTCGCGGTCGCAGACGACGGAAGCCGCGCCGACGAGTCGCTCGGCCAGAAGCCTCGGCTCGTCGCCGCACTCTTCGACGCCGGCGAGCACGCGCCCGCCGTCGGACGCGACGACGCGCCTCGACTCGTCCGCGCGACCGTAGCCCCGCGTCAGAACGCACACGTTCAACCCGTCTCTCGCGAGCGAGCGCGCGACCCACTCGACGAGCGGCGTCTTGCCCGTGCCGCCCGCAGTGATGTTGCCGACGCTGACGACGGGCGCGCCGACCGTCTGAGTTTTGAGAAGGCCGGAGCGGTAGAGGCCGAGGCGAGTTCGCACCGCTGCGCCGTAGAGAAGTCCGAGCGGTGCGAGCGCGAGCGACATAAGAGCAGAGGTCAGAGGTCGGAGGTCAGAGGTCAGTAGTTGTTGTTCGATGGTGGAGATTGAAGGTCTGCGGAGAGCAAGTTCTTCACCGACCTCTGACCTCCGACCTCTGACCTCTGACTCAAAAGTGGTTCGAGAAGTCTGACGGTGCGAGCCGTCGCGCCGCGGTTCTCTTCGAGCACCGCGCGCGCGCGTTCACCCATGCTTCGCCGTTTCGAGTCGTCGCCGAGCAGTTCGTTGAAGACGCGGGCGAGCGCGTTCGGGACTTGCGCCTCTTCGCCGTGCGGCAGTTGTACAAGCGCGTCGCGTTCGAGGAACGTCTCGACGACGGCCTTGAAGTTCGAGGTGTGCGCGCCCGTGACGATTGCGCGCGCGGCGAGCGCGGGTTCGAGAACGTTGTGGCCGCCCGTGGGCGCGACGCTCCCGCCGACGAAGACGACCTCCGCGAGCGGATAGACCGCGCGCAGCTCGCCGATGCTGTCGAGCAGAATGATGTCGCACTCCACGTCAGACTCGCGCGCGCCCTCGCTCCGTTTACTCCACTTCATGCCGGTCGCTTCGACGAGCGCCGCGACCTCGCCGAAGCGTTCCGGGTGGCGCGGGGCGATGAGCAGGCGCGGGCGTTTCGCCTGCGAAGGTTTCGTTTGCGAGGCACCCGACGTGATTTTGTCTGCTCGCGAAGCGCCCGGCATGATTTTGAAGGCTTCGAGCAACAGACGCTCTTCGGGCGCGTGGGTGCTCGCGGCGACGACGAGCGGGCGTCCGTCGTCGAAGCGGAAGCGCCGCCGCAGCTCTTCGGTCAACGCATGCGCGCCCGCGTCCTCGATGTCGAACTTGACGTTGCCGGTGACGCGGACTCGCTCAGGCCGTATGCCGAGCGCGCGAACCCGCTCGGCGTCCGCTTCCGTTTGCATCGCGGCGAGCGAGAGGTCTGAGAGCACGCGGCGGATGAAAAATTTTATGAGCCGGTAGCGGCGGAAAGATTTTTCGGAGACGCGACCGTTGACGAGCGCGACCGGCACTCCGCGCGCGTGGCACTCGCGGAAGAAGCGCGGCCAAAGCTCCGTCTCCATCACGAGCACCGCCGAGGGGTTGATCTTGCGGAGCGCACGCCGAACGCTCCAGGCCCAGTCGAAGGGGAAGTAGAAGACGAGCGCCGCGTCGCCGAACGCCTCGCGCGCGACACGCTGCCCCGTCTGCGTGGTGGTCGAGACGACGAGCGCGTGGCGCGGGTGCGCTTCAATGATCGCGCGCGCGAGCGGGCGCGCGGCCTGCGCCTCGCCGACCGAGACGCAGTGAAGCCACACGACGGGCCGCCCGCCAGCATCGAAGCGCGGCAGAGCGCCCGCGCGCTCCCGAAAGCCCGCGGCGTACTTGCCGTGCCGCGCCGCGTCAAACAAAAACCTCGGCAGCAGCGCGAGGACGCCGACGCCGAGGAGGATGCTGTAAAGGAAATACATCGGTGAAAAGTGATGAGTGATGAGTGACGAGTGATGAGTCAAAGCCGTTCTGCTTTCAACTCATCGCTCATCACTCATCACTCATCACTGATTTACTTCGCCCGCTCGATGTAGCGCCCTTCGGTCGGGGCAACGCGGATGCGGTCGCCCTCGTTGATGAAGGGCGGGACGGAGATGGTCACTCCGTTTTCGAGCTTCGCGGGCTTGTTGACGTTCGAGACGGTCGCGCCCTTCATCGTCGGCTCGGTCTCGACGACCGAAAGCTCGATTGAAGGCGGCAGGTCAATGCCGATGGGCGCACCCTCGTAGAACTCCGCCTGAATCTTCATGCCCGCCGTGAGCCACTGCGCCATGTCGCCGAGGTCTTCGTCTGAGAGAGCCGTCTGCTCGTAGTTCTCGGTGTTCATGAAGTGGTAGTGCGTGCCGTCGGCGTACATGAACTCCATCTCGTGCTGCTCGAGGACGGCGCGCTCGACCGTGTCGGCGGAGCGGAAGCGGTGCTCGAAGGACGAGCCGGTGCGGAGGTCGCGCAGCTTCGTCTGCATCATCGCGCGGAGGTTGCCGGGCGTGTGGTGGCGCGCGTCGAGGACTTTGCAGGGCTTGCCCTCGAAGACTATGACCATGCCTTTTCTGATTTGCGTCGCGGAAATTGCCATAAAAAAGTTCTGACTCCGAATGCTTCTGATTTAAATCGCCGTCGCCGAAAGACGCGCCGAGCGCCCACAGTGAGCCGCGCGCCGCCTTTCGCAAACCTCGTAGTCTATCGAGCCGCGCTTCGCTTTGTCCAGCGCGGAGGCCGGGGCGGAAATTCTCACGGGACTCGCGAGAACACGGACGACTCGACACGCCCGACAGCCGCGACTTCAGACAAGGGTCGAGCCGGTTTCGCTCTTGTCTCCCGAGTCGAGTTTAAAGAAGACGCGCAGCGTCACCTGATATTCGAGCCGCCCTTTCTGCAACCCGCCGCGCATCTCCTCGACAACGAACCACGAAAGCTCGCGCAAGGTCTGCCGCGCGCGCGTGACGGCGACCTCGATTGCGTGGCTGAAACTCTGGTCGGACGTGCCGACGATCTCGACGCCTTTGAAAACGGTCTCGCTCATTTTTTTAATCCTCCGCGATTTCGGGTACGGAATTTTCAGGTTTAAATTTCAACTCTGAAATTCGAACTTCCAGAGTTAGAAGCTCGAACCTCGAATCGGAAACTTCAAATCCGAAACGTTGAGTTAAATCCGCTGTGGTGAACGCGGACGAAATTTCGCGCAAGTTGTCTTCGTTTGAAAGCAGGCGGAAGCTAACACGCGTGTGCGTGCGAGTCAAGAAATCTGAAATCGCGGACGGCGTGAGAAAATTTCGGAGTCGGAAACCTCAGAGCGGGCGCTGGGACGGGAGAAACATCGGAGGGAATGATGCCGTCTCTCGTCCCAGCGCCCGCCCTTTTCGGAGGAGCCCACCTTCCTGAGCGATTAAACGACGAGGCGTTGGTAAAGTTTCGGAAAAGTTTTGAGTCGGAGATGAGTTCGCGCGGAAAGTTTTTAGCTGTGTGAAGCTTGAGAAAATATCTTTACGCAACGCACGGAGCGTGTGACTGCGACGCGCTCGTCTTTACGCCGCGCGCGCGCGGAGCGTCCGGCGCTGGCGGACGATCTGGTCGAGCCAGCGCTGCGCCTCGTGGTAATGAGGGAATCGCTGCTCGTCGGCGCGGAACGCCTTGGTGTGATAATAGCGCCTGCCGTTGATGAGCCGCGCGGGGTGTTTGATGTGAAGCATCTCGTGGTAGAGGATGTACTCGACGAACCATTCGGGCACGTCGCGCGAGTCGAGCGTCTTGCTGATGACGATGGTGTCGTGGACTCCGTCGTGGTGGCCGAGTATCGTGCGCGTGCGGCGCTGCGACCAGGTGAGCGTCGGCTGCTCGATCTCGCCGCCGAAGTAGCGCTGGTTCAAACGCTCGAACATCCGTCCGAGGTCATAGACGCTGCCTTGCGCCGAAGAGATCATCTTGCGCCCGCGCTGGCGGCGCGCGAGGTCTGAGGCGCGCATCACGTCGGGCGAGCAGGCGTACTCTCGATAGACCTTCTCGTAGAAGGGCGGCGTGCGGCGTCGAAGTAATTTCGCGACGAGGATGAAGGCGAGCGCGCGGTGAACGTTCAGCGGCGCGCTTTTGAAGATGTCGGAGAGCCGGACGTAAACGCGACCGGAGCGCAGGCGTATCGTGTGGTTGAGTCCGGCGTAAGGGTAGTAGCGCACGTCCGCTTCGGGCACGGGGCGCTTTGGCGCGAGCGTGCGGAACGCCTCGACGAAGAGTGTGCCGAGCAGTTGCTGGGAGTCGGGCATAAGACTTCCGGCGCTGAAGCAGGGAAACGGGCTGCGTCGCCCCGAACGGATGACCGCTGCGAGTCCGGCGGCGCAGTCGAAATCAAACCGTCGGCTGGCGGCCTCGCGGACTGATATTACGAGGCGGCGGACAGGGCAGTCAAACACCTTTTCCGCGCGACTGTCTAAGCCGTTTGCTTGCCGATAAATGACCGGGACGGGCGCTTGGTGCGTCCCGCGAGGCGGAAAAACGCTGCCCCGCAATTCTTTTTATTTCAAAGTTTAGCTCGAAGGGCGCGGCGTCGCGTCCCCGCGGATTGATTAAGCTTAGCCGGTTCATTGAATTAGGCCGAAAACGCTCGAACATTCCTCAAGGGCCGAAGGGTTCAGGCTCTCGTTTGCGCCCGTTTTAGCCAATCCGCTATACTTCAGACGGGGCCATCGTTTTCGAGCGCAGGGCCTTCCAACGCCGCCGCCGGAATTTATTTCTTGACACGTTAGGGCGGCGGCTGTAAACAATTTTAAGATGGTCTTCGCGCCGTCTTCGGTCGTTCCGAGTCGCGCGCCGAACCCCCTTCGCAAGCCCCGCTCGCCACTCTTGATTTTAATGGCAATCCGAAGCTCGACATCGCAGGCACAGGCGGACTGGGCGCTCGACGCGCGCGGTCAGGCCGTGCTCGCCGCGATCATCAAGGAGCACTTGCGGACGGGCGAGCCGGTCGGGTCGCGGACGATCTCGGAGCGCTTCGCGGGCGGCGTGGGCTGGAGTTCGGCGACGATCCGCAACGTGATGGCCGAACTCGAAGAACTCGGACTCGTCGAGCAGCCGCACACCTCGGCGGGCCGCGTGCCGACCGACAAGGGCTACCGCTTCTACGTTGACCACCTCATCGGCGACACGCGTCTGTCGCGCGCAGACCTCTCGGCGATTGACCGCACGCTCGGCGTGTCGGCGGACGGCGCGCAGCCGTCGCGCCTGATGGAGAAGGTCTCGCACGCGCTCTCGGAACTCTCGGAGAACGTCGGCATCGTCGTCTCGCCGCCGGTCTCCGACAGTCGCCTCGAACACGTCGAGTTCCTCCAACTGAGTGACGGTCGCATCCTCGTCGTCCTGGTCTTCGCGCCGAACGTCGTCCAGAACAAGATCATCCGACTCGACGAGCGTCTGACGCAGGAAGAGTTGGAGAGCGCCGCGCGCTACCTCAACGCGGAGTTTTCGGGCAAGGGCCTTCAGGCGATTCGCTCGGAGGTGCTGGCGCTCATGCAGGAGGAGAAGGCGCTCTACGACCGTCTGTTGCGCAACGCCGTGATGCTCTTCGAGCGCAGCGTCGAGGGCGACGACGCGGAGACGGGCGACGTGTACATTGACGGCGCGTCGAACATCCTCGCCAAGCCGGACTTCTCGGACGCCGAGCGCCTGCGCGAGCTGTTCCGAACCTTCGAGGCCAAGTCGCGCCTCGTCAAGATTCTCAACGAGTGTATCGCGCGCGAACCCGTTTTCGGCGACGTGCACGTCGTCATCGGTCGCGAGCACAGCGCGCCGCAGCTTCAGTCGTGCGCGCTCATCACCGCGCCGTACCGTTTGGGCGAGGGCTTCGTCGCGGGCACGGTCGGTGTCGTCGGGCCGATGCGGCTCGAATACGCGCGCACCATCGCCGCCGTCAACTACGTCGCGCGTTTGGTCGAGCGGATGCTGCGCGAGGAGGTACGCATCTGAGTTCTCAGGCCGCGGCAGGCAGCGCGGCGATTCGGTTGACCGGGAAGGGTCGGAGGGATGACGCAAACGGACATGGGTGAAAAGGACAGACGCAAGGCCAACCGCATCCCGGTGCGCTTCGCCGACGACGCCGAGGGCGGGCGCGACGAAGCGCGGCTCGAAGCGGAGGGCGCGGACGAGAAGACGCCGGACGAACTCGGTCGCGAATCCTCTTACGACGACGAGGACGAGATGCAGCGCCGCATCGAAGACGGTGAAGAGCGCGAGTCGGGCGCGGGCCGCGGCGACGCGCCGGGCAGCACAGACCCTTCGGAGCTTCCGCGCAGCCGCAACGATCAGGACACGACCGCCTCGCACACGGGCGACGGAGAGAAGCGCGCGGGCGGCGAAGCACGAGCGGTCGGCGAGGCGCAGGCGTCCGACGACGCGCACGCTTCCTCCGCCGAGCCTGCGCGACAGGCGGCGGACGTTACGGCAGGCCCGGCGCTCGCCGAGTTGATCGCCACGCGCTCGGAGCTTCGACGCATCGAGGGAGAGTTGAAGAGGCTCGCCGAAGAGCGGCAGGAGTTGCAGGACAAGCTCGCGCGCCGCCAGGCCGACTTCGACAACTTCCGCAAGCGGACTGAGCGCGAGCGCTCCGAGACTTACAATCGCGCGCTGGGCGAGGTCGTGCGCCGCCTCTTCCCCGTGCTCGACAACCTTCAGCGCGCGCTCGACGCCGAGCGCACCGTCGAGGTCGAGGAGTCGGAGGAGTTCCGGCACTTCCTGCACGGCATCGAACTCATCAACCGGCAGTTCGGCGGCGTGCTCGAAAGCCTCGGCGTCGAGATCGTGCCGACGGTCGGCGAGCTTTTCGACCCGCACGTCCACGAAGCCGTCTCGACCGAAGAGGCGAACGATGTCGAGCCGGACACGATTGTTCAGGAGATGCAGCGGGGCTACCGCCTCGGCGACAAGCTCCTGCGCCCCGCGATGGTCAAGGTGGCAACTCGGCAGTGACGAGTCATGAGATGACCTGCTAGTCCGCCCCGCCGCTCATCCATCACTCATCACCTTTCACTCGTCAGACGCCAACTGGGTAAAAGCTATGGGCAAAGTAGTCGGAATAGATTTGGGAACGACAAACTGCTGCGTCTCGGTGCTCGAAGCCGGCGCGGTTCAGATCGTGCCGAACAAAGAGGGCGGTCGCACGACGCCGACGGTCGTCGGCTTCACCGACAAGGGCGAGCGGCTCGTCGGCCAGATCGCCAAGCGGCAGGCCGTCACCAACGCGTCGAATACGATCTACGCCGTCAAGCGCCTCATCGGTCGCAAGTTCAACGAGCCTGAGGTCGAGCGCGCGCGCGAAACGTCGCCCTTCGAGATCGTCGAGGCCTCGAACGGCGACGCGCGCATACAGGTGCAGGGCCGCGTTTACAGCCCGCAGGAGATTTCCGGCATCGTGTTGCAGCGACTGAAGGCCGCGGCGGAAGACTTCCTCGGCGAGTCGGTGACGGACGCGATCATCACCGTCCCCGCCTACTTCGACGACACGCAGCGCCAGGCCACCAAAGACGCGGGCAAGATCGCCGGCCTCCGCGTCGAGCGCATCATCAACGAGCCGACCGCGGCGGCACTCGCCTACGGCATCGGGCGCAACGAGAACGAGCGCATCGCCGTCTATGACCTCGGCGGCGGCACGTTCGACATCTCCATCCTCGAAATCAACCAGGGCGTTTACGAAGTGCTCGCCACGTCGGGCAACACCTTCCTCGGCGGCGAAGACTTCGACGAGCGCATCATCGGCTGGATGGTCGCGCAGTTCCGCGAGGAGACCGGCATTGATTTGAGAAACGACCGCCTCGCCTTGCAGCGTTTGAAAGAGGCGGCGGAGCGCGCCAAGTGCGACCTCTCCTCGATCACCGAGACGAACATCAACCTGCCCTTCATCGCGGCGGACGCGTCCGGCCCGAAGCACTTCAGCAAGACGCTGACGCGCGAAGCGTTCGAGAACCTCATCAGCGACCTCGTCGAGCGCACGGTCGAGCCTTGCCAGAAGGCTCTCTGGGACGCGAAGCTCCAGCCGAACGACATCGACAAGGTTCTCCTCGTCGGCGGCCAGACGCGCTCGCCGATCATCGCGCGCACCGTTCGCGAAATCTTCGGCAAGGACGCCTCCGCCGAGATCAACCCCGACGAGGTCGTCGCGATGGGCGCGGCGGTTCAGGGCGGCGTGCTGACGGGCGACGTGAAGGACATCGTGCTGCTCGACGTGCTCCCGCTCTCGCTCGGACTCGAAACCCGCGGCGGACTCTTCCACAAGATCATCGAGCGCAACTCGACGATCCCGCTTCGCAACAGCCAGACGTTCACGACCGTCGTTGACAACCAGTCGTCGGTCGAGATTCACGTCCTTCAGGGCGAGCGCGAAATCTCGGCGCACAACCGCAGCTTAGGCAAGTTCGAGCTGGTCGGCATCCCCGCCTCGCCGCGCGGAGGCCCGCAGATCGAGGTCACGTTCGAGGTTGACGCCAACGGCATCCTCAACGTCTCGGCGCAGGACAAGGCGAGCGGTCGCAAGCAGCAGATGAAGGTCACGCCCACGTCGGGTCTTTCGTCCGACGAGATCGAGCGGATGATCGTCGAGTCGGTGAACTCGGCGGACGCCGACCGCCGCACGAAGGAACTCATCGCGCAGCGGGCGCGGCTCGAAAGCCTCCTGCGCAACACGCAGCGCACCTTCCGCGAGTTCGGCAACACGCTCTCGCCCGAAGAGCACGTCGAGGCGCAGAATGCCTTCGCCGAGTGCGAGGAACTCGCCAAGTCGGAGAACGTCGAGGCCATCCAGCAGGCGACGCAGAAGCTCGAACGCATCGCCTCGCAACTGACGATGGCGATGCTCAACCCCGTGGCCGACGTGAAGAACGGTTAGGGCGGTGACGAGTGACAAGCGGCGGGTGACAAGTTAAAATCCTCTTTTGACTCGTCACCCGTCACTTTTAACTTGTCACTGCTTACGTATAAATGGCTAAACGCGACTACTACGAAGTCCTCGGCGTGAGCCGCACGGCGACCGAGACGGAGATCAAGAGCGCCTACCGCAAGCTCGCGGTGCGCTACCACCCGGACAAGAACCCCGGCGACAACGAGGCCGAGGAGAAGTTCAAGGAGGCGGCGGAAGCCTACTCCGTCCTCTCCGACGCGGAACAGCGCGCGCGCTACGACCGCTTCGGCCACGCCGGTGTTTCTTCCAGCGCGGCGTCGGGCGCGGGCTGGGGCGCACAAGGGTTCGGCGGCATCGAGGACATACTCGGCGACCTCTTCGGCTTCGGCGACGTGTTCGGCGGCGGGCGCTCCGGCGGCGGCTCGCGGCGCTCGGCGGCGCAACGCGGCGCAGACCTCCGCTACGACTTAGAGATGACGCTCGAAGAGGCCGCCGCGGGGATGACCGCGCAGCTTCGCATCCCGCGTCTGGAAACCTGCGACACCTGTCGCGGCAGCGGCGCGGCTGCGGGCACGCAGCCCGAAACCTGTCAGACCTGCGGCGGCGCGGGGCAGGTTCGTTACCAGCAGGGCTTCTTCTCCGTCTCGCGCACCTGCGGCACCTGCCGCGGCACGGGACGCGTGATCCGCACGCCGTGCGAGACTTGCCGCGGCGCGGGACGCGTCGAGCGCGAGAAGCAGATGGAGGTGAAGATTCCGGCGGGCGTCGAGACCGGCTCGCGTTTGCGTCTCGCGGGCGAGGGCGAGGCCGGGTCGCAGGGCGGCCCCGCGGGCGACCTCTACGTCGTCATTCACGTCAAGGAACACGACGTGTTCGAGCGGCAGGGGAATAACCTCTACGCCTCCGTCCCCGTCACCTTCGCGCAGGCGGCGCTCGGCTCTGAGATCAGCGTGCCGACGCTCGACGGCCAGCAGAACCTGAAAGTCCCCGCGGGCACGCAGACCGGCACGGTCTTCCGCGTCAAAGGGCAGGGAATGCCCGCGCTCGGAGGCCGCGGCAAAGGCGACCTCTACGTCTCGGTCACAGTCGTCACGCCCACCACCCTCACGCGCGAGCAGCGCAAGCTCCTCGAACAACTCGCCGAGATCGAAGAGAAAGACCTCGGCGACAAGGGGCTGATGGACAAAGTGCGCGACATCTTCGGATAAAACAGAACCGCGGGCGAAAGTTTCGGGGCGCAAGATACTTCCAAGCGGAGACACTGAGGCACGGCTAAGACATGAGCTTGTTCTTAGCCGTGCCTTCGTGTCTCTGTCTTTAAAACACCCGCTCGCCGCCGCCCACGGCTTAACGACCCGCGCTTACCCCATAACCAGGCCCCGCCGGAAGGAAATTCGACTACGCTACGGCGAAGCGGCGTGAGGTTACGCCATAACCTCGCTTGGTTACGTCGTAACCGAACGGGATTAGACCGTAACCGCGCGAGGTTACGACCTAACATAAGATGATTATGCCCTAACCATACGAGGTTACACCGTAACTACATGAGATTATGTCGTAACCGCATAAGGTTACGGCATAACCACATGAGATTACGTTGTAACAAGACAAGATTATGTCGTAACCGCACGAGATTATGTCGTAATCTCGCCGTATTACGACGAAAGCGGGCCGTGCTACGCCGTAGCACGGCCCGCTTTCGTCGTAACGCGTTACTGTTAGTCGCCGCCCGCGCGGCTTGAGCCTTCCGCGTCCCTGAGCGTCATCCAGTAGTCGCGCGGGTAAATGCGGTAGAGACGCGCGTCCGGCCCCTCGACCGTCTTCAGGTATTGCTCGTAGGCCGAGAGTTGTTTTTCGGGGCCGATGACGTAGAAGACTCCGCCGCGCACCTCGCTCGCCTTCGCGCCGAGTCCGGGCATGACGCGCGCATAGACCGTATTCATGCGCTTGAAGAGTTCGTCGGAGAGGTTCGGCGTCGAGCGCAGCGCGAGGATGGCCTCGCGGAACTTGCGGACGGCTTCGGGCGGGACGCCGTCGGCGATGTCGTTCGCCATCCCTTCGCCGCGGGCCTCGTAAGGCGAGGCCGAGCGGAATTGCAGGAAGGCGAGCGCGACGGCGTACTCGACGAGCGCGGGGTCGGGCTTCGCCTTCTTCAACTCTTCGATGACGAAGCGCATCGTCTGCGGAAGCTCCGGCGTGCGCTCGGCGTAGTATTGCAGTCTCCCCGAAGCGGGCGAGCTGCTGACGCCGTTCGAGTAGGCCAGCCCCGCGCCCCAGGTCTTGATGAAGAGTCCGTGCGCGCCTTGCCCCGAATAGAGGAGCGAGGCGAGGTAGTCGAGCAGCATCTCGCGTTTGTCCGCGTCGAGGTACGTGGCCGCGGGCGCGGTGTTGATGAAGACGCCGCCCTGCGAGTTCGGGTTCACCAACCCGACGAAGACCGGCGCGTTCTTCTCGCCGAGTCGTTCGCGCACGCGCGACTCAATCAAAGGAGTCGAGGTGTATTTCGCGGGCGTGACCGCCGCCGTGTCGAGTCCCGAAAGAAGGTCGCGCACGTCGGCGTCAAGCTCCTGCTCGTTCGTGGCCGAGCCGATCATGAACATCCGCGCGCCGCCGGTCTTGAGCAGACTCTTCCGCACGGCGTCGAGGTCGGCCAGAGCCTGCGCGGGCGGGACGAGCAGGTCGTGTCGCATCTCAAGGCAAAGGTATTCCCAATCGCCAGCGAGACTGTCGTCGGGTATGTCGGAGAGCAGTTGGTCTAAGTCTTTGGCCGCCTCCGCCGCGAGAGCCTTCGCGCCGTCGGGGAGCTTTGCGAAGGCGTCGAAGTGGTTTTCAACCGCAGGCGGTATTTTGGCCGCAGCCTCCTTGTTGCCCTGCATTGCGGCCAGCAGCGTCTTGAGTTCCTGCCGTCTCTCCTGCGTGTAGCGGGTCATGTCAGCATCGGACGGGTTTGCGCCCGGAGAGAGGTCAATCCCCGCCGCGCCGCTCAGGCGTTCGAGGAACTTCGAGATCGCTTCGCGCTGCGCGCCCTCGCCCGCGTCCTTCAGGAGCCAGCGGAGGCGGTGGACGTTGTGCGCCTGCGTCAGGAACGAGGAGGTCGCGAGCAGCAGCGGGTCGTCCTGCCGCTGGTAGGCGCTGGCGGGGTCGTTGACCCAGTTCTCTTCCGCCGACTGCGTCCGGTTGCGCATCCCGCTCAGAGTCTGGTCAACAACGTCGCGGATGCGCGGGAGATTTTCGACGCGCCAGTCCGGTGAAGTCAGGACGAGCTTCATCCACTGGATCGCGCGCTGCGATTCCGCCGCGTCGTTGCCCGCGCCGCGGACGACCAACTCGGCGCGGCCCGTTCTGAAGTTCGTGCTGAAATAACTATTCAACGCGAGAACCTCTTTGCGGAGCATCTCGCTCATCTGCTCGTAGGGAATTGCCTTGCCGTCTTTGACGACGCCGACCTGCGTGAGAAGCTGCGGCATCGCCGAGAGGTAGAAGAGTTGTTCCTGCGGCACGCCGTCGAGGCGGAGTGCGATGCCCGTCGTCGCGCTCGTCATGTTCTCGAAGTTCGAGGCGACCAGCTTCACGCCGCCGGGAAGAGAAGTGACCTTGTAGTCGAGCTGGTCGTCGAGCGTGAGCGGCGGGTGTTCGAGGAAGCGCGCGGGCGCGGTCTTCTTCGCCAGGCTCTCAAGCTCGGCGGTCGTCGCGTCGTAGTCGGCCTTGTAGCGCTTGAGCGCGCCCTGCTCGTCCGCGACGCCGTACTTCTTCTCAAGCACTTCGGCCTCGGCGTGCTCGCGCGCGGCGAGTTGCTGCTCCTCTTCCGCGAGCAGGCGCGGCGAGGGCTTCGCGGCGACGGCGTAAGGCACGCTGTCGGCGAAGTGCCACTTCGCGATGAGGTCGCGCCACGCGTTCTTGTCCGACGAGAGCAGTTGTTC
>DASRCS010000233.1:0-4080 GCA_035652995.1 Pyrinomonadaceae bacterium
GGCAGTACCGCGAGCGCGTGCGCGCTTCCGTTCCGACGCTCGAAGAGTTGGCCGCGTTCTGCCAGAAGCTGAGCGACAACGAGAAGCCCGAAGTCTGGACGAAGCCGGGCTACAACCCGGACATCGCGCTCGAACTTCCCAAACGCGAGAGCGACGCGCTCGGACGCGTGCGCTCGCTGCTCCCGCCGAAGGAGCGCGTCGAGTCGCGCGACGGCGGCGCGACCGAGGTTGACAACGCATGGCTCCACGCGGCGCTCGACGATTACGAACACTTGGGCGACAACTCGAAGCGTGTGCAGTCGCTGCGCGCGATTGAGGAGCGGCTGCGCGCGCTCGACTCGCGGCTCGCCGAACTTGAGTCGGCGACGGCGCAGACTTCGGACGCCGACGCCGAGCGCGGTCGCCTGAACAGAATCCTCCGCGACCCCGAATTCAACAAGAGGGCGGAGGAGGGCAACGCGCTCCAACGTCTCCTCAAGGACATCGCCGACTGGTTCGCCGACCACATGCCGCGCGGGCCGAGGCTCGCGCCGGGAACGAACCCGGTCTTCTCGCAGATCGCGCAGATAGTCGTCCTCGCGCTCTGCCTCGCGGTCGTCGCATACGTCGCGCGCCTGCTCTGGCTGCGGCGCAAGCGCGAGGTGAAGACGCTCAAGCTCAAGCGCGGCCCCCGCGTCGTCCTCGGCGAGCGACTCGAAGCCGACCAGACCTCCGCCGATCTGCTCGCCGACGCCGAGACGCTTGCGCGCGCGGGCGACCTGCGCGGCGCGATCCGCAAGGCATACATCGCGCTGCTCTGCGAACTCGGCGACCGCCAGGTCATCCGGCTCTCGCGCCACAAGACGAACCGCGACTACCTGAACGCCGTCCGCAAGAGCGCGCCGCCGCGCCTCTACACGGAGATGCTGCCGCTCACCTTCGACTTCGAGCTTCACTGGTACGGCCTGCAAGACGCGACCGACACGGATTGGGCAAACTTCCGCGCGCGCTGCCGTCAGGCGATGAAACAGTCTGGAGTCTGAAGTCTGGAGTCAAAGCAAGAGGCTTTGACTCCAGACTTCAGACTCCAGACTCCAGACTTTGATGAAAGGCCGACTTCTCATCATCCTGACCGTCGTCGTGATGGTCGTCGTGCTCGTGGCGCTGAACGCCGCGTCATACGTGCGCGTCGAGCAGGAGGGCGACACGGAGCGCGCGCCCGACCGCTCGACCGTGAACGCGGGCGGGACGGGCACGCTCGCGCTGTTCGAGTATCTGCGGCAGCGCGGGCTGGACGTTGTGCGCTGGAACGAACCCGTGACTTCGCTCGCGAGCGGGGGCGAGGGCGGAGTCGCGACCTTCGTCATCGTCGGGCGGACGCGCCGGCCCGTCGAGAGCGAGGAGGCCGAAGCGATTCTCCGCTGGGTCGAGGCCGGAGGTCGTCTCGTCGTCGTTGACCGAAGCCCGAACCCTTCGCTCCTTCCGACTTCGAGGGGCTGGCGCGTCGGCTCCGAAGTCTTCGAGATGCCCGCGCCCGACGTTCGCCCCGACGACGTGGAGCAGATGACGCACGACGTGCCGCTCATCACTCCCGCGCAGCCGACCGTCCTCACGCGCGGCGTCGCGGAGGTCGCGCGCTCGCGCTTCGCCGGTCGCCTGCACGTCTATCAGGTGGGAGCCGCCGTGCCCGTCATCATCCGAGGCCCCGGCGCGCCCCCGCGCAGAGCCGTCGTCCCAAGGCAGACGCCGACTCCCGTGGAGACGCCGACGCCCGACGATGACGAAGAAGAGTCGGAAGAGGAAGAGCCTCCGCCTCCGCCCGCGCCGATGCCGACGCCGACATCAACGTCGCGGCCTTCGACGAGCGACTCGCGCACGCCGGACGTTTCAAGCGCGACGAAAGAACTCGCGACGAACGAGGCGGACGCGCCCGTCATCCACGTCGCCGACGGGCGCGAGGGCGTCGGCGCTCTGCTCGTTGACTACGCATACGGACGCGGGCGCGTGGTCGTGCTTTCAGACCCTTACGTCGTCTCGAACGCGGGCATCAACCGCGCCGACAACCTCTTCCTCGCCTCCAACGTTGTGACGGGCGGGCGCGGTGGGCGCATCGCCTTCGACGAATTTCACCAGGGCTACGGCGCGACCGAGAATCACCTGCTCGCCTACTTCCGCGGGACGCCCATCCTCTGGATGTTCGCGCAGGCCGCCCTCGTCGCGCTCGCCGTCGTCTGGACGCGCGGACGCCGCTTCGCGCGCGCCCTGCCCGCGCCGCGCGCCGACCGCCGCTCGAAGCTCGAATTCGTCGCCTCGATGGCCGAACTCCAACAGCGCGCACGCGCCTACGACCTCGCTGTCGAGAACATCTACACGCGCACGCGGCGGGCGCTGGCGCGCTACGGCGGGGTGGCCGCGAGCGCGCCGCTCGAACAGATCGCCGCGGGCGTCGGCAGGCGCTCCGGCAGGAGCCGGCGCGAACTCGAAGCGCTCATGCGCGAGTGCGAGGACGCAATCGCGGGCGCTCCGCTCGCGCCCCGTCGCGCCGTCGCCCTCGCGCGCGCGCTTCGCGAACTCGAACGCGACCTCGGCATCCTCATGCGTTCGCGCGAGATTCGCCAGGCGCGTTGAGAAGAAAAGTGCGACGTTAGATCAAGGTCAATTATGGTGCGAGAATTAATCGGCAATCTTAAAGAGCGAATGGCCGTAACCTTGTTGATGCTACTTCTAACTGCGGCTGTCGGCTGCACGACTGCGCACTTAAACTCTTCGCAACATTCGCCATCGGAAAGCCCTAATGGTCAGGCCGTTGAAAGCAAAAAAGACCCCGCGCCGCTCGTCGTACTCGACGCCTTCGGGGGCTTTGTCAACGCCAGGTTCGCGGATCAATGGTCGCCGAGGTTCGTACTCTACGGGGACGGGACTGTGATATACAGAAAAGGCGCTTGGCCTGACCCCGAGTTTAAATACGCGAAGCTGACCGAGCAGGAGTTGGCCGCGGCTCTGGAACAGATTAAGCCAAGTGAGTTGGGGCAATTCGACGCGCAGTCGTTCTATGCGTCGGCGGCTACCGACTTGCCGACTAACACTCTCCTGCTCAAACGTGAGGAAGGCAAATACACTCGCGTCATGGTCTGGTCTATGGGAGCGTGCTATCGAACCCCCGCTCTGCTTATGAGCCACCTCCCGCCCCCGTCGAGCAGGCGTATCGTTTCGTCGAGGGATACGAAAACCCGCAGGCGGAGTGGTGGCTACCGGAAAGGGCTGAGGTCAGGGTGTGGCGCTGTCCTGTCGCCGAAAAGTATGTAAACTGGCCCGACGGATGGCCGGGCCTGAAAGACCCGACGACCAAGCTTCATAAAGATTACTATTCGATCTTCGTTGACAGGTCGCACTTTGAAGAACTCAAAAACCTTCTCGCCCACAACTCGGTCGTCAGGATAGACGGGAAACTAATGTGTTCAGAGGTAAGGTCTGTGCTTCCCTACGAAGAAGTTTGGATAAAGAGTCGCCCCTTCGGATAGGCACGACACGACGGACGGCCATACAAACTATTCTTCCAATCCCGGAGAAAGGAAATGAGGGACAGGTGCCGAGCGGCTTAACTTAGCGGAAATTCCTTTGCTGATCGTCACCCGTCACTTCTTCTGAATGCTTCAACACGTCCCCGCAACCGTCGAGCACATCAAGGCGGAACTCGGCAAGGTCATCGTCGGGCAGGACGAGGTGGTCGAGCAGGCGCTGGTCGCGCTCCTCGCCGAGGGGCACGCGCTTCTGGAAGGCGTGCCGGGCACGGCGAAGACGCTGCTGGTGAAGACGCTCGCGCGCATCGTCGGCATGGACTTCAGCCGCATCCAGTTCACGCCCGACCTGATGCCCTCCGACATCACGGGCACGAACGTCTTCAACACCGCGCAGGCCACGTTCGCGCTGCGGCGCGGCCCCGTCTTCACCGACGTTCTGCTCGCCGACGAGATCAACCGCACGCCGCCGAAGACGCAGGCCGCGCTCCTGGAAGCGATGCAGGAGCGGCAGGTCACTGTCGGCCGCGTTCGCCATCCGCTCAGCGATCCGTTCTTTGTGCTGGCGACGCAGAACCCGATC
>DASRCS010000234.1:0-14297 GCA_035652995.1 Pyrinomonadaceae bacterium
TGGGCGCGTGCCGCAGATGCAGCAACAGCAGCCGCGCGAACTCAAGCAGCAGGCGCTCGGCTCCGGCGTCGTCATCAGCCCCGACGGCTACATCGTCACGAACCATCACGTCGTTGACGGCGCGGAGCAGATCACCGTTGACCTGACCGACCGCAGAAGCTTTCCCGCGAAGGTCGTCGGCACGGATCAGCCCTCAGACCTCGCGGTCTTGAAGATTGACGCGAAGGACTTGCCCGTGCTCACGCTCGGCGACTCGGACAAGGTTCGCGTCGGCGACATCGTGCTGGCCGTCGGGAACCCTCTGGGCGTCGGTCAGACGGTGACGATGGGAATCATCAGCGCGAAGGGCCGCCGCACGGGACTCTCCGACGGGAGCTTTGAAGACTTCCTGCAAACCGACGCGCCGATCAACCAGGGCAACTCGGGCGGCGCGCTCGTCAACACCAACGGCGACCTCGTCGGCATCAACTCGCAAATCCTCTCGCCTTCGGGCGGCAACATCGGCATCGGCTTCGCCATCCCGTCGAACATGGCGCGCACGGTCACGGAGCAGCTCATCAACAAGGGGCGCGTCCGCCGCGGCCAGCTCGGCGTCTTCGTCCAGTCGGTGACCGAAGACCTCGCGCAGGGACTCGGACTCAAAGAGGCGCGCGGCGTCGTCGTCACCAACGTGCAGAAGGGGAGCGCGGCGGAGAAGGCCGGCCTGAGGCAGGGCGACGTGATCACCGCCTTCAACGGCAGCGCCGTCAACGACTCGAACGAACTACGCAACCTCGTCGCCGCGACGCAGCCCGGAACGGACGCGACGCTGACCATCGTGCGCGACGGGCGCGAGCAGCAGTTGAAGGTCACGCTCGGCGAGTTGAGCGAGAACGAGAGCGCTTCGGAGGAAGGGAACGGGGGCGGAGTTCAGGGCCAGAGCGAGGGCGGCAAACTCGGCATCGAAGTCTCGCCGCTGACGCCCGACCTCGCGCAGCGCCTCAGACTGCCCGAAGACAAGCAGGGACTCGTCGTCACGAACGTTGACCCTTCGGGGCCGGCCTCGGACGCCGGCATTCAACAGGGCGACGTGATCGAGCAGGTGAACCGCCAGCCCGTGAAGTCGGTCGAAGATTTGCGCGGCGCGATCCAGTCGGCGGGCGACCGACCGCTGCTCCTTCTCGTCACGCGCCCCGGCCAGGGCACGATCTTCGTGACCGTCCGACCGCGGAAATAAAAGAAGCAGTGACGGGTGACGAGTTGAAGAACTTGTCTTAACTCGTCACCCGTCACTCGTCACTCGTCATTTCCTTCCATGTACCTCGTCGAGATACTCCTGCCGCTCTACGACAACGAGGGCCGCCCGTTCGACGCGCGCGAGTTCGACCGCGTGCAGCGCGAGTTGGCCGCGCGCTTCGGCGGAGTGACCGCGTTCCGCCGCTCGCCCGCCGAAGGCGTCTGGAAGGAGGGCGGCGAAGAGAGCCGCGACCGCGTCGTCGTCTTCGAGGTGATGGCCGACTCGCTCGAACGCGCGTGGTGGCGCGACTACCGCGCCGAGCTTGAGCGCCGCTTCCGCCAAGACAAGATCGTCGCCCGCGCGACCAGCTTCGAGGAGCTTTGAGACGCCGCCCTTACTTTCAGCAGGCGCGACCTCTTTCCGATGTCGCGCCACCCTTCTTACTCGCACCGTGCTTAACCATATCGGTACGGTTGCGGTTATAATCGCCGCAGATGAGCGCCCGTAGAATTCAGGTCACGCGGCTGCTGCGCCCTTACTGGAAGCAGCTCGTCGTCGCCTTCGTAGCCATTCTCGCAGAGAGCGGGACAGACCTGCTCGAACCCTGGCCGCTGAAGATCGTCTTCGACTACGTCTTCGGGTCGAAGCAAATGCCCGGCTGGATGCACTCGATTCTGACGCGCACGGTCGGCCTCGACAAGTTCGCCGTCATCAACTTCGCCGCCATCGCCGTCATCCTCATCGCGGCAGTGAGCGCCGTCTCGACCTACGGCGAAAAGTACCTGACGACGAGCGTCGGCCAGCGCGTCATGCACGACCTGCGGCTCACGCTCTACAACCACATCCAGCGCCTGTCGCTCGCCTACTTCGCCGAGCAGAAGACCGGCGACCTCATCATCCGCATGACGAGCGACATCGACGCCGTGCAGGACTTCGTCTCCTCCGCGCTGCTCGGCATCCTCGTCAACGTCATGACGCTTCTGGGGATGCTCGGCGTGATGTTCTACCTCGACTGGAGGTTCACGCTCATCTCGCTCTCGGTCGCGCCCGCGCTCTTCCTCGTCGTCTATTCCTACACGCGCCGCATCAAGCTCAACGCGCGCGCCGTCAAGAAGAAGGAGGGCGAGATCGCCTCGGTCGTGCAGGAGTCTCTGACCGCCGTGCGGCTCATCAAGGCTTTCGCGCGCGAGGACTACGAGAGCCGTCGTCTGGACGAGAAGAGTCTGGAGAGCGTCGAGATGGCTTTGCTCGCGCGGAGCGTCAAGGCGAAGCTGACGCCCTTCGTCGAGGTGATCGTCGCCGTCGGCACGTGCCTCGTGCTCTGGTACGGCGCGCGGCTCGTTCTGTCGGGCGCGATCTCGCCGGGCGCTTTGATCGTCTTCATCCTTTATCTCGGCAAGATGTACAAGCCGATGCGCGACCTGTCGAAGATGACCGACACCATCTCGAAGGCGCAGGTCGGCTTCGAGCGCATCCGCGAAGTCCTCGACACCGAGAGCAAGGTCAGAGACCTTCCGCGCGCGCGCCGCGCGCCGCCGTTCAAAGGTCATGTCGAGTTCGAGCACGTCACATTCGGCTACGACCCGAAGCGCCCGATTCTCAGGGACGTGAATCTTTCGGTCGAGCCGGGGCAGTTCGTCGCGCTCGTCGGGCCGACGGGGTCGGGCAAGACGACGCTCGTCAGCCTCATCCCGCGCTTCTACGACCCCGACACGGGGCGCGTGAAGATTGACGGCGCGGACATACGCTCGTTCAAGCTGAAGTCCCTGCGCAACCAGATCAGCTACGTCCTTCAGGAGACGTACCTGTTCCGCGCCAGCGTCTGGGAGAACATCGCCTATGGCAAGCCGTCCGCGACAAAGGCCGAGATCATCCGCGCGGCGAAGCTCGCCAACGCGCACGAGTTCATCACGCGCCTGCCCGAAAGCTACGACACGGTCATCGGCGAGCGCGGCGAGACGCTTTCCGGCGGGCAGCGACAGCGCATCACCATCGCGCGCGCCATCATCCGCGACACGCCGATACTTCTGCTCGACGAGCCTTCTTCGGGACTCGACGCCGAGTCCGAGGAACTCGTCTTCGAGGCGCTGGGCCGTCTGATGGAAGGCAAGACCGCTGTCGTCATCGCGCACCGTCTGGCGACGGTCATGCGCGCGCAGCGCATCTTCGCCGTCGAGGGCGGGCGCATCGTCGAGAGCGGCACGCACGAAGAACTGCTCGCGCAGGGCGGCCTCTATTCGCGCCTCTACGAGATACAGTTCAAGGGCCAGGAGGCTTCAGACCTCAAGGCCGTCGGCGATTAGCGATTCACCAAGCGGCGCGTCACGCGCACACGCAGCGTTCAGGCAGGAGCATCCCGAATGAACATTCCGACTCGTGTCTCCACGGCACGCCGTTTTGTGCTCGCGCTCTTCTTCGCGTCGGCGGCGACGGCCTTCGCGCTCGTCTCTTCGTCCGCCGACATCACGGTCACGAACCAGCCCGCGTCCGAAGGCAGACCCATCACGCCCGCCGGCTCGCTCGTCATGGACCTGACGACGCGGCAGCCCGCGGTCGGCGCGATGACGGTTAACTTCGTCCGCAGCCCCGACAAGACAGGCCCCGGCGGGCGTGGCCGCTACCTCGTCGCCGTCAACAGCGGCTACGGCATACAGTTCAACGCCGCGTCGAACCGCGCGCAGCAGTCGCTCTCGGTCATTGACCTGAACACCAGACCAGCGCCCGCCGTCGTGCAGAACGTCTATTTCCCTTCGCCGCAGAGCGTGAACGTCGGCGCGGCCTTCTCGCCCGTGGCCGAAGCGGACGGCGCGTTCACGCTCTACGCTTCGGGCGGGTTCGAGAATAAGGTCTGGATGTTCCGCCTGCGACCGGGCGCGTCCGTGCCCTTGACGCCCGCCTCGCCCGGCCCCGACACGAAAGTCGAAGCGCCCTTCGTTGACGTGAGCGGCTTCGCCACGTCCGCGCCGAGTCCGCGCTTCAACGACAACCGCGCGCCGGCCTATCCGACCGGAATCGCCGTGAGCGACGACGGCAACACGCTCTTCGTCGCCAACAACCTCGGCGACAGCCTCGGCATCGTCCGCGACGTTGGCGGCGCGCGCACGATGACGCGCATTGACCTCCGGCGCGAGGGCGGCGAGCAGTTCATGTACCCGTATGCGGTCGTCGTCACTCCGGGCGTTGATGTCCGTAAGCTGGCCGGACTGTCCGGCGCGGGCACGCTCACGGGCGGGGTTAATCAGTTAAGTCGCAAAGACGAGACGAAGGCTTACGTCTCTTGCTGGGGCGACGCGACGGTCGCCGTCGTCAACACGGACGAGCCAAGCAGTCCAGTTAAATTCATCCCGGTCGCGCGCCACCCGACGGCGATGGTCTTGAACGCCGCGCGCAGCAGGCTCTACGTCGTCAACTCGAACGCCGACAGCGTCTCGGTGATCGACACGGAGCGGGACACGGAAGTCGAGCGCATCAACGTGCGGCTGAGCGAGGACGCGCCCGTCGGCGCAAGCCCCGAAGGACTCGCGCTCGGCGACGACGAGCGCACTCTGTACGTCGCCAACGCGCACAGCAACTCGGTCGCGGTCGTCGCGCTCTCGAAGAAATCAACGGGCCAGGTGAGCGCCACGGGCGGCGACGAACAGCGCGTCAAGACCGAACGCGCAAGCGGCAATGAGCGAAGCGTCGTGCGCGGCTTCATCCCGACGGGTCAGTACCCTTCGGCAGTCGCCGTCGCGGGCGGCACGGTCTTCGTCGGCAACGGCAAGGGCACGGGCTTCGAGAATTCTTCGGTCGTCGTCAACAACTCTGGCCGCGCGCCGAACCTCCCGAACGACCGCTTCCCCGCGGGCACGGGCCGCGGCGGCGGGCAGGGAGGCCAGTACAGCGCCTCGCTCATCGTAGGCAACATCAGCGCCGTCGCCGAACCCGACGAGCGAGCGCTCGCGCGATATACGCAGGCAGTGATGCGAAACGACGGACTCGTCGGCGCGGAACGTCGCCAACTCTTCGGCGGCAAGTCGCCCATCAAGCACGTCATCTACCTCATCAGGGAGAATCGGACTTACGATCAGGTCTTCGGCGACATCGAGCGCGGCGGCGACGGCACGCGCGCCGACGGCGACCCGAGCTTAGCCATCTTCGGCGCGAACGACGCCGCGCGGACGCAAGGAGGCGCACCGCAGAACGTCACGCCGAACGCGCACGCCCTCGCCGCGCGCTTCGGACTCTTCGACCGCTTCTTCGTCAACGCCGAGGTCAGCCCCGACGGCCACAACTGGTCAACCGCCGCCTTCTCGTCCGACTACACCGACAAGGCTTACCGCTGGAACTACGACGGGCGCGGCCACGGCTACGACTTCGAGGGCTTCAACCGCCTGCCGAACGTCGGGCCGCAGAGGGACGCGCCGCCGCTCTTCGGCGCGGACGCCGACGCCGCGCAAATCACAAACTACATGAGCCGCTTCGTCCCCTACCTCCGCGGCGCGCGAGACATCGCCGAGCCTGAGACGCTCTACCTCTGGGACGACGCCGCGCGCGCGGGACTCGCCTACCGAAACTACGGCGAGTTCGCGGGCACGCTCTCGCAATCGGACGTTGACGCGATCAGAAAGAACCGCTCGAAGACTTACCCCGACACGACGCCCACGGTCTCCGTGCTGCCGACCAAGAAGTCGCTCGAAGGCCACATAAGTCAGACGTACAGAAATTTTGATTTGAGCACGCCCGACTCGATGACCGTCGAATCTTACCGCGCGGCCAAAACTTCAAACGGCCAGAGCGACCCGGTCATCAGCACTAGAAATGCGGACGAGAAAGCGCGCGGCTACTCGCGCGTCTCGGCGTGGCTCGAAGAGTTCCGCGGCTTCGTCGCCGAACGCGAGGCCGGACGCGCCGACTCGATGCCGAACCTCTCCGTCGTGCGCCTGCCGAACGACCACACGAACGGCGTCGCCGCCGGTCGCCCGACGCCGCAGTTCTACGTCGCCGACAACGACTACGCGCTCGGCCTCATCGTCGAGGCCGTCTCGAACAGTCCGTACTGGCGCGACACCGCCGTCTTCGTCGTCGAGGACGACGCGCAGGACGGCCCCGACCACGTTGACTGTCACCGCTCGGTCGCGCTCGTCATCAGTGCCTACAACCGCGCGGGCGCGCTCGTCCACGAGTTCCACAACACGGTCAGCCTCATCCGCACCATCGAGATGCTTCTCGGCCTCGCGCCGATGAACCAGCTCGACGCCTCAGCGACGCCGGTTGACATTTTCAAAAGCGAGCCGGACTTGAGACCTTACAAGGCCGTGCTGCCCGACATCGCCGCAGACAACCTGACGACGCCGAACGCGCGCGACGCGGCGACGCTCTACTGGATGCGGCGCACCGCCGAGCAAGACCTCGAACACGCCGACATGGCCGACGCGCGCGTGCTGAACGAGGCGATCTGGTTCTCGGTGCGCGGCTCGTCGTCGCCGATGCCGGAGTCGGCGCGACTGCCCGCCTTCGACGCGATGCGGCTCGGCATCAACACCGAGGCCGAAAGGGAAGAGGACGAGCGAAGCGCGCGAAGAGAAGTCGCCGACAAGGGTAAGAAGGCGTGGCGAAAAAATTGACGGCGGCGTCGCTGGCGCGCGGCGTGCGCGCGCTGTCGGAGGCGGACGAAGACCTCGCGCGCGTCGTGCGCGTGTGCGGCGCGCCGCAGATGTGGGAGCGCGAGCCGGGTTTTCCGACGCTCGTCTTCATCATCCTCGAACAGCAGGTGTCGCTCGCGTCGGCGCGCGCGGCCTTCGAGCGCCTGCTCGCCGAAGTCTCGACGCTGACGCCGCAGACTTTTCTCACGCTCGACGACGAGACGCTCCGGCGCGTCGGCTTCAGCCGGCAGAAGACTCTCTACTGCAAGCTCGCCGCCGCCGAGATAGCGTCGGGCGCGTTCGACCTCGACGCGCTCGCGTCGGTTGACGACGATGCGGCGCGCGCCGCGCTGATGAGCCTGAAGGGAGTCGGCCACTGGACGGCGGAGATTTATCTCCTGCGCGCGCTGCTGAGGCCCGACGCGTGGCCTTCGGGCGACCTCGCCTTGCAGGTCGCGGCGCAGGAGGTCAAAGGCTTGAGCGCGCGCCCGACCGCCGCCGAGCTTGACGAACTCGCGGAGCGCTGGCGTCCCTTGCGCGCAGTCGCGGCGCGGCTTCTCTGGCAGCACTACCTTCACAAACGCGGCGCTTGAAGAGGTCGCCGCGGCGGGCCGGGGCCGGAGGCGCGACTTGAAATCGGCGCGCGTTGAAGTTAATTTCAGTCGCACACTTTTCGCAGCCGCGTTTGAAACTTAAACGCGCCGCAGTCCGTTTTGACAACGGTTCTACACACGCCCTTAAAGTTCGTACCCGTCACGCGAGGAGGTTCACACAAAGCCCATGCGAGGCCACTCGACCGTCGAACTGAAGACCCGGAAGTCCGTCGTGTTCGTCACGCTCACGCTTCTGCTCTGCGCCTTCGCAAGCGCCGCACGCGCGCAGCAGCAGCCAGCGCCGCGCGCGCCGATAACGAGAGACACGCTCGTCTCGATGCTGCGCTCGCTCACGCCCGAACGCAGAGACGCGGGCCTCTCGACGCTCGCCGCCGCGATCCGCGACAGCGGCGTTGACTTCGAGGTGACGCCATCGGTCGAGCAGGAGCTTTTGAGTGCGGGCGCGACGCCCGAACTCGTCGCCGTCGCGCGCGCGAACTACCGCGCGTCCGCCGCATCTTCTCAGTCCGCAGGTTCGCAGGGCGCGTCTCTGTCGGCTGCGCGCGGGGCCGCTTCCGTCGGCGCATCTCCGGTCGAGCGCGACGCGGCGATGCGCGACGACCCGCCCATCGTGACGAGGCACGAGATCAGAGTCGGCGGGCGCGCGCTACGCTACACGGTGACGACCGGCATGATGCCGCTCCGCAACGCGGCGGGCGAGACCGAGGCGCGCATCTTCTACATGGCCTACACGCTCGACGGCGTCTCCGACAAATCTCAACGCCCGCTCATGTTCTCTTTCAACGGCGGCCCCGGTTCTGCTTCCGTGTGGCTGCACATGGGCGCGCTGGGGCCGAAGCGCGTGCAGATGACGGACGAGGGCTGGATGCCGCAGCCGCCCTTCCGCCTCGTTGACAACGAACAGACGTGGCTCGACTTCACCGACTTGGTTTTTATTGACCCGGTCGGCACGGGCTACAGCCGCGCCGCGAAGCCCGAACTCGCCAACAAATATTTCGGGCTGCAAGGCGACATCCAGTCCGTCGGCGAGTTCATCCGGCTCTACCTCGCGCGCAGCGAGCGCTGGAACTCGCCGCTCTTCCTCGTCGGCGAATCTTACGGCACGACGCGCGCCTCCGGCCTGTCGGGCTACCTCATCGAGCACGGCATAGCCTTCAACGGCATCATCCTCATCTCGACGATCATGAACTTCGAGACGGCGAACTTCGCGCGCGGCAACGACCTCCCGTACATCCTCTTCCTCCCGACCTACACGGCCATCGCCTGGTATCACAAGAAGCTCCCGCCCGACCTGCAAACGGATTTGAGAAAGACTCTCGACGAGGTCGAGCGCTGGGCGGCGAACGACTACACGGTCGCGCTCGGCAAAGGCGACCGGCTCACTCCCGCGGAGCGGCAGGAGGTGATTGACCGGCTCAACCGCTACACGGGCTTGAGCAAACAGTACATTGACGAGAGCAACCTCCGCATCGAGATTCAACGCTTCGACAAGGAGTTGTTGCGCGACGAGCACCGCACGGTCGGACGCCTCGACGGCAGGTTCAAAGGGATTGACGCGCCCGGCGTCAACGAGCGCCCCGACTTCGACCCCAGCCTCGCCGCGATCCGACCGCCCTACACCGCGACCTTCAACAACTACGTGCGCGGCGAGCTGGGATTCAAGTCAGACCTCGAATACTACATCCTCGGCGGCGGCGTCGGTCGCTGGGACTTCGGCGCGGACAACGCCTACGCCGACACGAGCGAGTCGCTCCGCAGCGCGTTTGCGAAGAACCCTTACATGAAGCTGATGGTCGCCTGCGGCTACTACGACCTGGCGACGCCCTACTTCGCCGCGCGCTACACGCTCACGCACATGGGCCTCGACCCTTCGCTTCAGAACAACGTGACCGTGACCTACTACGAGGCCGGCCACATGGTTTACATCGAGAAGAACTCGCTCGCGAAGCTCAAGCGCGACGCCGCGGACTTCGTGCAGAACGCGACCGGAAGAGGAAGGTAGTCCCTGACTTTAGAACTGTAGGGGCAGGGCTTGTCCCTGCCCGCTCCTGCTTACATCGCAAGACTGCAATTCTTGAAGCACGGGCAGGGACAAGCCCTGCCCCTACGGACAAGATTAACGTCGCTTTTTTTTAATGCTCACGCCGCGACAACTCGAAGCTTACAGACGCGACGGCTTTCTCGTCGTCGAGGGCTTCGTCGCGCCGGAAGAGTGCGACCGGCTCCGCGCGCGCGCCGAGGAACTCGTCGCCGCGTTCGAGCCTGAGACCGTCTCCGTCTTCTCCACGCGCGAGCAGACGCGCACGAGCGACGACTACTTTCTCGAATCGGGAGACCGTGTTCGCTTCTTCTTCGAGGAGGGCGCGTTCGACGCCGCGGGCCGTTTGGTGAAAGAGAAGTCGCGCGCGATAAACAAGATCGGCCACGCGCTCCACGACCTCGACACGGTGTTCGAGCGCTTCTCTCGTGCGCCGCGGGTCGCCTCGCTCGTCGCGTCGCTCGGCTACGCGGAGCCGCTGCTGATTCAGTCAATGTATATCTTCAAGCAGCCCGAAATCGGCGGCGAGGTGACGTGCCACCAGGACGCGACGTTTCTCTACACCGAGCCACTGAGCGTCACCGGCCTCTGGTTCGCGCTCGAAGATGCGACGCGAGAGAACGGCTGCCTCTGGGCGCTCGCGGGCGGGCACAGGCGGGGCTTGAAGTCGCGCTTCGTGCGGGCCGAAGGCGGCGGCACTCGCTTTGATGTCTTCGACGCCGAGCCTTGGCCGGGTGACGGCCTCGTGCCTCTCGAAGTCGAGAAGGGCACGCTCGTCTTGCTCGACGGGCTGCTGCCGCACAAGAGCGAAGTGAATCGCTCGGCGAAGTCGAGGCACGCTTACACGCTCCACGCGATTGACGGTCGCTGCCGCTACCCGGAAGACAACTGGCTCCGGCGAGGGCCGTCCATGCCGCCGCGTGGGTTTGAGTGAATCGTGTCGCTCTTTTTGTGAATTGCGTTTCGCGGAAGTGTGGTTCACCACGGAGGCGCGGAGGACGCAGAGGTCGCACGGAGAGATTAAGAAAGCTCAAATCTCAAATTTGAAATTTGAAATTTCAAATCTGAAATTCTGAACCCTGAAATCCTCCGTGCCCCCTCCGTGTTCCCTATGTCTGCGGTGGTGACCCCAACCCGCTCGACGCTCAAATGAAACGAGGAGATTGAAAGTGAACTTAACGCGCCGCCTTCTTCATGCCATCGTCTTCATCGTCGCGCTCTCGTCAATCGTCGGCGCGCAGCAGTACGACCAGAAACTTTACCAGTCAATGCGCTGGCGCATGATCGGCCCGTTCCGCGGCGGTCGAACCGTCGGCGCGGCTGGCGTGCCCGGTCGCCCGAACGTCTTTTACATCGGCGTCAACAACGGCGGCGTGTGGCGAACGGACGACTACGGTCGCACGTGGGTCTCGCTCTTCGACGACCAGCCGACGGGTTCGGTCGGCGCGATAGCCGTCGCGCCTTCCGCGCCCGACACGATCTACGTCGGGAGCGGCGAGGGGCTTCAACGCCCAGACCTCTCGGTCGGAGACGGCATTTATAAATCAACCGACGGCGGGAAGACTTGGGAGCATCTCGGCCTGCGCGACGGGCAGCAGATCGGCGCGATCATCGTTGACCCGAAGAACGCCGACCGCCTGTTCGTCGCCGTTCTCGGACACCCTTACGGGCCGAACGCGGAGCGCGGCGTCTTCCGCTCGACCGACGGCGGGCGCACGTTCGAGAAGGTTCTCTACAAGGACGAGAACACCGGCGCGATTGCGCTCGCGTTTGACCCGAAGAACTCGAAGACAGTCTATGCGACGCTGTGGGCCGCGCGGCAGGGGCCTTGGGAGAATGGTTCGTGGCAGGGGCCGGGGAGTGGGTTGTTCAAGTCAACCGACGGCGGCACGACGTGGAAGCAGTTGACGCGAGGGTTGCCGACGATTGAACAGGGACTCGGTCGCATCGGCATCGCCGTCGCGCCCTCGGACGCGAAGCGCATGTACGCGTGCGTTGACGCGCCGCAGCTCGGCGGCATCTACCGCTCGGACGACGCGGGCGACAGTTGGCAGCGCGTCAACGACGAGGTGCGCGTCTGGGGACGCGGCAGCGACTTCGCCGAAGTCCGCGTTGACCCGCGCAACCCTGACATCGTTTACTCCGCGAACACTTCGACGTATCGTTCGACCGACGGCGGACACACGTTCCACGCGTGGAAGGGCGCGCCCGGCGGCGACGACTATCACACGGTCTGGATAAACCCCGAAGACCCCGACATTGTCCTGCTCGCGTCCGACCAGGGCGCGACCATCACCGTCAACGGCGGTCGCACTTGGAGCAGTTGGTACAACCAGCCGACGGCGCAGTTCTATCACGTCTCGACCGACAACCAATTTCCGTACTGGGTCTATGGCGGGCAGCAGGAGAGCGGCTCGGTCGGCACGGCGAGTCGCGGCGACAACGGCGCGATAAGTTTCCGCGACTGGCGCACCGTGGGCGCGGAAGAGTACGGCTACATCGCGCCCGACCCCTTGAACCCGAATCTCATCTACGGCGGCAAGCTCACGCGCTTCGACAAGACGACGGGGCAGGTCGAGAACGTCGCGCCCGAAGCCGTCCGCAGCGGCAAGTATCGTTTCTTAAGAACCGCGCCCGTCCTCTTTTCGCCGGTTGACCCGCACATTCTTTACTACGCGGGCAACGTCCTTTTTAAGACGACCAACGGCGGCAACTCGTGGGAAGTCATCAGCCCCGACCTGACGCGCGAGCGCTACGACGTGCCCGCGTCAATCGGCGTTTACGGCAAGCCGGAGATGGCGACGATGCCGCGCCGCGGAGTCATCTACACCGTCGCGCCTTCGCCGAAGGACGTGAATCTCATCTGGGCGGGCACGGACGACGGACTCATCCACGTGACGCGCGACGGCGGTCGCACGTGGCAGAACGTGACGCCGCCCGCGCTGACTTCGTGGAGCAAGGTCTCGATCATTGACGCCGGACACTTCGACACGCAGACCGCCTACGCCGCGATAAATCGCTTCCGCCTCGACGACCTGCGCCCGCACATCTACCGCACACACGACGGCGGCAAGACGTGGACTGAAATCGTCAAAGGCTTGCCCGACGACCCCGTCAACGTCGTGCGCGAAGACCCCGTGCGGAAAGGTCTCCTCTTCGCGGGGTCGGAGCGCGCCGTCTATGTCTCGTTCGACGACGGCGACAACTGGCAGTCGCTGCGGCTGAACATGCCCGCGAGTTCGATACGCGACCTCGTCATCCACAAGGACGACCTCGTCGTCGGCACGCACGGTCGCTCCTTCTGGATTCTCGACGACATCACGCCGCTCCGCCAGATCAACGCCGAAGTCGCCGCGTCCGCCGCGTATCTCTTCCAGCCGGAGACGGCCTACCGCGTCCAGCGCGACGTGAACACCGACACGCCGCTCCCGCCCGAAGAACCCGTGGGGCAGAACCCGCCCGACGGCGCGATCATTGATTATTTTTTGAAGTCGGACGCGGACGGCCCCGTCGTGCTTGAGATATTCGACCGTGCAGGCAAACTCGTCCGTCGTTATTCGAGCGATGACCGTGCAGAGCCGCTCAACGAGAAAGAGATCAACGTCCCGCTCTACTGGATTCGCCCGCCGCGCAATCCTTCGGCCAGGGCGGGGATGCAGCGCTTGGTCTGGGACTTGCACTTCCCTGAGCCGAAGGCCGAGAACCACGACTACCCGATCTCCGCGATCTACATGGACACGCCGCGCGGGCCGCTCGGCCCGGTCGTGATGCCCGGCGAGTACAACGTCAAGCTCACGGTCGGCGGGCATTCGTACACGCGCCCGCTCACCGTCGAACTCGACCCGCGCGTGAAGACAACGCGCGCCGGACTTCAGCAGCAGCTCGCACTCTCGTCGCAGACCGCCGAAGGAATGACGGCGAGCTTCGACGCGCTCGAACAGATAAAGAATCTCCGCGCGCAGATCAAAGAGCTTCGCGCGCGGGCCGGAATCGCTCCCGCGCTCGCCGACGCGCTCGCGGCGCTCGACAAGAAGGCCGCTGCGCTGACGGGCGAAGGCGGCGGCGGTCGCGGGGCCGGGCGCGCGGCCTTGCCCGCGACGCCGAATCTCGAACAGATTCACGGCTCGCTCGCGACGCTCCTCGACGTGCTTCAGTCAGCCGACGCCGCGCCGACGGCGCAGGCCGCAGCCGACGCCGCGCAGCTTCAGACGCAGTTGCGCGCGGCGCTGTCTGATTGGGAAAACCTGAAGCGCACGGACGTTGAATCGCTCAACGCGCAACTGCGCGCCGCTAATCTCCCGCCGCTCGCTCCGTAGCAGACGAAAAGCCGGGAGCGCGGACTCCGTAGTGAGGTGATTCTCATGCGACGTTTACTCCTTTCATTCTTCATCGCGCTGCTCGCGCTCTCGACCGCCGCGGCGCAGGAGAGGCAGCAGAAAAAATCTTTCTCCGAGTTGACGCGCGGCCTGCAAAAGCTCGACGGCTACTTCCCGCTCTACTGGGACGCCGAGCAGGGCAAGCTCCTTCTGGAGATCGCGCGCTTCGACACGGAGTTTCTCTATCAGGTGTCGCTGCCGACAGGCGTCGGGTCGAACCCCCTCGGACTCGACCGCGGGCAGCTCGGCGACACGCATGTCGTCCGCTTCGAGCGCGCCGGGCCGAAGGTTCTGCTGGTCGAAGGGAACTACCGCTACCGCGCCATCACGAACGACGCAGCCGAGCGGCGCGCGGTCGAGGAGTCGTTCGCGCGCTCGGTGCTGTGGGGATTCAAGGTCGAGGCCGTCGAAGGCGCGCGCGTGCTGGTT
>DASRCS010000235.1:0-20278 GCA_035652995.1 Pyrinomonadaceae bacterium
TCCCGTCGAACACTCCGCCGACGACCGACACGACCACGACCGACCAGACGATTCAGGAGCCAAACATCCCGACCGTCCAGCCGCGCCCCGTGCCGCCGCTGCCTTCGCTCGAACGCGTCGGCGTGATCGGCACGGACACGATGCCGATCACGCTCAACGAGGCGATTCGCCGCGCGCTCGAAAACAACAACGACATCGAGTCGTCGCGCGCCGACGTTCGCATCGCCGAGCAGCAGTTGATCGCCCTGCAAGGAGTCTTCGACCCGGTCTTCAACTACCAGCCCGAAATCAACAACAGCGTCCGGCCCGTCATCAACGTCTTCGGCGGCGCGGGCACTTCGGGCACGGTCTCGACGACCGACTACAACAACAACCTCTCGGTCACGAAGCAGTTCGGCACGGGCGGCGGGAATTTCACTTACTTCTTCAACAACACGCGCGAGAACACCTCCGCGACGAACCAGACGCTCAACCCGTTCTACTCGGCGGCGCAGGGCTTGCAGTTCACGCAGCCGCTCTGGCGCGACCGCTCGATTGACCGCAACCGCCAGCAGATACGCATCCAGCGCAAGCGGCTCGAACAGTCCGACGCGGACTTCCGCCGCATCACCATCGGCATCATCTCGCAGGTGCAGAGCGCGTACTGGGACTTGGTCTTCGCCAAACGGAACCTTGAGAATCAGGTCGCGAACGTGAACCTCGCGCGCGAAGACTTCCGCCGCACCGAGGCGAGCGTCGCCGCCGGCGCGTCCGCGCCGCTCGCGCGCGCCGAGATCGAGACCGAGCTTTCCACGCGCGAGTCGGCGCTGCTCATCGCCAACCAGCAGGTGACGAGCGCCGAGAACGTCCTGAAGCAGTTGATCATCAAAGACCCGCTCTCGCCCGACTGGCAGAAGGTTCTTAGCCCGACCGACCAGCCCTCCTTCGACGAGACGCCGGTGAATCTCGACTCGGCGCTCAAGGAGGCGCGCGAAAACAGGCCGGAGCTTCGCCGCCTGCAACTCGAACAGGACGTGAACGCGATCAACCTCCAGTATTTCAAGAACCAGACGAAGCCGCGCATTGACCTGACGGGCACGATCCAGACGAACGGGCTGGCCGGCACGCCACAGATCGGCACCGTCACGTCGGGCACCGCGCCGCTGATCCTCGACGACAGCTTCGCCTCGACGAACGCGTCAGCGTTCCTCTTGCAGCAGCTCAACCTGACGCGCACGGCGCTCGGACTCGCCGCGGTCACGCCGCCGAACGTGACGACCACTTCGACGGCGATCCCGACGCGCTTCGTCGGCGGCTACGGCCAGACGCTCGCGAACCTTTTTAACTTCAGCACGCGGCAGATCGTCGTCGGCGCGACGATACAAATCCCGCTCAGGAACAGGACGGCGCGGGCCAACTACACGACCGCGCAGATTCAGCGCGACCAGTTGGCGGCGCAGACCCGCTCGCAGGCTCAGGTCATCGAGGTTGACGTGCGCAACGCCGTGCAGGCCGTCGAGACGGCACGAGAGCGCGTACTCTCGGCGCGGCAGGCGCGTGCGAGCGCCGAGGAACAACTCGCGGGCGAGCGCAGGCTCTTTCAGGTCGGGCGCTCGACGCAGTTCCTCCTCTTCCAGCGCGAGAACGAGCTGATCACGGCGCAGGCGCAGGAGCTTCAGGCCGAGACCGACTACAACAAGGCGCTCGCCGACCTTCAGCGCGCGACCTCGACGACGCTCCGGGCCAACAACGTCATCGTCGAATCGCCCGTGGCTCCCGAAAAATTTAACAGGTAGCGCGCACGGCTTAACAACTGACGAGGCGACAGTGAAGAGTTTTCACTGTCGCCTTTTTGTTTGGGCAAACGCGAAGCAAGGTTGACGCTCGCGCGGCCTGTTCGTATCCTCGCTCGCGGATTTCGACCGCGGCTCCATTAAACGGCTTGAAGATTTCCGCGACCATCATCACCTTCAACGAAGCGGACAACATCGCCGCCGCCTGCGAGTCGGTCTCGTGGGCGGACGAGATTCTGGTCGTTGACTCCCGCTCGACCGACGCGACGCGCGAGATTGCCGAGAAGTGCGGCGCGCGCGTCGTCGAGCGCGACTGGCCCGGCTTCGCGGCGCAAAAACAGTTCGCGGCTGAAGAGGCGCGCAACGAATGGGTCTTCAGCCTCGACGCCGACGAGCGCGTCTCGGACGAACTCCGCGCGAGCGTCGCGGCGCTGCGCGAAACGGACGAGTCGAGTCTCGCCGACGGCTACCGCATCGCGCGCCGGAGTTTCTACATGGGCCGTTGGATTCGCGGCGGCGGCTGGTATCCTGATTTTCAACTCCGCTTTTACCGCCGTGCGAAAGGCCGCTGGGAAGGCGCTCACGTACACGAGTCCGTGAAGATGCGGGAAGGCTCGCGCGTCGAAACGCTCGCGGGCGACATACTTCATTTCAGCGTCCGCGACGCCGCTCACCATCACCGCATGATCGGCGAGCGATACGCCCCGCTCTCGGCGCGGCGTATGTTCGACGAAGGGCGGCGCACGTCGCCTCTGCGCGTCGCGCTCGCCGCGCCTTCGGCTTTCGTCCGCAGCTACGTCCTCAAGGCCGGCTTCCGCGACGGACTCGCCGGACTCGCCATCGCGCGCTTCGCCGCGCACAACGCCTTTCTAAAACACCTGCTGCTTTGGGAAATGCAGAAGGGACAAAAACAGTGACAAGTGATAAGTGACGAGTGATGAGCAAGAAGATTTCTCAACTCATCACTTATCACTTATCACTCTTCACTCCTCACTCCCCCTGCACCGCGAGGTCTGAGCTTTCGAGCATGTGCCTCGGCTTGTCGGGCATGGGGATTTGGACTGGCGTGTCCTGGCTGACGATGATGTCGGAGAGAAGCTGGTCGGTGAGTTGGCGGTTCTGCGCGACGCCCGAACCCGTGTTGAGGACGACGAAATAGACCTTGCCGTACTTCCGCGTGTACACGACGCCGCCGAGGCTCGCCATGCCGCCGTCGTCGTGGACGAGCGTTCCGGTCTTCGCCACGACCGCGCCTTCGAGCGGCGTGCCGACCATCCGCTTACGCAGAGTCCCGTAGTCGTCGCTCGCCACGGCCATCACGTCCGTGAGACGCAAGCCCTGCCGGCTCGTCTCGGCGTCGAGCGCGCGGATGACCGCGATGAGGCAGCGCGGCGTCAGGCGGTTGACTTCGAGTCCCGACGTGGTCGAGAGCGAGACCTGTTCGGGCGGCAGCTTCAGGTCATTGACGAGGAACGAGCGCACGCCCGCGGGGCCGCCGACGAGGTCGCCGAGGTGCTGCGCGACGAAGTTGCTCGAATGCGCGTTCATGTAGAGCAGGATGTCGCTGAGCGGGTACGACTGGACGGAGAACGCAGGCTCGCCCGCGGGCGCGTCGCCGACCGAGACGTTTTTCGGGTTGAGCTTGAGCGCCTTCGCCAGCCGCTGCGCCGACTCGTCCGGCTTGTCGTCGAAGTTGAAGACGAAGTCGGGCGAGACGACAAGCTCGCCCGCGAACTTCTTGACGCCGCGCTCGCTCAGGTTCTTCGAGATGAGCGACGCGTTGTAGTCGCCGAACGTCGGGTCGTTGCCGACGACGTAGAGCTTGCCCGCGAGCGCGCCCGACTTGTCCGGCCTGCCGTCAATGAAAACCTTTGTCTCGAACCTGTAATCCTTGCCCAGACGCGTGAGTGCGGTGAGCGATGTCGTCAGCTTGACCAGAGACGCGGGGTTGAATCCAACGTCGGCGTTGAGTTCGGCGAGGGTGGCTTTGCCGTCGGCGGATTCGGCGAGGACGGCGTGGCTCGCGGGGTCTTCGCCGCGCTGCGTGTACCAGCCGACAACGTCGAAGGCCGGCGTCGGCGCAGGCGTCGGAGTCGGCGGCGCGACCTCGGCGGGCGCAGTGCCCATGGGGACGGCGATGTACGCGGCGACGGCCTTGCGCGCGCGCATGACGAGCGCGTAGGGGGCGAACGTCAGCGCGATGATGATCGCGACGCCGACGAGCAGCATCGCGTAGATCGGTTTACGAGGATTCAAAACTCGCCCCCCCTGAAACTCAACTCCCGCAAGAGACAGCTTTCGCAAAGCTCCACAAAGATTTAATATGCTGTTCGGGAGCGTCGCGTCAAGCGTTTCCACCTCGGCGGACACAAACTCATTTATTCATCCACGTCGAATGGACAATCTACAAAAATTCTTGACACTCGAAGCCGAGACCGGGCTTCCCGCGGCCTTCTTCGTCGCGGCGGTCGCCGTCGTCGGGGCCGTCATCGGGAGTTTCCTCAACGTCGTCATTCACCGCGTCCCGCGCGAAGAGTCAATCGCCTTCCCCGCGTCGCACTGCCCCTCGTGCGGGACGGCGATACGCCCTTACGACAACATCCCCGTCGTCAGTTGGGCCGTGCTTCGCGGGCGCTGCCGCGCGTGCCGCGCGCCGATCTCGGCGCGTTATCCGGCGGTCGAGCTGCTGACGGCAATTCTCTTCGCGCTCACGTTCTGGCTGCACTCGGGCTTGACGCTCTCGCTCCCGTTCGACCTCGCCTTCGTCGCCGCGCTCGTCGCGCTCGCCTTCATTGACGCCGAGCACATGATTCTCCCGAACGCGATCACGTACCCCGGCCTCGCGGTCGCGCTCGTCGCACGCGTCGTCGTGCCGAACCTCTACGGCGTCGAGTTCTTCCACGCGTCGCACCCCGCAATCCCCATGTGGCTTCTCTCACTCGGCGGCGCTCTGGTCGGCGCGCTCGTCGGCGGCGGATTTCTCTGGCTGGTCGGCTGGCTCTGGGAACGTCTGCGGGGCGTCGAGGCGATGGGACTCGGCGACGTGAAGATGATGTTCATGGTCGGCGCGTACCTCGGCTGGCCGCTCACGCTCCTGACGATCTTCGTCGGCGTGCTGGCCGGCTCCGTCGCCGGAGTCGCAGTGATGCTCCGCCGCGGCGACCGCGACATGCAACTTCTCCTCCCCTTCGGCATCTTCCTCAGCGCGGGCGCGCTCGTCAGCCTCCTCTTCGGCGCGGCGATCATTGACTGGTACGTTGCGAAGTTCTAAAGCAGTGAAGAGTGAAGAGTGACGAGCCGGAAGCAGTCAACGAAGTCGGTTCATAGCCGTTGATTCTTTGCTTCCGGCTTTCAGCTTGGGTTTTAAACTCGTCGCTCGTCACTTGTCACTCGTCACCGCATTTGATTCAAATGCCTCGTTACGAAAACAGGATGCAGTTGGCGCTGGCCCTGGTCGTGGGGCTTCTGCTCGTCGCCAACCTGTTCACGCTGGCGCTCGTCGCGCTCACGCCCGCGACGCGTGCGGAGCGCGCGCCGATTCTCTTCACCGTCTTCATCATCACGCTCGTCGTCAGCCTGCCGAGTATTCTGCTGCTCCCGCGTTGGCTGTTGCGACCTTATCGCCAACTCGTTGACGAGGCCGAGCGCGCGCCCGTCTCTTCGCCGTCTTCGCGCGAGGGCGCGCGCGACGAGACGGAGTTCGTGCTGGAAACTTTTCAGGAGGTCGTCGCCGAGCTTCGGGCGAAGCAGGGGCAGCTCGAACGCCTGAGCGCGCGCGCCGCGGCGCGGGCCGCGACAGCCGAGCAGTTCAGCGAGCGCGTCGTCGCGAGCCTCCCTTCGGGACTGCTCGCGTTCAACTCCGAAGGCCGCTCGACCGTCATCAACGCGCCCGCGCGCGCGATTCTCGGACTCGACGGCGCGGGCGACGACGAAGCGTTCGCCTCGCTGCTCGCCTGCGCGCCGGAGTTGGTCGGGCTTGTCGAGCGTTGCTTGCAGACCGGCGAGACTTACAGGCGCGAAGAGGTCTCGGCGAAGGTCGGCGGCGGTCGCGCGCGCAGGCTCGGCGTCACGGTCGCGCCGATTGACCCGACGCGCGCGGGCGGCGAGCGCGGGGCGCTCTGCATGCTGACCGACATCACCGAGGTCGCGGAGCTTCGCGAGGCGGTCGCGCGCAAGCGCAACCTCGAAAGCCTCGGCGAGATGTCCGCCGGACTCGCGCACGAATTCAAGAACGCCCTCGCCACGCTCCACGGCTACGCGCAGTTGTTGCAGAACGCGCGGATGAAGGACGCCGCGCGCGCTTCCGCGACCGCGGCGCTGCTTCAGGAAGTGCGCGGACTCTCCGAGATGGTCACGTCGTTCCTCAACTTCGCGCGCCCGAAGCCGCCCGACTTCGGCGACGTTTCGCTCGGCGAATTGATCGAACAGTGCGCCGCAGACCTCGCCGCGTTCTTCAAAGAACGCCGCGTCTCGCTCGAAATCGATGGCGAGTTCGCTGACGTTCACGCCGACGAGCGGATGCTCCGTCAGACTCTGCTCAACCTTCTGCGCAACGCGGCGGAGGCCATCCCCGAAGAGAAGGCGGAGCGCCGCGTCGTCGTCCGCGGTAGCCGAGAGCTTGACGCGGACGGGCGCGTCTGGGCCGCGGTCGAAATCGAAGACACGGGCACGGGCATAGCCGAAGAGGATTTGCGAAACATCTTCATCCCGTTCTTCACGACCAAGTCGAAAGGCCACGGCGTCGGACTCGCGCTCGCGCACCGCGTCGCGACCGACCACGGCGGCACGCTCTCGGCGTCGAACTCGCAAACCGGCGGCGCGGTCTTCACGCTCCGCCTTCCGGCCTGAACGCCAACCTTCAACTCAAAATTGTTTGAAGTTGATTAGCCGTCGAGACGCTCCGGCTCCTGCGGGAAGTATTCGCACCAGCGGCGTGTGACGAGTTCGGCGATGTCGGGGCGGACGACGAGTTCGTCCGGGTAGCCGGGCTTCATGCGCGCGTCGATGACGATGGGCGTGGTGTAGGCGAGGTGATGTTTGCGGACTGTTGTTCGCGCGGCGTGAATGTCTGACGCGGGATCGAAGCGAGTCCACGTCGCCCAGAGGAAGTCGGAAGCCGCGCGCGCGACGCCCGCGTCGTCGTGCAGCACGACGAGAGGCCACTCGGCGAAGGCCGCGTCAGACGCGATTCGTGCCGCCTGCTCTTCGTCTTCGACGAAGGGCCTGCCTTCGACGACGAGGCAGCCGGGGCAGAAGACTTCGGCGCGCGCGACGCCGGCGGGAAGCTCGCCTTTGAACTCGCGTGGCAGCTCGCGCACGGCTTCGCCGAGTCCGAGCATGACGGCCTTGCTGCCGCGGTTGATCGTTCCGCTCGCGTAGTCGAGCGTGTCCATCGAGGTGTTCGTGAAGACGAAGAGGCCGCTTTCGGGGCGGAAGCGCGCGAGGACGTGCTCGAACAATTTTTTAAAGTCGCGGAGGTCTTGCGGCGTGTCGGTGAGCAGCAGGAATTTCGTCAGCGAGAGCTGGCCTTCGCCGAGGATGCGGAAGGCCGAGACCAGAGCCTCGCGCGCGTAGCGCTCGCGCACGACCGCGGCGGCGAGCGAGTGAAACCCCGTCTCGCCGTAGCTCCAGAGGTCGCGCACGCCGGGCATGACTAAGGGGAAGAGCGGCGAGAGGAGTTGTTGCAGGTAATCGCCGATGAAGAAGTCTTCCTGCCGCGGCTTGCCGACGACGGTCGCCGGGTAGATCGCGTCCCTGCGGTGAAGGACGGCCTCGACGTTGAAGACGGGGTAGTCGTGCTGAAGTGAATAGTATCCGTAGTGATCGCCGAAAGGGCCTTCGGGTCTCCGCACGCGGGGAGGAACACGACCGACGAGCGCGAACTCGGCCTCGGCGACGAGGCGGTGCGGATGGCCTTCGAGCGGATTCTTCGCGACGCGGATTTTCTCGCCCGCGAGGAGCGAAGCGAGGACGAGTTCCGGCACGTCTTCGGGCAGCGGCGCGACGGCGGCGAGGATGAGCGCGGGCTGGCCGCCCAAGAATACTGTGACCGGCAGCGGCTGATTCCGCGCTTCGGCCTCGCCGAAGTGGAAGCCGCCGCCCTTGTGTATCTGCCAGTGCATCCCCGTCGTCCGCGCGTCGAAGCGCTGCATTCGATAGACGCCGAGGTTGTGCTTTCGCGTCGCGGGGTTCTCGGTGTAAACGAGCGGCAGAGTGAAGAACGGGCCGCCGTCCTCCTGCCACGTCGTCAGCACCGGCAACTCGTCGAGACGCGCGGGACGTTCGACGACTTCCGCGACGGGCGCGCGCCCAACGTTCTTGGTTCCGAGCTTTAAAGCTTCGAGCGCGAGCGTGCGCTGACGCCAGAGCGCGGCGGGGCGCGGCGGCAGGAGTGATTCGGCGACTTCGACGGCTCTTCGCACGAACTCTTCCGGCCTTGGCCCGAAGGCGAGTTCGATGCGTCTGACCGTGCCGAAGAGGTTTGTGACGACGGGGTAGCGGCTGCCCTTCACCCTTTTGAAGAGGAGCGCCGGGCCGCCGCGCCCGATGACGCGGCGGTGAACTTCGGCGAGTTCGAGGTACGGGTCAACTTCCGCCTCGACGTTGACGATGGCGCGTTCGCGCCGGAGCAGTTCGAGGAACGAGCGGAGGTTTCGGTGCATTCAGCCGCAAGTTACACACAAGGAGTGTCGAAGTCAAAAACACGAGGCGAAGGGGTGAGCAAACTCGTCGGCCTTTTTGCAGGGTCAGTCGCGCGGCGGTTTGTTGTCGTCGTCCGTGTCGCCGACTTTGCGCGGGCGTTTAGGCTCGACGGTCGGAGTCTCTTGGAGTCGGATGTTGATCTCGCGCTCGGCGAACTTGGCGGCGTCGGCGATGCCGGGGTCTGTTGACTCTTCGTAGGGCTTGATGCGTTCAATCGTGCCCGCATCGCCGACCGCGGCGAGGGCTTCAAAGAGGCGAATCTGCGTGTTGCCGTTGACGTGCCCGAAGAAGACGTAGAGCGGTTCGGGCGTTTCGAGTTGTTTGAGGTAAGCGACCGCCTGGTCGGCAAGCTTCTTCTCGTCGAGCGCGTGGACGAGCGCGAAGAGGCTCTCGTTCTTACCCATGCGGTAGAGCGCCCAGTCCATCGCGAGGCGCGCGCGCGAGTCCTTCTCCTGCTGGCGATAGCCCTCGACGAGCCTCCGGTGCTCGACCGCCGCGAGGCGCGCGAGGTACTCGGCGGCGGCGCGGCGTTCGAGCGGGTTCGGACTCGAAAGCTTCTGCGCGACCGTCGCCGAGTCAATCTTCAAAGGGTTCGCCGCGTCGTCCTGCTGCGAAGATCGAACCGGCGACGCGTCGGCCTGAGACTGCGCGACGCAAACCGCGAGCAGCGCAAAAATCAGGGCGCGTTTGACTGTCATCGCAAATCTCTTCCTTTCAATTCCTGCTTCGCGCTCAACCGCCCGTCGTCACTTCGTCGCGCTCGCCGAAGACTTGCGGAGCGACGCGCTGTTCAGGTCGAGATCGTCGCGCCTGATGACTTCGACGTTCGGGAACTGCTTGCGTAGAGGCTCGATGAAGTCCTTGGCGTCGCCGACGATGACGATGTCGGCGTCCTTGACGCCGAGGCGCGCGCCCGCGAACTTCTGGACTTGCGGCGCGGTGACGGCCTGCACGCTCGCGATGTAGCTGTTGATCTCGTCGGGCCTCAGCCCGTAGAGCGCGAGCGAGGCGATCTGCCCGACAAGCCCCTCGGTCGTCTCAAGCGAGCGACCGAAGCCGCCGATGAGCGTCGCCTTGCGCGGCGTCAACTCCGACTCGGCCACAGGCTCGTTCGACAGGCGCGTCAACTCCCCGACGAGCAGCGAAGCAACGTCCGCGCCCGTCTGATTCTTCGTCTGCGCCGAAGCGATGAACGGGCCGACCGCGCGGCGGACTTGCAGAGAGCTTCCCGCGCCGTAGCTCAGGCCGCGCTTGATTCGTATCTCTTCATTCAGTCTTCCCGAATAACCCGTGAGCACAGAGTTGGCGACGAGGCCCGTGTAGTATTCGGGGTCTGTGCGCGCGATGCCGCGCCGCGCGAAAAGAACCGCGGCCTGTCCCGCGCCGGGCATGTCAACGACGACGACTCGCTGCGCTCCCGCCGCGACGCTTTCCGCGGCGGCGTTCGACTGCGGCGCGGGCGTCGGCGTCGAGGGCTTCGCCCAGTCACCGAACGTCCGTTCCGCTATTTGAAAAGCGTCAGCGGCTTTGATGTCGCCGCCGATAACGAGGACGGCGTTGTCGGGCCGGTAATACTTGTCGTGAATCGCAACGATGTCGTCGCGTTTGATGCGCGCGAGCGATTCCGGCGTGCCGGAGATCGGGTGGCCGTAAGCATCCGCGCCGAAGACCACGCGCGCCGCGACCCAGCTTGCGAGTTGGCCGGGGTTGTTCATCCCGACGCTCAAGGAGTCCTGGTACTGCTGGCGCAGGCGTTCAATCTCTTCTTCTTTGAAGACAGGGTTGCGGACAACGTCGGCGAGTATCGCCATCGCCTGGGGGGTCTTCGACGCGAGGACGTTGACGGTCGCGCGCGAGGCGTCCCAGCCCGCGCCGGAGTTCAACTGCCCGCCGAGCGCTTCGACCTCCTCGGCGATCTGCGGCGCGGTGCGCGTCTTCGTGCCCTTCGTCAGAAGCGACGCGGTCATGTCGGCGACGCCGCTCAATTCCGGCGGATCAACCTCGCCGCCGTTCTTAATCATCAACTGCGCGACGACGAGCGGCGTCTCGTGATGCTCGATGACGATGACGCGCAGGCCGTTTCGCAGCGTGCGCTCGACCGGCTTCGGCACGTTCACGGGCCGAGGCGCTGAAGGCGGCGGCGGAGTTTCCTGCGGCGCGGCCTGCTGTGCCGCCACCGACATGGCAAACACGTTTAGAAAAAAGATGCCGAGTAGCCCGACAAACATTTTGCGAGAATTTGTGTTGACTTGAGACATGTCCACCTCACTGTCCGTTTTGCCGAGTTACTTCGCCGCGGCCTTCTCATCATCCAGCACGAATTTTACTGTGACCGTCCCTTCAACCTTCACCGGCCTGCCTGACACTAGAGTTGGGCTGAACTTCCACTTCATCACCGCTTCCTCAGCCGTCTTGCGTAAAGCCTTCGGGCCACTCTTCGCTTTCGCTCTTTCTACATTCCCCTGTTCGTCAACGACAACGTCAAGAATCACGTCTGCTTCAGGTGTCTTTTTCGCATCGGCAGGTTTTGCAGGCGGCTCGTAACTTAACTTGAAACAACCGAGACCGCCTGTCTTTTTTTCGTCGCACGGGGCGGCGCTTTCGGCCACCTTGTCGGCTGTTGTCGAAGACGGCTTCGTCTCCGCCGTTCCCGTGGAAGCGGGCTTCGGCGCTTCGCTCGTGTAGGTGATGACGACGCGATTCGTGTCGGTGAAATATTTTTTCATCACGCGCTGGATGTCTGCGGCGGTCACGGCCTGAAGGTGTTCAATGTCCGTGTTGACGCGGCTGGCGTCGCCGAGTATCGCGGCGGCGTTGCCGATGGCGAAAGCCTTGCCGCTGTTCGTCTCGCGCTCGCGCAGTTGGTTGGCGACGAGTTGGTTGACGGCCTTGTCGAGTTCGGCTTGTGTGACGGGCGCGTCCTGCATCTTCTTCAACTCGGCGAGCAGCGCGCGCTCGGCGTCCGCGGGTTTCTTGTCGCTCGCGAGGATCGCGCCGAAGACGAAGATGCCGGGGCCTTGACGCAAGTCTGCCTGGCCGAAAGCCTCCTGCGCGACCTGCTGGTTATAGACGAGCGACTGGTAGAGCCGCGAAGATTCGCCCTCGGAAAGAATTGACTCGGCGACGCGCAGCACGTCGGCGTCGGGACTCGAAGCCGGCGGCGTCAGGTACGTGATCGCGACCGCGGGCAGCGGCACGTTCGGCCCCGTCTCGTCGTAGCGCTTCTCTGCGGTGCGCGGCGGTTCCTGCACGGTCACGCGCGGGATGGGCGTCGTCGGCTTCGCGATCCTGCCGAAGTATTTGTCAATCCAGCCGTCGAGTTGCGCCTGGTCGAAGTCGCCGACGACGATGAGGATGGCGTTGTCGGGACGGTAGAAAGTCGAGTGGAAGGCGCGCACGTCTTCGAGCGTCGCGGCGTCGAGGTCTTCCTTGCTGCCGATGGTCGGGCGGTGGTACGGGTGAACGGCGTAAGAGTCCTTGTCGATGTCGTAGAAGAGGCGACCGTAAGGCGGTGCGAGCACGCTCGTGTTGAACTCCTCTTTGACCACGTCGCGCTCGCTGTGGAAGTTCGTCTCGTTGACGTTGAGTCCGCTCATCCGGTCGGCCTCGGCCCACAGCAGGGTTTCGAGGTAGTTCGACGGCACGACCTCGTAGTAGTTCGTCACGTCGTTGCCGGTCGAGGCGTTGTTCCAGCCGCCCACGTCCTCCGTCAGACGATCCATCTGCTCGTCGCGGAGGTTGCGCGCCGACTTGAACATGAGGTGCTCGAAGAGGTGCGCGAAGCCGCTGCGGCTGGGCGGGTCGTCTTTCGAGCCGACCTTGTACCAGACTTGGATCGCGACGGTCGGACTCGAACGCTCCTGCGCGCTGTAAACCTTGAGGCCGTTGGCGAGCGTGCGCTCCTTCAGGCTGATCGGCGGCACGCGCGTCTGCGCCGACGCCGCCCGCGCGAAGGGCGCGAAGACGAGCGCGCACAGGAGTAGAACTGTTACCTTGTGTCGAAGCATCTCGGTAGCTCCTGAATGTTCGGTTGGTCGGGCACGCGGCCCGCGCGGGAAGAGGTTGCCGCGCTTGGTTTGATGCCCGCCTGTCGAAAATTTGTTGTACGAGTCTCGCGGCGGCTGAGCGAATCATCCGACCCTTCGACGCGCCGCCTCCAAAGTGGCCGGACTCTGTTACGCTCGACCGCGCGCCTAAGTTTCTCCTCGCCTGACCGTCACTGTAAAGCTGTTCGCGCCCGCCGCCTTTCCGCGTCCACGAGAACGAACGCCGTCCGACGTTCTGGATTTCCCGGCGCGCGAGGCCGGATCGTCGAATCACGCCCGGCCACAACGCCGCCCCCTCGTCAACTCTTTGCCCGTGCGTGGAATGTTAGTATAAAATCGCTCGCGTTGGCGAACGCAAGTGCCGTCGGTAGTCCCCGGTGACGGTCGCCTTGCGCTCGCCACGTTCAGTCTTTGCGGAAGTCCTGAGCCTTTCAGATGGCGAGCGGTCTTGTCGTACACATCACAGCGGGCAGTGAGCGCCACACCGAGGTGCTCTCGCAGGAGCGCGTCCTCATCGGCCCCGGCGAGAATTGCAACATCCGGCTCGGAACAGACCTATTGACCGACTCGAACGTCCTGCTCGAACTCGCACGGCAGAACGGCCACTTCCGCGTCAGCGAGTTCGACCCCGAAATCGGAATCACCTTAAACGGCAAGCCGCTCGCGCGCGGCGCGAAGATTGACGACGGCGACGAGCTTCGCTTCGGCGCGTTCGACGTGGCGATGCAGTTCTTCCCCGTCGGCAACCTCCCGGCGGTCGTCGCGAACCGCCGCGCGAGCGTCGCGCCCTTCATCGAGCAGGCCGCGATTGAGGCCGCCGCCACCGCCCGCCGCGACGACGCCAAAGTCTTCCTCCGCGAGTTCTCGCGCGAGCTTCTGCGCGAGATCAACTGGAGCACGAAGATCATCGCCTTCGTCATCGTCGCCGTCCTCGTCGGCGGCGTCCTCTACCTCGGCAACGCCGTTTACACGGAGATGCGACGCGGGCGCGAGCTGATTGACAAGCAGAACGAGCAGCTCGCGCGTTTGCAGGGCGACTTGAACCAGACGAACGAGCAACTGAACGTCGCCGCCGGCAAGAATCAGGAGATCATCGACAGCCTCTCGCTCGCGCCGCGGCTCCGCAGCCAGTACGGCAACGGCGTCTGTCTCATCGCCGGCTCGTACATGCTCTTCGACCCTTCGACCGGGCGACCGCTCCGCTACCCCGAAACGCAGACGAACGATTCGGGGCAGACGATTCAGACGCAGGGCGACCAGCCGCTCTTGACGACCGAGGGCAACGGCCCGCCCTTCATCCGCGACTTCGTCGGCACGGGCTTCCACGTCGGCGAGGGCTACGTCGTCACGAACCGCCACCTCGCCGTCGAACCCTGGACTGCGGACGAGGGCGTGCAGGCCCTGAGCGCGAGCGTCCACGGGCAGTTCCGCGTCACGCGCATCGTCGCCTTCTTTCCGGGCGTGCGCGCGCCCTTCGTCATCCGCGTCCGGCAGACTTCTTCGCGCGACGACATCGCCGTCGGCACGATTGACCCGCAGACGCTCCCCGCCGACCTGCCGTCGCTCCCGCTCGACCGCGACTCCGACGCCGGAACCATCGGCAAGACCGTCGTCATGATGGGCTACCCCAGCGGCGAAGACCGCCTGCTCGCGACCATCCCGGAAGCCGAGGCGCACCAGATACGCGAGCGCTACGGCGCTTCGGTCGAGAGCCTGATGACGTACCTCTCCGACCGCGGCTACATCAAGCCGCTCACCACGCAGGGGCACATCACAGACCTCGAAAGCCGCAGCATCGTTTACGACGCGCGCAACGCCGTCGGCGGCTCAGGCTCGCCGCTCTTCGGCCAGTCGGGCCGCGTCATCGGCGTCAACTACGCGACCTTCACCGAGCTGCCCGACCAGAACTACGCCGTGCCCGTCCGCTTCGCCTACCCGCTGCTCGAACGCGCGGGCTGGAAGCACGAGGAGCCTGCGGACGCACAGGCCGCGAACGCCAACACGACACAGGCGAAGGACGCTCACACGCCCGCCAACCAGCCGCACTGAAGTCGGAGTGTCGGCGGCCCCGACTCCGTGTCGGCCTTAATTCGGCCTTAAAACTGTCGAGCTTTTTCGTTCTTCGTTTGTCACGCTTTCCTCTCTTCGTGTAGATTTATCGCGCCGCAGGAACAGGCTTTGCATTTCGAGCCGCCGTGTCTTGTGAAAGCGGCGCACGAGCCGCCGCCGAACACTTCGAGACGTGCGCGCGGGCGCAGTCTGAACGTGCCGGATGGAGCGCATCCGGGCGGTAAGAGGATTGTTTCCGAAATGATTTTTGGATCAACGCTCACGGAGGCAAGGCATTGACCTTCGCAGGCGGAGACGGGGCCAAAGCGCTTCGACCCGACAACGAAGAAATCTACCGCGACGAACTTCTCGACGCGGAGATTCACCTCACGACCGACGCCGGCGCGGGCGTCGGCAAGCGTCGCGGCTGGCTCTTCTACATCCACATACTCGCGTTCGTCTTCGGCGCGGCGCTCCTGTTCTTCCTCATCCGCGCGGTCGGCGTCGCGCCCATCTTCGACGCGCTGCGACAGATCGGCGCGGGCTTCCTCCTGCTGCTCGCGATAGCCGGCCTCCGCCACGTGCTGCGCACGATCTCGATGAGCCTCGCCGTCGCGCCCGAACACCGACGCTTCACCTTCTGGCAGGCATTCACGACGCGGCTCGCGGGCGAGACGATCAGCTTCTTCACCTTCACCGGCCCCGTGCTCGGCGAGGCGACGAAGGCCGCGCTGCTTCGCAAGCGCGTGCCGCTCGCCTCCGGCGTGCAGGCGCTCGCCGTTGACAACCTCCTCTACAACCTCTCGGTCGCGCTCTTCATCTCGACCGGCGCGTGCGTCATGCTGCTGACCTACGACCTGCCCGCCGGAGCGCGCCTCCCGCTCGTCGCCATCGCCGCCGGCATGACGCTCGTCATCGTCGTCGTCGCCGGCGCGGTCGTCAGCGACGCGATGCCCGTCACGGGGGCGGTTGACTTCTTCATCCGCCGCGATTTCAAGCGCGCGTGGTTCGAGTCGAAGCGCGAGCACTTCCACCGCGTCGAGGCGAACGTCTATGACTTCTACAAGCACCGCCCCGCCGCACTCTTCACGATGTTCGCCTGCGACCTCGGCGCGCACGTGACGACCGCCGCCGAGGTTTACATCATCCTCGGCATGCTCAGCTTCGAGCCGACGGCGCGCGTGGCTTACATCATTGACTCGCTGACGAAGGTCGTTAACCTCGTCTTCGGCTTCGTGCCCGCGACCATCGGCGTCTATGAGGGCGGCACGGGATTCATCCTGCACACGCTCGGCTACGCGGTCGCGACCGGCGTCACCATCGGCATCGTCCGCAAGGCCTCGATGATCGTCTGGGCGCTCATCGGGCTGCTTTCGCTCGTCACGCACACCGCGCCCGCCGCGACGCGGAAACTATTTCAACGTAACCCACGACTGCGAGAAGTTATGGACAACCTCGTTCTCTCGAACATGACGCACCGCCCGGCACGCACCTTCGTCAGCATCCTCGGCGTGGGCGTCGGCGTGCTCCTGATCGCGTTCACGGTCGGACTCGCGCACGGCGTCTTGCGCGAGCGCGGGCGTCGCGAGTCGGAAGTCGGGGCGGAGATAATGATTCGCGCGTCGGGCACGGTGGGGCTGGCCGGCACGCAGCGCTTCAACCTGCCCGTCTCGCGCGCCGACGAGATTCAGAAGCTCGAAGGCGTGCGCGCCACCGCCGCCATCGGCCAGCACACCGACACGAGCGACACGGGCTTCGGCCTGCGCGTCATTGACGGCGTAGAGTTCGACCGCTACGCGCAGCTCTCCGGCCTCCACATCGTGCAGGGCCGCCCGTTCCAGGGCGGCAAGGAGGCGATTGTCGATTCGGTCTGGGTCGGCGAGCACAAGGCGAAGGTCGGCGACACGGCCAAGGTCTTCGGCGAAGAGTTCACCATCGTCGGCGTGTACGAGCCGCCCGGCGGGAGCCGCATCAAAATCCCGCTCTCGACGATGCAGGATCAGGTCGGGAGCGCGGGCTTCTGCACGGCGGTGCTTGTCTCGTGCAACAACCCCGCCGAGCAGGACGCCGTCGCCGCGCGCATCCGGCAGGTCTTCCCCGACGACCAGATCATCTTCACGCGCGACCTGCCGGAGCTTTACGCGACGGGCGTGCCCGCGCTCAACGTCTTCATTGACGTGGTCGTCAGCGTCGCCTCGGTCATCAGCGTCCTCGTCATCCTGCTCGCCATGTACACGACGGTGACGGAGCGGACGCGGCAGATCGGCGTGTTGAAGTCGCTCGGAATGTCGAGCGCGGGCGTCGCGTGGGTCATCGAGCAGGAGGCTCTGGTCGTCAGCATCCTCGGCGTCGCGCTCGGCATACTGCTGACGCTCGGCGCGCGCGCCGTCGTCATGCGGATGACGACGCTCACGGTTGACATTGAAATTAGATGGCTGCTCATCTCGCTCGCCATCGGCCTCGTCGGCGGCACCGTCGGCGCGCTCTACCCCGCGCTCCGCGCCGCGCGGCAAGACCCGGTTGATGCTTTGAGCTACGAATGAGTCAGCGAACCTCGCGCTGCGCCCGCGCGATGAACGATTCGATGTCGGGAATAGTCCGCGGCAGCGCGCCGGACAAGTTGCGGTAGCCGTCACGCGTGACGACCACGTCGTCTTCGATCCTCACGCCTATCCCGCGGTACTTCTCGAACGCGGGGCGCACGGCGGCGATGAACTTCTCGTTCTCCGGCGTCTTCGGCAGGTAGTCGAGCGCGTCGGGGCGGATGTAGATTCCCGGCTCGACCGTGAAGGTCATGTCCGGCTCAAGCTTCGAGAAGCGGACGCCCACGTCGTGGACGTTCATGCCGAGGTAGTGCGACGTTCCGTGCATGAACCAGACGCGGTACTGAGCGGAATTCTTGTCGGTGATGAGGCCAAGCCGGAACAGCCCGTCTCTGATGACACTGAGCGCCGCTTCGTGAACGTCCGGCAGCGATGCGCCCGGCTTGATGGCCTTGAAGCCCGCCTCCTGCGCGGCGAGGACGATTTTGTAGATGTCGGCCTGCGCGGGACTGAACTTGCCGTTGACGGGAAACGTGCGCGTCACGTCGGCGCTGTAATGCTCGTACTCCGCGCCCGCGTCAATCAACATTAGGTCGCCCGTATGGACGCGCCCCTGCGACTCTTCGTAGTGGAGTGTCGTCGCGTTCGGCCCGCAGCCGACGATGTTCGGGTAGCCCCAGTTGTCGGCGTTGCGCCGCTTGAAGGTGTAGTCAATCTCCGACTCGACCTCGTACTCCCACTGCGCGCGCGAGGCGACGGCCCACGCGCGCTCGTGCCCCTCGATGCTGATGTCAACCGCGTGCTGCAACATCTGAAGCTCGTAGGGCGACTTCCGCATCCGCATCTCGGCGAAGATCGGCCACGCCGAACGCACGTTCAAACCGGTCGCGGCCTTCGCCCAGTTGGCGGCGAAATCCTGCTCCTGCCTGTACTCGCGGCTGTTCTCGCCGTCAGGAAGGACGAGGTAGAGCGTCGCCTCGTTCTGCATCATCGCGTTGAAGAGCGTGTCGAAGCCTGCGGCCTGCGGAGTTGACGTTTGCGACGACGGCTGATTCGGCGAGGGCTGTGTCGCGCCCGTCTGATTCGCAGATGAGAACAGAACGGCGTCGGGCTTCGGGCTGTACACGCGGCGCGTGCGGATGGCGAGCATGAACGGCTCGAACTCCCTGGCCTCCCAAATCTCGTTGACGCCGGAAATCTGGTGCGCCTCTTCGGGGCCGTACATGTGCCCCGTCCACGTCTCCGCCGCGGGGTTGCGTCGCGGCAGGAAGAGAATCTCGCGAAGGCCGCCCGTGTTGCCCGGCATCAACACGAGCGTCGCGCCCTTCTGCTTGAGCGCGGTCAGGTAGTAGAGGTCGTTCTCCTGCCGGAACTCGTAGTCAACGTCGTTCGTGTAAACGCGCGGCTCGGCGCTGAACATGACGAGCATCGCCTTCGGCCCGATCTTCTCGGCCACGCGCTCGCGCCGCGAGCGTAACTCGGCGATGCGCTCGTCGTCCTTCACGGCGGGCGCGGGCGGCGTCTCGCGAATCACAGGCGGCACGCCGCGCCGCGCGCTCGCATTCGAGACGAAGAGGCACGCGAGCAGAGACAGAACAACTGTCGGCAGAAACGCTCTCGAAACCGCTTTGGCTTTCACTTCGGATGACTCCTTCTGAATTTCTCCGACGAAGATTCAGTAGCCCACAGGCTCGCCGCTGCCGCGCGGGTCGCTCGCGCCGAGGCGGACGCCGGTCTTCTCCTCGATCATGATGCCCTGCGCGTCGCCCATGTAGCGCGGCCTGTCGGTGATCTTGTGGCCGCGGTCTTCGAGCGCGCGGAAGGTGTCGGCGCTCATGCCGTAAGGCTCGTAAACGATCTCGTCGGGCAGCCACTGATGATGTATGCGCGGCGCGTCAACCGCCTGCTGGATGTTCATGTCGAAGTCAACGACGTTCGTGATGACTTGCAGAACAGTGTTGATGATCGTCGGCCCGCCGGGGCTTCCCACGGCGAACCAGAGCGAGCCGTCTTTGCGAAGCACGAAGGTCGGCGTCATCGCCGAGAGCGGTCGCTTGTGCGGCGCGACGGAGTTTCGCTCGCCTTGAATCAGGCCGAACATGTTGGGCACGCCGGGCTTCGCCGCGAAGTCGTCCATCTCGTCGTTCATCAGAACGCCCGTGCCCTTGATGACGACCTTCGAGCCGAAGGTGTCGTTCAAAGTGTAAGTGTTCGACACGCAGTTGCCGTCGGCGTCAACGACCGTGAAGTGCGTCGTCTCCTCGTCCTCCGCGCCCGTCGGCTGGCCCGCCTTGACCTCCGCGCTCGTCGAGGCGCGCTCCATCTTTATCCCTTTGCGAAGCCGCTCGGCGTAAGCCTTGTCAATCAGGCCGGCGACGGGGACGTTGACGAAATCAGAGTCGCCCATGTACTCGGCGCGGTCGGCGAAGGCGCGGCGCATCGCCTCGGTCTCGACGTGATAACGCTCCGAAGACGAAGCGCCCATGCGTCGAAGGTCGAAGCCTTCGAGTATGTTCAGCATCTCGATCAGCACCGCGCCGCCGGACGAAGGAGGCGGCATCGAGATGACCTCGAAGCCGCGGTACGTCCCGCGCAAAGGCACGCGCTCCTTCGCGACGTAGTTCTTCATGTCGTCGAGCGTGATGAGTCCGCCGTGCGCCTTCATGTCTTCGGCGATGAGGCGCGCGGTCTGCCCCTCGTAAAACTCGCGCGCGCCGAAGCGCTGCAAACGCGCGAAGGTCGCGGCGAGTTCAGGCTGACGCCAAACGTCGCCCTCGTTCCAGAACCTGCCGCCGTTCAAGTAAATCTTCTTCGATTCGGGGTAGAGTCCGAGTTCGTCCGTGTTCCTCATGCCTCGCGCGAGGCTGTACGACAGCGGGAAGCCTTCCGCCGCCAGGCGACGCGAAGGCTCGATCAACTGCGCCCACGTCAGCTTTCCCGAACCATATTTTTTGAGCGCGAGTTCCATCCCCGCGACCGTGCCCGGCACGCCCGCCGCGCGGTAGCCGAGGAGCGACCCGCCCTCGCCCTTCTTCGGGTCGCCGTGCTCATCGAGGTAGATGTCGTGCGTCGCCGCAGCCGGGGCCATCTCGCGGTAATCAATCGCGGTCGTGCGCCCGTCGCGCATACGAATCATCATGAAGCCGCCGCCGCCCAGGTTGCCCGC
>DASRCS010000236.1:0-5961 GCA_035652995.1 Pyrinomonadaceae bacterium
CCGTCTCGACGTTCTTCAGGAAGCGCCGCGCCTGCGACATCAGCAGGTCGTGTTCGGCGACGTGCTGCTCGTATGCGGCGTATGCGGAGTGGCGCATGAGTAGTTGTTCGGAGAGGAAGTGCGCGTTGGCGTGCTCGACGAAGTGGTCGAGGAGGTGGCCCACTTCGCCCGCCCCTTCGCCGCGGGCGACCGCCTTCTCGATCTCGTCGAGCAGCGCCAGTTGCACGCCGTGCTCCTCGCCGATGAGGCCGTAGGTGGCCTCGTCTTCGATTGCAGGTCTGGCAGTTTTCATCACAGCACCTTCACTTTGGCGATCTCGCGCCCGCCGGGGTCGTGCGTGTGGACGGCGCAGGCGAGGCACGGGTCGAACGAGTGAACAGTTCGGAGGACTTCGAGCGGTCGCTCGGCGTCGGCGACCGGGTTGCCGACGAGCGAAGCCTCGTAAGGCCCCTTCGCGGATTTGTCGTCGCGCGGACTCGCGTTCCACGTCGTCGGCACGACGGCCTGATAGTTCTTGTACTTGCCGCCCTCGATGACGACCCAGTGCGAGAGCGCGCCGCGCGGCGCTTCATGGAAGCCGAAGCCGCGCACCTCGCCCGCGGGGAAGTTGGGCTTGTTGTAAATTCGCACGTCGCCCTTCTTGATGTTGTCAACGAGCAGTTGCCAGTGCTTCGCGGCCAACTCCGACAGCACCGCGGCGCGGACTGCGCGCGCGGCGTGGCGGCCCAGCGTTGACTGAAGCATCTCCGGCGTGACCTTCGTCTTCGCAACCTCGGAGACTTTGCCGAGCGCGATGTCGGCCCAGCGCTTCGTCGGCTCGTGCCCGCTGACGTAGCCGACCAGAACTTGCGCGAGCGGCCCGACCTGCATCGGTCGTCCCTGGAAGCGCGGCGCTTTCACCCAGGAGTATTTGCCCTGCCCCTCGAAGTTGGTGAACTTCGGGACGGTGTCTTCGTCGAACGGGTGGCGCGTCCAGTCGCCGTCGTACCAGGCGTGCGCGATGCACTCCTCGACTCCCTCTTTGAAGTATTGGTCGTGGAAGCTGCTGATGGCTTTGAAGGTCGTGAACTTGCCGTCGAAGATCGTGCCGCCGGGAAGGTCGAACTCTTCGCCCTTCGTATCGAGCGGCAGGTCGGGCACGGCCAGATAGTTCTTCACGCCCGCGCCGTAGCCGAGCCATTCGGGATACATCCCGCCGATGGCGCACACGTCCGGCACATAGACCTGTTGGACGAAGGCGACGGCCTCGTCCAGAAGGTCTTTGACCATGAAGAGCTTCGCCATGTTGAGCGTCTGGTCGTTGTCGAGGTTGATGGCGTTGGCGACGCCGCCGACGGCGAGGTTCTGTATGTTCGGAGTCTTCGAGCCGAGAATGGCGACGACCTGATTCGCCTTGCGCTGGTAGTCGAGCGCTTGCAGGTAGTGCGCGACGGCGAGGAGGTTGACTTCGGGCGGGAGTTTCATCGCCGGGTGGCCCCAGTAGCCGTTGGCGAAGATGCCGAGCTGCCCGGCCTCGACGAATTTCTTGAGCCTGTCCTGCACGGCGCGCATCTCTGCGCGCGAGTTGTGCGGCCACGGGCTGATGCTCTCCGCGATCTCCGAAGCCTTGACCGGGTCGGCCTTGAGAGCCGAGACCACGTCCACCCAGTCGAGCGCCGACAGGTGGTAGAAGTGGATCATGTGGTCGCCGAGCGCGTGCGCGATCAGGATGAGGTTGCGTATGTACTGCGCGTTCGGCGGGACTTCGAGCGAGAGCGCGTTCTCCACCGCGCGCACCGAGGCGATGGCGTGCACCGTCGTGCAGACGCCGCAGAAGCGCTGCGCGTAGAGCCATCCGTCGCGTGCGTCGCGGCCCTTGAGAATGTTCTCAATGCCGCGCCACATCGTCCCGGATGCCCAGGCGTCGCTGACGCTCCCGCCGTCCACCTCAACGTCTATCCGCAGGTGGCCTTCGATGCGCGTGATGGGGTCAATGATGATCCTCTTGCCCATTAAGAACCTCCTTTGAAGGCAGCGAAGAGGTCATCCATACCCCTCGGAGGTAGGATGAATTGTTCGGAGTGCTGATTAATTAAAGCGAAAACACCCTGCCCGCCCGCGCGGGCGGACAAATGCTCGATATGCTTGCGCGAAGCAAAGGGCGTGCCCGATGATTTTCTCTGTGTATCGCGCGCCCCCGCCCGCGCGGCTGCGGAAATTCACCGCCGCACTGGGCGAAAGTTCGCTCGCACACGACGCCGGTTGGTCGGACTGATGCGCGAGAGAACGGACTATCGCTCTCGCCGTCGGCGCTCTCCTTCGTCCGAGTGGCGGCGGTCGCCCCTGTCGCCCGACGCGGCGGCGACTTCAGTTCGCGGGCGTCCTTGATTCTCCTGCCCGGCGGCTGTTATTTATCTGACACATTAATCTTCATAATCGAGTCTTGCCGCTCGCGGGGCGCGATTGTCTTACACGCGCGGGCCGTGCCGTCTTCGGCGCTGACCGCTGAAAGGTGTTCGAGTTTGTCCGAGAGCAATGACGCAAACAGCGCCGCCAGTTTCTTAAGCGGCGGCGGCGAGATGGGCGAGCGTATGCGGTCGTTCGACTGGTCGCGCACGCCGCTGGGGCCAGCCGAGTCTTGGCCGCAGAGTTTGAAGACCGCCGTCCGCATCATGCTCACGTCGCGCCAGCCCATCTGGCTCGGCTGGGGCGACGAGCTGATCAAGCTCTACAACGACCCTTACAAGACAATCGTCGGCGGCAAACACCCGGACGCGCTCGGCCAGCCCGCCTCGGTCGTCTGGCGCGAGATTTGGGACGACATCGGCCCGATGCTCAGGACGGCGATGGGCGGCGTCGAGGGCACCTACGTCGAAGAGCAGCTCCTCATCATGGAGCGCAACGGCTACCCGGAAGAGACCTACTACACTTTTTCTTACAGCCCGATCCCGAACGACGACGGGAGCGTCGGCGGGATCATCTGCGCCAACACGGACGACACGTGCCGCGTCATCGGCGAGCGGCAGTTGGCCCTTCTGCGCGAGCTTGCGGCGAAGACCGCCGACGCGCGCACGCTCGAAGAGGCTTTCTCCCTGAGCACCGGCTGCCTCGCGGCGAACCCTCATGACCTGCCCTTCGCGCTCCTCTATCTCGTCGAGTCGGAAGCGCGCCGCGTCGTGCTCGCGGGCCGCAGCAGCGGCGTCGAGCGCGGGCACAGCTTCGCGCCCGAAGAGGCTTCGATTGACGCCGAGACAACCTGGCCCTTCGCCGAAGTCCTCTCGACGAACCGCACGCGACTCGTCCGAGACCTGAGCGCCTTCGGCGACGCGCTCCCGAAGGGCGCGTGGGATCGCCCGCCGCATCGGGCCGCCGTCGTGCCGATTGCCGCGCAGGGCCGCGCGGGCGAGGCCGGCATCCTCGTCGTCGGGCTGAACCCTTACCGCCTGTTCGACGAAGACTACCGCGGCTTCCTCGAACTCGTCGCCGCGCAGATCGCCGCGAGCATCGCCAACGCCCGCGCCTACGACGAAGAGCGCCGCCGCGCCGAGGCTCTCGCCGAACTCGACCGCGCGAAGACGGCCTTCTTCTCGAACGTCAGCCACGAGTTCCGCACGCCGCTCGCGCTGATGCTCGGCCCGCTCGAAGACCTGCTGCAACAGCCGCGCGGCGCGCTCGGCCCCGAACAGCACGGGCAGCTCGAAGTCGTCCACCGCAACGCGATGCGCCTGCTCCGGCAGGTCAACACGCTGCTCGACTTCTCGCGCATCGAGGCGGGCCGCGTGCAGGCCACTTTCGAGCCGACCGACCTCGCGACGCTGACCGCCGACTTCGCGAGCGTCTTCCGCTCGGCGGTCGAGCGCGCCGGACTCCGCCTCTCGATTGACTGCGAGCCACTGCCCGCGCCTGTCTTCGTTGACCGCGAGATGTGGGAGAAGGTCGTTTTGAATCTCGTCTCCAACGCGTTCAAGTTCACCTTCGAGGGCGGGATCGAAGTCTCCCTGCGGGCCGCGGACGGCGCGGCGCAATTGACCGTGCGCGACACCGGCATCGGCATCCCCGCCAAAGAGATTCCGCACCTCTTCGAGCGCTTCCACCGCGTCGAGGGCGCGCGCGGTCGCACCTACGAGGGAACGGGCATCGGCCTCGCGCTCGTGCAGGAACTCGTCAGGCTGCACGGCGGCAGCGTGCGCGTCGAGAGCGAGCCGGGCGAGGGCAGCGCGTTCATCGTCACGCTGCCCTTCGGACAGTCGCACCTGCCGGCAGAGCGCACACAGCCCGCGCGCACTCTCGCCTCGACGGCGCTCGCCGCCGACGCGTTCGTCGAAGAGGCGCTGCGCTGGCTGCCGAACGAGTCGCCGGACTCTTCGACTCCGAGCGCAGTTCCGGTCGGCCAGGCGTTCGAGTTTCGCCGCGAGCGACAGGAGAACGGGGCGAAGCGCCCGCGCATCCTTCTCGCCGACGACAACGCCGACATGCGCGATTACGTCCGACGCCTCTTGAGCGCGCGCTACGAAGTCGAGGCCGTCGCCGACGGCGAGGCCGCGCTCGCCTCGGCGCAGACGCGCCCGCCCGACCTCGTCCTCACCGACATCATGATGCCGCGGCTCGACGGCTTCGGGCTGCTCAAGGCCCTGCGCGAAGACCCTTCGACGGGCGTCGTCCCCGTCATCCTTCTTTCGGCGCGCGCGGGCGAGGAGTCGCGCGTCGAAGGCATCGAGGCCGGCGCGGACGACTACCTCGTCAAGCCCTTCGCCGCGCGCGAACTGCTCGCCCGCGTCAGGACGAACCTCGAACTCGCGCGCATACGCCGTGAGGCGCAGCAGCAGATCATTGACATCTGGGAGAGCATCACCGACGCCCTCATCGCGCTCGACCGCGACTGGCGCTACGTCTATATCAACGCCGCCGCCGAGCAGACGGGGCTGAACCGCGCGGAGCTTCTCGGCAAGTCCATCTGGGAGGCGTTCCCCGACATCGTCGGCACCGACATCGAAGACAACTACCGCCGCGCCGCGTCCGAGCGCGCGCCCGTCGAATTCGTCAGCTTCTACGAGCCGTGGGGCAAGTGGTTCGAGAACAGAATATTCCCCGCGCCCGACGGCGGCCTCGCCGCTTACTTCCGCGACATCACCGAGCGCAAGCGCGCCGAAGAGGAGCGCGAGCGTTTGCTCGCGCGCGAGCAGGAGGCGCGCGCCGCCGCCGAGTCGGCGAGCCGCATGAAGGACGAGTTCCTCGCCACCGTCTCGCACGAGCTGCGCACGCCTTTGAACTCGATCCTCGGCTGGGCGAACATGCTCCGCCGCGGGATGGTTGACGAGGGGATGATTTCGCACGGGCTTGACGTGATCGAGCGGAACGCGCGCGCGCAGAACCAGCTCGTCGAAGACCTGCTCGACGTGTCGCGCATCATCACGGGCAAGCTCCGGCTCGAAGTTCAGCCGGTCGAACTCGTGGACGTGATCGGGGCCGCGGCGGACGTTGTGCGGCCCGCGGCGGAGGCGAAGGAGATTCGGCTCGAACTGCTGCTCGACCCGAACGCGGGGCCGGTCGCAGGCGACCCGCAGCGCTTGCAGCAGGTCGTTTGGAATCTGCTCTCGAACGCTGTGAAGTTCACGCCGCGCGGCGGGCGCGTGCAGGCGAGGCTTGAGCGCGTCAAGTCGCACGTCGAGATCATCGTCAGCGACACGGGCGAAGGCATCGGGCCTGATTTTCTGCCGCACGTCTTCGAGCGCTTCCGCCAGGCCGACGGCTCGTACACGCGCAGGCACGGCGGGATGGGCCTGGGACTCGCAATCGTGCGCCACCTCGTCGAGCTTCACGGCGGCACGGTCGAGGCCGAGAGCGGCGGCGCGGGGCAAGGCTCGACCTTCACGGTCAAGCTCCCACTCATCATCGCGAAGGACGCGGGCCGTTTCAGAGAAGCGGAGCGCGGGCGCGAGGAGGCGGCCACGCCGCAGTTCCCTTCCGTCAACACGCCGCCGC